>NZ_JBEXVE010000024.1:0-148968 GCF_040629205.1 Streptomyces sp. NPDC005962 | reverse complement strand
CGGGCGAAGTTGCGGGCGAGGTTGCTGCCCATGACGGCGAGCCCGGTGACGCCGATCTGGGCGGTGGGCTGGGTGGCGGAAGGGCTGGGCATACGGTGTTCCACTCCTGTCGCACGCATCGAGACTTGTGCGAGGCGGCAGCGACGAGAGGTCTGGGGATCTTCCCCCTCGGTCGTCCCGGCATCGCCCGGTCATAGTTACACGATGTGCTCGACGCCGGGATGTCTGTCCGAAGAAAGCGGCCGGAGTGTGTCACCTTTTCCGCTGCCCGGGTAGGCGCCAGATTTGTGGGATGTCCACAAGGCGGCGCTTAGGCGTGCTGTGGGCCATTGGCTCCGGGGCTGGGTTCTGGCGGTTTGAGATCTTGGCGCTTGGCGGCGGTCCTGAGCGGTAGGTAGCGGGTCTGATGCTGACCCAATGCTGACTTTGCTGACGATGGATCAGGAGGCGTGGGAACCGACCTGCCGGGTCTCGTGGACGTTTAGGACGCCGGTTACCTCTGATCGCGGTGTAACTCTGCGTGATGTGAGGTGCGTGGCTGCGGCGGGTGTGGGGATTCGGGGCGTGGCGCCTTTCCGTGTCGAAACCGAAGAAGCTCGTGGACATCGGCGCCCCCGTGAGCGTCGTCCGTGGTGTGGGCGTGGGTGAGTCCGGAGATCGGTGTAGTCACCGCCGGGCTTGCGGAACGGGAGTCTCATGGTTGCGCCAGTCCCGTGCCCCCCAAGTTCGTGTTCTGATTGCAGAGCAGCATCGTGGTCCTGGCATTTCACCGCCGCCTGTGCCGACGAAACGACCGTCGGCAAGGGAACGCGTATGTGGAACAACGAGGTGCCTGTCGATTGCCGGTATTAGCGGCGGCGACGCTGATTGATCGTGGTCTCGGGAAGGCGGTCCGCACAACTTCGTCATGAAGTCGTCTACCGGGTGGCGCTGACCTGCGTCGATGCGCCCATGAAAATCTCTGACCGGCGCTGATGCTTCTTGCAGGGTCTTTCAGGTGGGTATCGCGTTACGCAGTCGATTCTCCCCCCCCGCTCCCCAGCAGCGCTCTTGCTCCCCAGATTCTCCCCAGCGATGCCCCCGCGCCGCGGGTCCGTGGCGAGGTAGAGCCAGTCGATTGAGCCGTATCCGTAGGCACGCTGAGCGATTGCCGCAGGGGACAGAAGCCTGTCAGCAGGTTCTTCGTCTGCTGGTGGTACACGGGCTACCCCTCAATTGACCAGCCAAAACGGCTGCCGTGGGACCGGACGGCGGTGATCCGGCCCGCAGATGGCCCGGATCATGAAAACAGACGATTGATCGACGTGTTGACTCAGCCAGCGTCGCGAGCGGTGCCGAAGAGGATCTGTATCCCCCGGCGGGGTACTTGTCAGCTCCATGGCTCTCCGGGTGACTGCCGCCCCGTCTGGGCGCAACGCGAACTCCTACAAGCAGCCCTCAAGGGCACCCCACTGTCGTCCTCGATGCTCGCCCACCTGCTCCTCCGCATCCGCACCGACGGGCGCTTCGACCTCCCCCGGCAGGCCCTGATCCGGCTGTGCCTGACCCGGCCCCATCCCAACTGTCGTGGTGGTGTTGCCTCTCGACGTGAGGGTCTGGGGCTGGCGGTGGATCTCTTAGAAGCCGTTGTCGTATCGAGCGGAAGATGAGGCTGGTCGAACAGGGTTCCTGGTCGGGTGATCTTCCGGTGGTCGAGGCATGAAGACAGGGCCTCTTGGTAGCTCGTGGGTGCGAATCCATACGAGTGGCAGGAGGCCCTGTTGCCGCAGTTCTATGTGCTGTCGCCCTCAGAGTCCAACCCGGCGGCACGGTCGTGTGACTGTGCCGCTCACGTGTACGGGAACGCGGCTGACCGGCCGGAACGGGTGCGACGGTATCCCTCGGACATGACGGATACCGAATGGGCGGCCGTGCGGCCGTCACTGCCGGTGCCGGCCTGGCTGGAAGGGCGGGGCGGACAGCCGGAAGGCTACTGCCAGCGGCAGATACTGGACGCGGTCCGCTACCTGCTCGACAACGGCATCAAGTGCCGGGCGATCCCGGCCGATTTCCCCGCATGGGACCGGGTCTACGCCTTCTTCCGCCGCTGGCGACGCCAGGGGCTGATCAGCGAGTTCCACGACCGGCTGCGCGGCCGGGTGCGTCAGGCGGAGAGCAGAGATGCGGAGCCGACCGCCGCGATCCTCGATTCACAGTCTCTGCGCGTGGCCGCGACGGTGCCGGCCGTCTCACGCGGCTACGACGCGGGCAAGAAGGTCATGGGTCGCAAGCGGCACCTGGTGGTGGACACCCTCGGACTGCTGCTGGCCGTCACGGTGACCGCGGCCAGCGTGCAGGACCGCGACGCGGCCCGGCCAGTCCTCGAGCGCCTGCGCCAACGGCATCGTCGCATCCGCCTGGTGTGGGCCGACGGCGGCTATGCCGGACAGCTCCTCGGCTGGGCCCGCGATCATCTCCGCCTCACCCTGACCATCGTCAAACGCAGCGACGATACGGCCGGGTTCGTGGTGCTGCCCCGGCGCTGGGTCGTGGAACGGAGCCTGGCCTGGCTGATGCGTTCGCGCCGTCTGGTCCGTGACTACGAGAGGCTGCCCGCCACCCACGAAGCGATGGTGATGTGGTCGATGACCATGCTCATAGGGCGTCGTCTGGCCCGGCACCACCGTGCCCCGCGCTCAGACGGCGACCGCCACCGGTGACCCGCCCTTCGCGGAGAACACTCCCGGCGCCGACTCGGCCGCCCAGCCGCGTTCCACCAGGCGCTTCAGCTTCGAACGAAGCCCTTCCACCTTCGCCGGAACCGCCTCCAGCCCCAGGGCGGCGGCCAGTTGACCGGCCCGCATCCCGCCGGCGTCGGCTCGCGAGGCGAGCACAGCCATGATCCGCTGGTAGTCCGGCGCGAGGACCTCCGCCGCGAGACCTTCCCGCCACTGCGGCACCACCGTCCCCGTCCGTGCTCCCCGATCCGGCAGCACGCAGACCGCCTCCCGGGCGCCCACTTCCGCGTCCTGGTCTGGCCGGACCGGCCCGGCCAGCACATCGCTCACCGTCTCCCGCGCGATGACCAGCCGCTCCAGCACCACCTCGGCATCCTCCAGCTCGGACGCGACCCGGGCGGCTTCCTCCCGCAACCGCTCAATCCGCTCCCGAGCAGCCGACTCTCTCGACTCCAGCAGACCCAGTACCGACGCCATCGAAACTCCCCACACGATCAAGAGGCAACACGACGCCTCATCCCTGCCTCGCCAGAGAGACGCCCATCCCCACCAGCGGAAACACGGCGATCATGTTCAGTAAGACAACGGCTTCTTAAGGATGTGGTGGATCCCGGTTTCGGTAACCGGGGATCCGCGGGTACATTGCCGTCGCCGTGCCTCCAGGACCTGGTTGTCTGGTTCGGCCTAGTGCCGCATCGGGCAACCTTGCGGCAGCTATCTGATATGAGTTGGGGCAGATGCGCCGCGTCTGGGTGGGTGCAGTGAGGGGGAGATCATGTCGTACGGCTGGAAGATCGCGACGGTAACCGTCGCAGTAGCGATCATTCTGTCCACGCCTTTGATCTGGCTACTCGATGGCCCTGATGCGGGTCAGTTGGTTGGAGCTTCAGTGCAGGCCGCCACCGGCGTTGCTGGTTTGGTGTGGGCGTTGTACCAGCGGGCAGCTGCGCGTACGGGGCCCCAGGATTCTTCTGTCCATACAGGCTCGGCCGCAGCTACTGGCGGCGGCAGCGCCCACACTGGCGTGCGGCGACCTGGCGGAGTTGGCAGCGGAACAGCCTCAGCGGAACGGACTGGAAACGCAGCGGCGTGTGGTCCCGGCAGCAACGCGAGCACCGGCATCGACTACAGCTGAACCGTCGGCAGGGGGGGAACGTGGTTCGTCGATGAAGTGGCGCCGCAAGCGTGACCCACTCAAGTTTCGTGCCAGGGCCCGTGGTATGGGCAGCGAATTGAAATCGGTGAGCGTCACCGAGACCGGTGACGCGAGGGCCCAGGGCGGTGGAACAGCAACCACCGGCTATCACGGGCCGGTACCGAACGCTGATGGTCTGCTGCCTACCGCGTCGGCGGAGATCCGACATACCGGAAATGCCTCTGCTGCTGCTGGGAGCATCGCCAACACCGGGTACATGGCGATCGGTACGCTGAACATCACGAGCTCGGGATCTCGTGAGCCGGTGACCTGGCCGGCGCGGGTTGGTGTGCCGCCCGTAACTGCCTCTGCCTTTCAGCCCCGAAATGAAGTGCGTGGCCGGATTAACTGCGCCCTTCAGAGCCGCAATACCGTGGTGCTGTCCGGGGGCGGTGGAGTGGGCAAATCGCAGATCGTGGCCGCTTATGCCCGTGAAGCGCTGACCGAGGGTATCGACTTCGTGCTTTGGGCTGGTGCCGCGGACCCTGAGCAGGTAATGGCTGTGTATGCCCAAGCCGCGTACCGCATTCACGTTCCCGGCGCCCATGGCCAAGACGTCGAGTCGGACGCGCGAGCCCTTTTGGACTGGCTCGCTACCACAACTCGATCATGGCTCCTGATACTTGACGATATCAGCGACCCCCATGCGATGGCTCCGTGGTGGCCGCCATCCTCACCTACGGAGACCGGGCGAGTACTCGCCACGACCCGACGCCGAGAGGCTGCGCTGTCCGGTGGCAACCGATCTGTCGTCCATGTCGATACCTTCACTAAGTCTGAAGCTGTGGCCTATCTGCACGACCGTCTTACTGTTGAAGATGCGGCCCCCTTGATGGATGACCAGGTGGGGCCGGTTATTGAGGAGCTGGGGCGACTTCCTTTGGCGCTATCCCATGCTGCTGCCTACGTCATCAATGAGGCTGTGTCCTGCACGGAATACCTGCGCCGGGTGAACGACCAGGAATCTCGGCTGGACCTGCTACTGCCACGTCAGGCGGACACCGAGGGATACGGCCGGCCAGTAGCCGCAGCCTTGTTGCTTTCGCTTGACGCTGCCAACTCGTCCCACCCTGTCGGTCTTGCCATCCCAGCGCTCCGCTTGGCTGCCTTCCTCGACCCTGCTGGCCACCCGCGGTCGTTATGGGGCACGACGGCCCTTGCCGAGTACTTGGCCGAACGCCGTGCAGAGACCTCCGGACCCACTCCGGCGGTGACTGCGGATGACGCGCAGGCGGTGCTGCGGCAGCTCCATCGGTACGGACTACTCACCGACGAGTCCGACGGTGACCCTCGTCTCGTACGTCTGCACGCACTGACCGCCCGAGCCGCCCGGGAGACCATTCCGGTCCCAGAGCTGGCGGGGATCGTGATAGCTGCTGCGTACGCAGTGCTTGAGCTGTGGCCGGAAGAAGACCACAACGCCCCCGATCTGGGTGCTGTCCTGCGGGCCAACGTCGAAGTCATGTCTGCCTGTCTCGGCGTCCCCCGGTGGTCGTCAATCGTCCACCCACTACTTTTTAGACACGGCGACAGCCTTCTCCAGGCTGGCCTCTATCCAGCTGCTCTCAGGTACTGGCGTCGGCTTTCCATCAACTATCAGCGACTCTTGGGGAAAAAGGACTTCGTAACTTTGGCGGTCCGCGGTCGGGAAGCCACTGCCAATTGGCGGACTGGGAACATCGACGAAGCGATCGCCATTCAGAAGCACGTTGCCGCGCAGTACAAACGACGTAAGGGAGCCAAGCACCAGGATACCCTGAACGCGCTCGTAAACCTGGCGATCTACTACCGGAATGCCGGACGTGGAGGCGATGCGATCGCCCTGCTGAACCGCGTCATCAGGCGGGACAACGCCTTGGCGGCCGATAATCCCAGTACGCTCAATCTCGGAAACAATCTAGCCGCCGCTTACGGAAATGCAGGATTCTTTGGCGAAGCCATCAACCTGCTGGAGGTAGTTGTCGCCCAGTCTGCGGAGGTCCTAGGTGACAAGCACCCTGCCACGCTTCTCGCTCGCAGTAATCTCGGGGTCAACTATTGGCGTGCCACGCGTGTTGACGAGGCGATCCAGCTCTTGGAGCCGACTGTCGCCGAGTTTGAGGCAGTCCTAGGAGCTGACCACCCGGAGACTCTCAATGCCTGCAGCAACTTGGGGATGGTCTACCATTTCGTGGGAAATCTGGCTCAAGCGATCAGATGTGAAGAGAAGATTGCCGACAGTCGGGAGCGGTCGGTCGGCGCCCACCACGCAGACACCCTTCAGGCGCAGGAGCTTCTCGCCACGTCGTATGGAATCGCGGGCCGTATTGACGATGCGATCAGGCTGCAGAAGCAGGTCGTCGCCGCACATGCTGGTTCACGGACGGCCGATCCGTCAGACTATCTGCGCAGCAGCGGGAACCTGGCAGTCATCTATCGCCAGGTGGGCTGCACTAGCGAGGCAATAGAGATTCAAGAGATGATCGTCGCTAGTGCTGAAGAAGTTTTCGGGCGAGGCCAGCCGATCTCGCTTGCTGCCCGTGGGAACCTCGCCACCTCCTATTGGCAGGCTGGCAGGGTAGACGAAGCAATCGACTTGGAAGAGCGAGTGGCGCAAGAATGCGAGCAGCTGCTGGGCGTTGGCGATCCTCAAACGATAAATGCCTACGGGAACTTGGCTGTCTCCTATATGCAGGCAGATCGGATCGTTGAGGCAGAAGAAATTCTTGATCGGTTTGGCCTGAGTCTCGACTGACGGCGAAGCTCCCGCCCGAGAGGTTGCGCGTCTTATGAGGCCCAATACGCAGTGATTGGTGCCTCAGATAAGCGATATCTCTGCGTCTACAGGTGCCTGCTCCGTGCCGTTCAGTGGCTCCGAATTGAGGTGGCGGCTGGCGGTCGGCACGCCACGCCTGGCTGGCGGCTTGCGCCGCTAAGGAGTGCTTTCAGAAAGATGGGAGTCTGCGGGTGAGGATCATGCACTGAGCGAGTTGGAGAAACGCGTCGTGCATGTCGTCCCGGGACTCCCAGCGCATACGTAAGCGGCGCGGGCCGTGGAGATGGGCGATGGCGGATTCGGCGACCCAGCGGACCCGGCCCAGTCCCGAGCCGTGGGCCTGCCCGCGACGTGCGATCTTCGGGGTGATGTTCCGCTCGCGGAGCCGTCGGCGGTAGATGTCGTGGTCGTACCCGCGGTCGGCATACAGCGCCCGCGGTTTGCGGCGGGGGCGGCCCCGCTTGCCCCGTACCGGCGGCAGGTCATCGACCAGCGGCAGGAGCTGGGTGACGTCGTTGCGGTGGGCGCCGGTCAGCGACACCCGCAACGGGATACCGTTCCCGTCGGTCAGCACATGGTGTTTCGAGCCCGGCCGTGCGCGGTCAACCGGACTCGGGCCGACTTTTGGGCGGCTTCGCCCCCGCTTGGCCTGCACGTGAGAGGCATCGACCGTGGCACGGGAGAAGTCCAGTCGGTCCGCCGCCCGCAACCGGTCCAGCAGAACCTGCTGAAGCTCACCCCACACGCCGGCCGCCTGCCACTCGGCCAGGCGCCGCCAGCACGTCGGTCCCGAACCGAACCCCAGCTCCTGTGGGAGGAATTCCCACTGGATTCCGGTGTAGAGCACGAACAACACGCCCTGCAGCGTCTTACGGTCATCGATCCGCTTGCGCCCCGGGTACCGGTAGCGGCGTTCGTGTCTGGGCAGGAGTGGTTCGATCATCGCCCACAGCTCGTCACTGATCTCCCACGGCTTCGGCTGAGCCATCCTCACTCCTGAAGAACGAGGTCGCCTACCCCTCCACCGTGCCACACGAAGATCATTCTGCAAGGACTCCTAAGTGCGTGGCGGCGCGGCATTACGTGGTTGAAGGCGGTCAATGATCAGGTGGCGGGCATCGGGCAGATGGTCGTGCCGGGCACCCCGCGCGACTCGCTGCACGTCCTGGACACCCTGCTGAACCTGGACGCCGGGGTGCGGCCGGAGATGGTCGCCACCGACAACGCCTCGTACTCCGACATGGTGTTCCGGGTTGTTCTCGCTGCTCGGCTACAACTTCTCGCCCTGCTTCCGGGATCTGGCCGATCAGCGGTTCTGGCGGGCCGAGCCGGCCAGCAGCCCGACCCCCGCGAGGCCCGCATCACCCGACTGCGGGACCTCAACCAGCGGCTCACCGGCAAACTCGCCCGCACACACACCGAGCTCACTCAGCTCAAGGAGCGACAACGGCTCCTGCTGTCCATCTTGGCCGCCAAAGACGACGATCTCCAGCGGCTCCGTCGCGAGCTGAGCACGTTGAGCTGCACATCCCTGGCTCCCGTCCCGAAACAGCAGGAGGACGCCTCCACGGGCGTCCTCCCCAGGCAGACCTGAAACCCCGTCGCCGCCGCAGCGATCCGATCAAGGCGGGAGGGCCGGGGTGGGATCCGGCCTGTGAGCGGCGGGCGCGTACTGCCGCTCAGTCCATTTGCTTGCGGCGTAGGTCGCTGACGGATTCGCCGAACTCGCGTTTCAGGGACCTGCCGAGGTGTTTGGTGTCGTGTACTCCCCATCGTGCTGCGATCGTGGCCGTGGAGATGTCCGCGGAGGCGGGGTCGAGAAGGTCTCGGCGGATCCGTAGCAGGCGTTCATGGCGGACCCAGGCGGCGAAGGTCAGGTCACTGCCCTTGAAGAGCGCATGGAGGTACCTGACGGAGATGTGGTGCTGGTGCGCGACTCGTTCCGCACTGAGGCGGGGGTCGCCGAGCTGGGCCAGCGCGTAGGCGCGGATACGGTCGGCAAGGTCGCTGGCGACGGACGCCCGCTCGGGGGTGGTGTCGGCGAAAGCGGCAAGGAGGAGTGCGGTGAGCGCGTCGGCCAGATACGTACGTGACACACGCTGACGGGGAAGGTCCTCGTCGGCTGCGGACAGGGCGTGGCCGAGCAGTCTGCCGATCCCGCCCTGAGTGGATATGGGGAGCGCCGTGCGCCGGCTGATGGAGTTCGCGTGCCTGCCCAGACTTGCCCGGGGAACGCAGAGCACAGTCATGTCGCTGGGGTCGGCACCGATGAGCCGGTAGGGCCGGGTGTTGTCACAGGCGAACAGTTCACCGGGTCTCACGGCCGTGGTCCGGTCGTCCTGGGTCGCCGTGACCGGGCCGTGGCGGTGCAGAGTGAAATGCATCCACTCCACGTCGCTGGAGGTGATGCTGCGGTTGTCCCGCGTCACCGTCGCGGCGGTGGCCTGGATACGGGCGACGACCACGGGTCCGATGACCGCGTGGTCCACCACGGCTTCGAACCCCTGCGGACCGGGATCGGTCACCCGCAACGGGGCGAACAAGGCCGAGGCGACTGCCTCGAACGACTCGGTTCCCCTTAATCGGGAACCCTTGCGGTCGGTCATGCCCATGTGCTCCCAGCCCCCTGTGCGCATGTGCGGTTCAGTCCCAATTGTGCACCGTGCACGAACTGGAGAGTCACGGTGCGCATATGGGTGCTCGCGGGTCGCGGGTTGCGCCTACGGTCGTCAACGAGCGATCAACCGCCGGGCGGAGCGAGCCGGCGACGCATACACATCTCGTCGACACCTGGGAGATCTGCATGATCAAAGGTCGTATCGCAAAGGCATTGGCCTCAACGGCGCTCGTCCTGGGGGGAGCGATGACGCTCGCACCGAGCGCGGTGGCGGACAGCGGCTCGTCGGTGACCGCCCTCCCCGCGTCCAGCGACTCCGCGCTGGCCTCATGTTGGGGCCAACGGGTGACCGGCAGCGCGGGCCATCAGGGGAACAAAACCTGGTGCGACTCGGGACGGTACCGTGAAGTGATCAAGTGCGAGACCCTGGGCGGCTACCAGTACACGCACTACGGTCCCTGGGTATGGGCGAGCGCGGAGAGCGTCGCATGGTGCAACCTCGGCGACAGGATCATCGGAGACTATACGGAGTGGGGGGCCTGAGGCTCCTTCTGAGGACGCCCGATCGGTACGCATCGACCCACGCCGGCGAGCTCTGTGCGGAGATGAACCAGAGGTTGTCCCGTAACCGGTGATGCGGTTGGTGCGTCCGCCGGACCTTGAACCATGCGGTCACGCGATCCGCGACAAGACAGCGGCCGATGCCGCTTCGCGGAAACGGCTCAGTACCACAGCGGCCACCTCGGGCGCCGCACCCAGCACGTCCGCGACGACGTCCAGCGCTACCTCGTCTTCGGCGTCGTCCCAGGACAACTGGGTGCCGCTCACGTGGCTGTCCTCTCCACGTCGGACGGGCGGCCAGGCGGGAACGCGACATCCGTCACCCGAACCGGGCAAGGGGCTCTGGCACCAGGTGATGCAGCCAGGGGCGGTCAGCGGTGGCCGATGGATCACGCCTCATGCTTCCTGCGGCACGAGAAGTGCTCGGGCAGTCCTTCGGGTCCTGGAAGGCTTGCGGGCTGACCGCAGCCGTAGCGGCAGAGTGGGATCGCTTGACCCGACGCGTCGACTGGAAGCCTGGCGGCCTCGGTTTCCCGGGTGCGGGACTCGAGGACGATCGCGCGGCTGCCACGTCTCTGCTTCGTTTCAGCCCGCACCTCCGAGGTCGGACGGTCCTCGGTGCACCTGCCGCGCCGGTCCCCCTGTCGTACGGATGGCTGGCGCTCCTTGCCGTCCAGGGCGGGCCCGTTCGCCTCGAGGTACTGCTGCCACTGCTGTGCGGGGAGCCAACCGTGGTGGCCGCCCCGCTGGAACGGGATCCGCTCACCGGCCGCAGCTTCCACGATGAACCGGGTAAGGGTTAAACCGCCTTCCCCTGTGAAGGTGCTCGACTGATGGGCGGGCATGAGGACGCGGTGCCAGCCCCCGCAGTACCCGGAGTCGGTGGGGTTCTCCGGGTCGTAGGGCTTCTCCGGGCACCGGGTGAGCGCGCCGTTTTGGCTGCACTGGCCCTCCTCCAGGACGAAGTTGCCGTCCTGGACCGCGATGGGGTTCTTCTGCACGCGGATAACGGAGGCCGGCAGGTTGGGCGTGCGGACGTATGGGACGGTGCCGATGCCTGCGTGGTCGGGGTCGGCGAAGTCCCAGACCGACTGAATACCGCCGCGGCGCCGGAACCCCTCCCGTGCACGCATTCCGCGGGTTGTCTGGGCGCTCAGCTGAGGCTCGTAGCCCAGGACGATGCCGTTGGCGCCGTTGATGCGTACATCGAGGCGCGCGTGCCCGTCTGCGGTGTGCGATTCGATGTCGGCGTGGAAGCCGTGATCTTCGGAGTCCTTCGCGACGCGTTCCTTGCGGGCGAGGTGCTCGTCGGACTCGTGGCTGATGGGCTTCTCCCCGGGTTTCCGGTAGTGGGAGGCAAGCCATACGCCGTCACGCTGGACGAGGTACATGGGGACGCGCCGGCTGCGGAGGTCCCGGCAGTCGGGGCAGATGAGCCCGCGCTTTTCGACGGGGACACGTCCTCGCATGCGCAGGAGCACGTTCAGGAGGTCTTGGCCTTGCGGGACGCCGAGGTCGGCGCGGTCCAGGTCGAGGTTGCGGCCGGCCGGTTCGTAGTAGACGGGGTTACGGAAGAGGTCTTCGTCGCTGTCGATCTGAAGGTCGTCGTCCACTGGTGCTCCCCGCAGCCGCCACGAGTAGGACTCACAACGCTACGGGGAGGGTCTGACAATCGGGGCTGAACTGCGGAAACAGGGCGTACTGACCGCAACGACTGTCACGCACGGGATAGAGCAGGCGCTTAGAAGGTGCCTGCTCTATCCACTGAGCTACGGGGACTGACCTGCGCAAACGCAGGTTCCTTACACTGTCCCCCGGAGCCCGGGGGACACATGGGGGAATCGCTGATCCCTGGCGGCCGGGGATCAAAGCGTCTCCCGGCGAGGCCGTGCGTAGGATCTCACAGCATCTTCACGACTCCGAAGTCCCTGGTGGAAACAAACCGGTGCCTTCTCGGCGTTGATGTTCTCCTAGCCGAGGAGGGGAAGGTGTCGGGCCTGAAGCTGTTCCACACGACCACGAGAGGTGTGGCCGAGATCACGCCGCGTCTTGCTGAGGTTGAGGCAGATGTGCAGGGTTTCGTCGAGGCGCACATGGAGACGCTGCTGGGTGTCCGGTTCCTGGCGAGCGAGTACAGCACAGGGCCGGTCCACGGCGGACGGATCGACTCCCTGGGCATCGATGAGAACGGGGCTCCCGTGATCGTCGAGTACAAGCGCGGCACCGACGCAGGAGTGATCCACCAGGGGCTGTTCTACCTGTCATGGTTGATGGACCACCGGGCCGAGTTCGAGCACCTGGTCCGCGACCGGCTCGGGGGCACGGCCGCGGCCCAGGTGCTCTGGAGCGGACCGAGGCTGATCTGCATCGCCGGCGACTTCACCCGCTATGACGTACACGCCGTACGCGAGCATCAGCGCAGCATCGACCTGGTCCGCTACCGCTTCTTCGGTAGCGATCTGCTCGGCCTGGAGACGGTGGCCTCCGTCACCGGCCGGGTGCCGGCCGCATGGCGGACTCGACGACCGGCGGCCGTTCCGGTGAACGGCGCCGGGCAGAGCGCGGTGCTGGTCGATCTTGTCCAGGCGGTCGACGAAGCACTGCTCGGACTGGGAGACGGCGTGAGCCGAGTCCGGCGCAAGCACTACCGGGCCTACCAGCTCCTGCAGAACTTCGCCTGCGTTTGCCCGCCGCAGAAGACCAAGCTCCTTGTCTACCTCAAGGCTGACCCGAAGGAGGTTGACCTCGTTCCCGGGTTCACCCGGGACGTGACGGGGCTGGGGCACCATGGCACGGGCGACCTGGAGGTGCAGCTGCGCACGGAGCGCGACCTGGAGCGCGCTCTGGACCTGTTCAGGCTCAGCTACGACGCGGCATAGCCCGGGGGCAGTCGAACAGGGTGGGCGCGGGTATTACGTGCCTATTCGGTTGTCAGCGGGGTGCTGCCTTTCGACGAGGGCGGACTGGGGTGGCGGTGGACCTCTAATGATGCGGTGGATCGCCGGTTTGGCCAACCGGCGATCCACTGCTATAGAGGCTGGATCGGTGCCGGTTGTCGGTGTGCCTCGGCATGTGGGTGCGTTAGGTATGCGGGGATGGGCTGGTAAAGCTTTCGGCGCGTTTCATAGTCGTTCAGTTCTGCCTCGTAGGATTGGGCTCTGTCACCGGAGCGGCGGGAGAAGCGCACTTGGAGTGCGCCCGGCTGTCCGGTGCTGCTGCGGGCGTAGAACCGGCAGCCCCAGTAGTGCTCGGGCGGTTGGCCGCAGGAGCAGTCCAAGTTCGTGCCGATGATCGGCAGACCGCATTCCGGGTCCGTCAGCAGGTTCGTGAAGCCCTGGTGATAGCACGGTGCCTCGGTCAGGGGCACGTTGATGTATTCGATGATCCATTTCGTGCCGCCGTCGTCGGTGAGATTGGTCCAGGCCGTGGTACTCAGAGGCAAACCGATGGTCCGAAGCAGTGGCGCGCGGCGGAGGAGGCCGCTGGCGAGCCAAGCTGAAGGCTTCTTCCGGTAGTGATGTCGGCCGAGGACGGTGTCGGTGGTGGGTTCACGGAAGGGCGTTTCGCTGCGGTGCCATCGTCCAGGGCTGAGTTCATGGCAGTAGTGTCTGCCGCTCGATTTGTCCTCTTCCATCTGGAGGGTCAACGCGGTGGACCAGTCCTCTGCGGAGATGCCCAAGATCGAGAGGGAACCTGGCATCCCGATTCGCTGGACGTGCACGCCGTCGTTGTCTGGAGTGAATCGGGCGCCCGGGATGCCGCGGACGTCGCCATATTCGTCGAAGCTGGGGACGAGGTCACGGATCAATTCCTTTGCCATGGATTCCGAGGCGAGACTTTGGACGACGTCGTTCTCGAAAGTCAGGGCGATGCTGCCGGGGCGAGGGATGACGGAGCGGATGCCCCAGGGGTTACGAGTGTCCACCGATGGCCAGGCGAGGCCGGATAGGACGTAGCTCTCCAGTACGGCTTGGCTGGGGTGCGCCTCGGGAACCAGCGGCGACTTCGGAGGAAGGGACTTCACGCGCTTGAGAGCGTCGGTCCAGGCCATTCCCGTGGCCAGACAGAGCTTCTCGGCGCGTCGCTCGACACAGGTACTCTTCACGGAAGGCTTTCCGCCGCGACTCCCTGTCCCGACCCAGGATGCGCGGCTGTCCTCCGCGGTGCACGAACTGTACGGAGCTGCGACGCCAGCCGAGTTGGCTCATCTCCACACGCCCCGTCGGGTGGGCGTGCCGGAGGTAGGACCTCGCTGGGCCCGTGCGTCGCACCATACGCGGAGAGAGCGACCGGGCCCACGTTCAGACGAGAGCCCGGCCGATGAATCATCCAGACGGCCTATGAAAGGGGCTTCGCGCCTTCAGGCCCGATCGTGCCGTGTACGCGGAGGGCAGCGGTTCACTCCTTTACTTCGAGGCCGCACATCCCGGCGAGAGTGCTGGGTGTCAGGGGAGCGAAGAGTTCCTTGTCGGGCAGTCGGCGAAGGATGCGTTCCCAGAGTTCGGACGGCAGGCGGGAGGGCGGTCGTTCGCGCGTGGTCCGCAGCTCCAGGAGGACCGTCTTCTGGGGGTCTGCGAGTACGAAGTGCTGGTCGCTGCCGTAGCTTTCGTCGGTGTCGCCGCGGAACCTCTTGAGGTGAAGGGGCAGGCCGAACACCGGGTCCAGCAGGGCCGAGGCAATGTGGTGCGGTCCGGGTCCCAGGTCGAGGACATGCGAGGACCGCAGGATCAGGCGCACCGTGTCGAACGCTGAACCGCGGTAGCCGTCCACGAAGAACGTGTTGGCGACGGTGTGCAGCAGACCGAGACGGCGGAGAAGGCCACTGCCCAGCCAGGCTCCACGCCGCTGCACGCGGACGAAGTGGTCGTCCTCGTCGTCCCACCTGGCCTGGTGCGCTCGCTCGGCATCAGTCCAGGCGCGCGGAGATGAGCGCCAGTACAGTTGTACGCCGTCGAGCCACATTTCGAGCATGAGCTTCTCGGCGCTGCGCCAGACCGTCGAGGGCAGCCCTGTCAGCCACAGGCGTGCTGGCTGGCCGAGAACCCGTAGCTCGATTCTGGTCGCGAGCCGTCGGGTGATGCGCAGCCCGGGTACTCCCCAGACTTCGCCGTTGGACCCGGATGCCGGGAGCAGGTTGAAGAGGATTTCGGCCGCGCGTTGCTCGCTTTCCACCCGCAGGGTGACGCCGGTCGGATCTGGGTGAACGGCCGTGACGCCGAAGGGGTAGCGTGTGTAGACGTTCCGGTGCTCCAGGAGGCCGAGGAGGACCCGAGCTTCCAGCCATTCCTGGGCCGGGGTCCCGGCGGCGGGGACGGGTGGTGCTCCGGCTGGCAGCTGATCGATGTGACGGCGGGCCTGCTGCCACACCTCGCCGGTGTAGAGGCGGCGCAGTTGAACGGCTTCTAGCTTGGACGGACTCATGGTTCTCCCATACGCCTCGGCCCGGGACGTACATGTGTGAGACCCATGTGGTTGCGGACAAATCTGCTTGAGATGACCGGTTCACCCGAGCGTGGAGGGAAGGGGCCGAAAGTCTCCGGGGAGCGGTGGTCGAGCCGCACTGCGGATAGTAGACCACCGTGAACGACTGGTCTGCCGACGCGGTCGGGCTCTCACTGGGAAGGAGTAACGGCGCCGAACGGGGCGAGCCCTTCCGGCTCCGGACCGGCTTGTGAGCTGAGAGGACTTGGACGGCCCGTGGTTCGTTGCGGCGGCGAACGCAGCAGCCTGCCTTTTTCACCGGAAGGCGTTGCTTAACTCTATGAGTCCGGGCAGTGTATAGCCTTAAGAGTCAAGTTATATGTGTCGAACCGGCAGGCGACGACAGCAGACAGGGCCCACGCCCCAAGACGTAGACCCTGTACTGGGATCGGCAACCGCGAACCTCTGGGCTCCCCTTCCCGGATATACCAGATCCGGGAAGGGGTCAGAGAAGGCCGACGAGTTTGTTAGCCAGGGATGTCGCGACAGCGGTGATTGCGATCATGACCACTCTCTTCCACCAGCGATGGTGGATGACATCCCGAAGCCGCCTTCCCAGCCCCGCCATTCGCCCTTCGTGATCTGCCTGACCCTGCTGGCGTTCTGTCATATCCAACCTCCCTCCTGGAGTCCCGGCCTCGTTGCCGAGACATGCGGGGTGAGGAGAGCACGGATGCGCCGAGGCGCCACCAGCCAGCATAGAAGCTGTGCCGCCTGAAGGCGGCCGTTTAGCTGGAATTGGCGACACGTAACCGTCAGGTGCGAGATCAACTTGGGGCGCGCATGTTGCCTCGGGTTGATGGATTCCACTCCGTGAACCGGCGAAGTACGGGCCGAACTAGAGACCACGGGGAGACGTGCTTGCCTGCCTCGCTCCGGCTCAGCTAGATTCGGTCCGGGTTGAAGGGAACCCTCGTCGTGCGCCTGCCCGGACCGATGGCGCAGCGTGTCGAAAGCCCCAGGTGCCCTCCAAGTACTGCTCTACGGCGCACAGTCTCGTTTTCGCAGGCAGTAACTCTTTCCCGCGCTGGGTCCGGCAGCGCCGAAGGAGCCTGTCATGCCCAAGAACGACGTGATCGACCTGTGCCGCCGCTACACCGGGGAAACCTGGGCTGGTGCCAAGGAACGTATCGATCGACTTCCGTCGGGAAGCCCACTCATTCCCTTCGCTCGAGGTGACCAGGCGTTCCTCGACAGCCAAGTCCTGCGGGCTTTGTTGGAGTACCCGAGCACCTACACCACCCGGCCGCTCCGCGTACTGCGAGTCATCCCGGGCGAGCAGCGGACGGTCATTCGCTTCGCGGCCGACTCCGACCCTGATGGACTGGCCGAGCTGATCGCCTGGGGGTTGTTCTCGTCCGGAGGCAGGGATGACCTGCGCGGGATCAGCGGTCTGCGCCTGATCAAAGCCGGACACGGCAGGCTTGACCTCGGGCTCCATGGAACAACTGCCAGGCTTCGACTGGACGGTGTTCCTGATCGGGCCTGGGCAAGGGCGGAAGAGATCAGGCTCCGGACCGGGGCTGAGCATGGCGAGCCCTCGCCCTGCCGGTACCGCGGTCTGACGCCGGGCGAGCGGGCCTTCGCGCAGGAGCACGGCTGGTTCGAAGAAGCTGGGCGGGAGACGGCGGCTTTCGGGAGCGCCCTGCTGCGGCGACTTCTGATCTTTCGCTCTGGTGCCGACTGGCTGGACATGGCGGGCTACATCAAACAGGTCAACACATACGCGTTCCGCCTGACCTTCGCAGGGGCCCGCTGGACGGACCACGAGGTGCTCGTCGGGCACCTGACGCACCCGCTCTGCGGGATCGCCCTCAAAGAGGACATGCGCACCTGCACGTGCTCGTATGGGGAGCGGGGGTGCCGGCTCTGGTTCGACGCGCCTGAACAGATGCCCGGGCGACTCGACCTGCAGATGGCCGAGGCCGGCGCGGACTGCGAGATCGCCGAGTACAACCAGGCACTCACCTACACGGGCAGCCCGAGCGACGAGATCGCACGCGTAACCGGTAACCCGCCGGGCATGACCGCCGAGTGCGCTCCGAAGTGCCACCGGCGCCACGGCACCCTCGCTCATCTTCAACGGGTGGCTGAGGCACGCCGGAAGGAGTACGACCGCCTCCGACGGAGGGCTCGCTGATGCCGCCGCGGGGGTCCGGCATGGGGCTGGGCGGGCAACCCGGAGCGGAGGTGCAAATCCCTCGGGCTTCAGGGGGCGCGTGGTCGAGGAGTCCTCGGCAAGTGCGGCCCCGGAGAGGGCTGCCCGGAGGAGCAGGATCTCCGGTGGTGGATCCGCTGTTTGCAGGGATCGAAGCGGCTGAGACCGTCAGTTCACTCGAAAGAGTGGAAAGAGTGGCGGCGACCGGGCGATGCGCCAGAGATTTTCAAGCCCGCCTGACCATTTTCGACCGTGATTGCCAGATGTGGTTCGCTCACTGTCCGCAACAGTGGCCTGTTGAGTCGAGAAGTGGTCAACAACAGATCTGCGCTATGGCTTTATCGGGAGTGCACGGTTCCGTTTTCATGTGGATCAGGGGGCCACCGCAAGCGGGTAATGCGACTAGCGTCCGACTGGGCACGGAAAAGGGTCCCGAGGCGACGTCAACCAACTCGGGACCCCTCCCTCGTGCCATCTCAACTACGCACCGAGGAGCGCGAAAATTGATTCAGCACGTCCGCCGGAAGCTCGCAAGCGTCCTTCCGGCAGCGCCAGAGATTAGCATTCCGCTGTCGGCCTTCCTGCAAACCGCCATTTCGAGCGTCGTGATCCTCACGCTGCGCTTCAGCTCTCTGCTCTTGATCGGCGTACTCGTAGCAGCGGCCGTCCGTAAGGAGCCCTTCCCGGCTTCCGTCCTGGTGGGCATGACGGCTGCCTCCGTGGCCGACCGCAGCTATGTCACCTACCTGAAGGTCCGCCGTACCGTCTGACGGCGCGACCCTGCGTGAAGAAGCCCTCGCCCGTCTCGCGGGCGAGGGCGGCACCGCCGCCACCACGGCGAAGCGGCCGAACACGCGCGGCGTTGATCCCTCCGTGCGTCCTGACGGCCGGCGGCGCCCCCTCTGTAGCCCACCGCGGTGTCTCACGTGCGAGCCGGGTGCCGCTCCGTCCTGCCCTGCACCCCCCTGTGAGGTGAACGACATGCTGATGCGCTCCAGCCCGCCGGGGCTGCGCGCTGACACCGAACTCGACGACCGGCACCTCGCCGCGTGGACGGCCCCTTCGGTCACGCAGCGACACCTGGTCTCCTACACCGTTTTCTGCTGCGATCACTGGGTGGTCTACCGACGTTTCGGCACTGCCGTGGCGGGTTCGGTCCACGGCGGTGTGGGCATCGCCCGGGCCGCCCTGCGCGATCTCGGCGAGCAGTGGGAGAGGGCACTTCGCACTTCCTCACCGACTGCACATGCCTGGGGCCTGCTCTCCCGCAGAGCCTCGGAGCGCCGGACCGCGCCGCTGCGGGGACTTCACCATCTGCTCGGCCGTGATCAGGCGGACGCCCTGGTCCTGCGCTACAAACTCGGCCTTTCTCCCCTCCAGGCCGGCCATGCGATGGGCCTGTCCGAAGCTGACTTCGAGCTGCTGCGTCACCGGGCTCTGCGGGATCTGCTCCCCGCCCGAACGTTTTGAAATATGCCTGCGTCGTATTCCTGAATGAAGTGGCTGATGTGCGCCGCAACGTGACGGTCAAGTCGACGGCCGAAATGCCATCAGAATAGGTGCACCCTTGGCGGGTGCGGCTAGCCCTGCCTCGCCTCGTCCTCCTAACATGGGACCTCTGCCTTCGGGTACCGGCAGCGTCTCAGGGGGGACGTATGCCTTCCGAGAGTGTGGGGAGCGGATCATCGTTGATGCCAGCAGGCCAAGCGTTGCCAGGATGTACGACCACCTTCTGGGCGGCACGGACAACTATCAGGTTGATCGAAAAGCGTGCGAGGAATTACTCCGCCTGGCTCCCAGTAGCCGTGAATTAGCGCGGGTCAACCGGGCTTTCCTCATCAGGGCCGTGCGCTATCTCGCACGCGAGCAGGGCGTGCGCAGATTCCTCGACCACGGGGCCGGACTCCCGACGCGGCCCAACGTGCACCAGGTCGCCCAGGACGTCGATCCGACCAGTGAAGTCGTCTACATCGACAATGATCCCGCAGTTCTGGCGCATGGGGAGATGATGCTGGCCGAGGACCCGAGGACCACGGCCGTCCTCAACGCCGATATCCGCGAAACCACAGAGATCTTCGAGAGCCGTGCGGTACGACGACTGCTGCGCGGCGACCAGCCGGTCGCCGCGCTGTTCGTCTCCGTTCTTCACTGCATTCCCGACGATCACGACCCATGGGAGCTGGTCCGGGCAGTCTCCCAACAGTTGCCGCGCGGCAGTTACCTGGTGATCGCGCAGCTGGTCAGTGACGATCCGGAACTCCGCGGCAGCATCACCGACTTCATGCAGAAGATCACCGGCGACTCCTGGGGGAAGGTCCGCTCGACCAGCGAGGTCGACCGGTTCTTCGAGGGCCTCGATCTCCTGGAGGCCCCCGGGCCGGTCGAGGTCTCGCGCTGGCTGCCGGAGAGCGATCTGGCTCCGCGGCAGCGGAGCCAGGAGTGGATCGAGTACGGCGGGGTCGCCCGCATCAGCTGACGGGGGCTACTCCGGGCTTTCGTCGGCGAGTCGGCCGATGTAGTAGTTGAGCCGATCCATTGTCTCTGTCTTCGACAGGGCGTGTCGCCACCAGTGGTCCATCGACGCCATGAAGGTCTCGATCTGCGCGGTGTCGGTGAGGAGTTTACCGCCGACGTTCTTGTCCTCCAGGTAGACGGCTCGGCCGGTGGACTCGTCGTGGGGCTTGCACAGGGTTATGGCGGGGTGGAGCGGGGAGCCCTGCCGCATGGCCGACCCCGGCAGGATCCGCAGGTGCACGTTGGGCTTGTTCTCCGCGATGGTGTACAGGTGGCGCAGTTGCTCCCGCATGACGCGCACGCCGCCCAGTTCCTTGTCGAGCACGGATTCGGCGATGACGGCCCTGAACATGGGGGCGTTGGGCTGGTCGAGCAGATGCTGTCGGCGAAGCCGCATCTCCAGGCGGCGGTCGATGGCCGCGAGGTACATGCGCCGCGTCTCGGGGTCGACCTGGGCCAGGGCGAAGTCCGCCATCACAGCACGGGCGTAACCTGCGGTCTGGAGCATCCCGGGGACGTTGTTCTCCTGATACACCTGGACCACCTTGGACGTGGACTCCAGGGAGTACAGGGACATGAGCGCGGAGCTCGCGACATCTGCGAAGGAGGACCACCATGTCCGCTCATGCGGCCACTGCAGGAGCATCTCCGCTTCCCTGACGCAGTCCTCCGGCGCCCGGTAGAAGCGCAGCAGCGCGAAGACGTGATCGGCCTTGAGCGTGACGCCGGCGTTCTCGCAGCGGCTGAGCGTGGGCACGGACCCAAGCTCTGGGACGGCCACCACGACCTCGCTCTGGGTCATCCCGCTATCCACGCGCAGGCGCTTCAGTAGTGCACCGACGAGCTTCGCCGCTGCTTTCGGCGTGGCTGGCGGTGGCTCTCCCTGCCGCCCGACCAGAGCCAGAATCCGATCTGACATGTGCACTCCTCGCGCGGGCGGGAGTCTCCCGCCCGCGCTCAGAATGGACAGCCATCTGCCGATGGGCAACCTATGGCCGACGTTTTTTAGACAGCCGTGGAGCTGAACTCTCCCTGGCACACGCTGTCGAGGAAGACCCTGATCTGGGGGCGGGTGAATACCAGCGCGGGACCGTCAGGGAAACGCGAATCACGGACCGCGACGTCGGTTTCATTCACGTGTGCAAGCTCGACGCAGTCGCCGATTCCATCGCTTGCCGACGCCTTCGTCCACCGTGCTCCGGTGATCTCGCTGGTCGGTGTGCCGTTGGTGACCATGATCATTTTCGCACCTGTCCTTCGTGTCTGACCAGAGCCGATCCCCACCGGTGCTGGTCGCTTCCCACTTCCCCGCAGCCCCGCTTGCAGCCGCCTCTGAAATTTTCACGGGGCGGTGAAACTCGTGGCGGAAGCCTAGCTGTGTTGACCTGCTCGCGGTGTCCCTCGAATGGGCGCTCTCGCCGAGCCTGAAAGCTGTTTATATGACAAGTGGTGGGGGTTGGGGTCTTGGTTAGCGGTAGAGAATGGCTGGAGATGAACCGGTGGCGGAGGGTGGTGTTGTGTGGCGATTCCATGGGCGCCGCATTCAGGGGGAATTCGCCTGGCTCGGCGCAGTGCCCTTATCGGGTCGTCACCAGACTGAACTGCTGAGCGCACGGACCGGTGCTGTGTGCCGCAGGGCGGTTCGCGCGCGGTCTGCCCGCGGAGCTACGACAGTGCCGTGGTGCTGCTGTCCGTGACGGTCACAGGCTCCTGCCGGATGACTGTGCGGGGGCAGCCGGGATGCCGGGTGGTGGGGTGGTGGTTCGGAGCACTGCGCGACGAGGTGCTGTTCGCAGGTGGTTGCTGGTGTGAAGGGCGAGTACCTCGGCCAGGTCGGCGATCATCAGTGCCGGGGCGGAGGGCGAGGCGCGGAGGGCCCAGGTGGGCTGGTCGATGCTGGGGCCTGCCCACATGGTCCAGGTAGGGAGGAGGCTGTCCGGTCTCTGGGCGGCGAAGGCGTCGAACTGGACGCCGGTGTCGTTGGACGGGTGCGTCCAGCGGAGCCAGCGTCCGTCGACGGTGTGCGTCCAACCGGCCTCTGTGAGGGGCTTGGTGGCGGTGGTGACGTTCTTCTTGGCGGCGGGGCTACCGAGGGGGATGTCCCAGCCGTCGCCGTTGGCGAGAAGGTCCAGCAGGGTCTGAAGGACAGGGGCCGGGGTGGAACCGGTCGCGGTGAGGTGCCATAGGCGGTCGGAGACGGGCGTCTCGTACGCGGCCACGGTCCAGGCGATCTCGCGGGGGTGGGCTTCGTGGACGCGTTCGATGCGCAGGGTCTGTGACTCGTGGATGGCGTTGGTGGTGTCGTCTGACCAAGTCCGCCATTTCTCCCAGTCGCTGTTCGCATCGAGGAATTCGTCGAGGATGGCGTCGTGGTCGCCTGGGTCGGCTGTGTAGGCGGGCACGATCTCCGGTTCAGGTGTGTGAGGTTCGGGTTCGGCAGTCGGTGTGCCGAGTGAGGCCCGGGCTTCGGCGGCCTCGCGCTCGGTGGCGGTCATCGGCGCGGACCCGGGGCACACGGTGTCGCCGTAGAACCGTTCGAAGGACGCCAGGGCCTGGGCAGGCGAGTCGAAACTCTCCACGATCTGCCGCAGGTGGTCCTCGCCGTGGAGGTAGACGGACTTGTCGTTGCGGCCGAGGTAGGTGCCGACCGCGACGGTGGTGTGGCCGTCGTGGGCGTGGGCGTGGATGAGGAGCTGGCCGTTACGGATGTGGTCATGGATCTGCTGAGCCTAGTTGGAGACCTCGCGGAGCTGGGATGGGTGGGGTGGGTGTCGAGGAGGACGTGCGCGTCGATGGGGGGAGTCACGTGGGGTGTCGTCTCTTCTGCCGGTGGCCGGGCCTTCGGGTCCGGCCACCCGGCGTGTGCGGGGTGCTATCGGGGTGCCCGCGCGGCGCGGGCGGTGCGCGCGGCCGTGGTGGTCGGCGGGCCGGCGCGGGTGGTGGGCGCCGGTCGCGGTCGCTGCCGCGGGACCGTTGCGGTGGCGTGCTGCCAGCGGGTGCGGACGGCGCCGATGTCGGCGAGGGACCGGCGGGCACCGACGACGAGTTGGAACGGGGTGTTCGCCGGGTCGCCGGCATACGCCTCGATGCGCCGGCCGGTGTGATGGGCGGTGGCCAGGAGGGAACGCTGCAGGGTGCGCTCGCCCCAGTGCTCCAGGGAACCGACCGGTTCGGCCAGCAGGCGGAGCACCTCGCCCGGTTCACTTCCCTCGTCCCGCAGACCGCGCTGCTGGACCTCCCACAGGATCGTGACGGGGTCGACAGGCTCACGGCGGCGGGCTAGGGCGGTCAGGCACTGCCACAGGCCGGCGTGCAGCGGCAGGGTGAAGTCCTCGGGGAGCAGCCACCGCACGGAGTCGATGTCGGCGGGGTGGGCGGTGGCGGTCGCGAGCAGCAGCTGCTCCTCCTCGACCGCCTCGGTGCGGTCGGGCGTGATGGCCGGCGGTGGTGCCGCGGTGCGGGGCAGCATTCCGGCGCGCGGCGGGAAGTGGATCGCGATGTCGTCCACGACCGCGGCGAGCGCGTCGGCCTCGGCGAGCACCGTCGGGACGGGCTGGGGGAGGGAGGCATCGTGGGCGGTCTGGACGAGGCGTTCGGCGGCTGTCTGGAGACGGCGGCGGGCGTGTTCGGCCTCGACCATCCGCGCGTATGCGGGTGCGTGTGCCGGCCACAGACAGGGCTGGATGAGGTTGTGCAGGTAGGAGGCGGTCAGTCCGCGCGCCTGCTCGTGCCCCGTGGCAAGCACCTGGTCGAGCCACTTGGTGTTCTTCGCGTGCTCGGCGGGGTCGGGCAGCGGCAGGGTGCTGATCGCGGCGAACAGCGCGGCGTGGTGACGGTCGGCGAAGCTCTCGGGGCCGATCCGGGAAATGTTCTTGAGTTGCTGGGGGTCGACGAGGAGGGCGCCCAAGAGAGACTGCTCGGCGTAGAACCCCAGCGGCCGTCGTGGCGGGACGGGGACGAAGTCGTCTTTGTCAGGGTGGGGGAGGGACATCAGGCGGCCAGGGTGAAGTCGGTGGCGTTCAAGGAAACGGGCAGGTGTGGGGCGAGAAGGTGAGCCGCGAGCAACGGCGGGACAGCGTTGCCAATCTGGCCGAAGACCTGGCCTTTGTTGCCAGCCCAGGGGTAGTCGGCGGGGAAGGTCTGCAGGATGCCGGCCTCCCGGGCGGTGATCCGGATCGGCTCCGGCACAGCGGGGGCGTCCGTGTCCTGTGCCGGCGCAGCGGCCGGTTCGGCGACCCAAGTGCACTCGTTCGCGCGGTGCCCGAAGAACAGGGTGCCCGCCGGCTCCTGGATGGACCGGATGGTGGCGTTGGCCTGGTTGTTGCTGCGCAGCGACCATGACCAGCGGTGGGCCTCGGCGGTGAACCCCGGTACCGGAGCGCTGGCAGCACGGTTCTCACCGGTGCCGTGCCGGGCGGCCCATCCAGCTCCTTCGCGGCGGGACCGCAGGACCACTCCGTCCGGCCGGGGCATCCAGGTGCCGCGCTCCCGGGCGTCGGAGAGCGTTTTACGGGAGCCCGACGGGAACGGTTCGGGCCCGCCGCCGGGTCCGCCGCCGGCGCAGACGGTGGGGACAGGCCGGTCGGTCGCACCCCACCCCAGAGCCTCAGCCATGCTCACCCAGCGGGCACGGCCCGCACCGAACAGCGAATCAGGCTCATCGACCTGGGCATGTGTCGGCTCGGGAGGCTGCGCCGCACGGACCCGGGAGGCAAGCAGGATCGCCCGCCTCCGCGTCTGCGGAACGCCGAAGTCGGCGGCGTTGAGGACCCCGTACCATGCCGAGAATCCCCAGCCACGCAGGACGTTCGCGTACTGCTTCCACAGCGGCAGGACGTCCGGCACCTCCTCCATGGCGACCCACTCGGGCTCGCCGACCGTGCTCAGAGCGTGGAGGTAGCGCATCGGCTCGGCCGCGAGGAGAGAGCGCTCGTCGCGGCAGGAGGCGAGGAGCCGCTCGCGCGTGTCGCGTCCGGCAGCGAGGTCCTCGACCGCCTGGTGCACCAGCGGCTGATCCACCAGCCCGAGCCGCTTGCCGGCCATGCTCCACGCCTGGCACGGAGGAGACGCGATCAACCCGCGCGTCCGGCCGAGAAAGGGCCACGTCGGATACATCGCCACATCGGCCCGTACCGTCAACTGGCCAGCCGCAGAACGGGTCTTGCAGGCCCACGCGTCCCACTCCAGACCGACATCTCGCACGCCGAGGACGTCCAGCGCATGGCTCCAGCCGCCCGGCCCCGCGAAGAGATCGAGGATCACGTCGCCAGCCCGAAGTCGTCCTGCGTCAGCGCGTCCGCATCCCCGCGGCACGCCCACGGCGAGCAGCCGTCTACGACACCGCTCTCCAGCTCGTCGGCTTCGTCCGCGCCGATGCGCAGGGCGGCCCGTTCGGCCGGGGTGACGTGGTCGATCGGTGCCTGGCTCAGCGGGACGCGGGAGCGGTGCAGGAATGCCTTGCCGAGCAGTCGGCTGCCCGCCGCGTTGGCGCGGGCATTTCCCTGCCGGATGGCTGCGTCGAATTCGACGACGTCCGCCCATTCGGAGGGGGAGGTGTCCCTGATGTGCCGCCACTGGGCATTTCCGTGGAACGGGCACCCGAGGCAGCTCGATTTCGGTGTTTCGGCCAGCCCGAGCGACGTCAGGTAACGGATGCAATCCGCTCTGCTCCAGCCGAGGTCCAGAAGCGGATGCCGATTGCGCATGTACTTGACATCGGCGTCCTTGGCCCGGTGGAACTCATCGGTTGAGATCCCCACCCACTGCTCGACGAACACCCCCTTCGGGATGCGCGAGGGGTAGGGGTATCCGAGCAGTTCGCGGACCTTTTGCTTTATCGGTTTTACCTTGTATTCGCCGGTGCACTGCCTTCTGGTCATTCCAGGCCGCCCGTCCTTGTTGAGGATGTGGAGGGGCATGGAGGCGAATCGGTGCTCCGGGTTCAGTGCGTCACTGCGAATGTTTCCGGACGAGACTCGGAATATTGGGATTCCCGCAGGCGCGGCGATCTCTCGTTCCAGGCGGTCCACGTGGGCGTAAACCGCTTCCGGTTCCCATCCGGTGTCGGCGAATATTGCACAGTCGACCGTTGGGAGGATTCCCTCGGCCGAAAGGGCAAGGAGGGTGCTGGACTGAACTCCCGCACCTAGAGAAAGGCAGTGGAATTGGGGCTGATCTGAAATAGTCTGTCCTGGGAGTAGAGAAAGAGAGAGCGCCCTCAATGCGGGTCGTGCGAGCGCGGGCTGGGCGGAATCCGCGGTCGTGACGTATGGCGTGGCAGAGGGCGGAGATGCGGGTCATCGGGTCGCGGAGCGTGCCGCGGTCGCGGCCGGACGGGCGGACGGGCGGCCGGCTGTGAGCGCAGGGCGCCGTGGCCGGCCGAAGGTGGCAGCCAGGCCGCGGCACCCGTCAGCGGTGAGGTGGACCCGCTCGTCGTGGAGCCAGAGCGGGCACGGTTCGCGGGCCACCAGGCCGCGGGACTCCAGGGAGCGGACGGTGCTGATGGAAAGGCGGATGTCGTCGCGGCGGACGTACGGCTTGCCGAAGGCGATCGTCACCTCCCCCTGCGCGATGGCACGCAGCGCGGCGTCCTGAGCGGCAGACAGGGCAGGCGGCTGGTGCAGCGGGGACACACCCCGACGCCGCCGGTCGGTGACGACCAGCTCGGCGGCCGTCACCGCATCATGGGCACCGAGCGCGGTCAGGTCCCGTACGAGGGCGAGGCGGCTGCCGGCCTCATCCATGGCTTGCTCATAGGTCACGAGCGGCACGCCCTGGGCGGGGAGCCCGGCGCGGGCGCTGTCCAGGATGTCCACGGCGTCAAGGAGATGGTCGGCCGCGTCCGTGGCCAGGTAGGCGAGCTGCCGCACCCGCGCGTACACGGTGCGGATCGCGGGGCTGTGATACATCGACTGAGCGTCGATGGCATCCACGATGTGCAGCGCCGAGTAGGCCAGGTGCTGGGTGAGGGCGGTCTGGTGGGTGAGGGCGGTGGTGGGGCTGGAGCCGGTCAGCCGGAGCCGGGTCAGGGCGTCGTTGTGCCGGGTGAAGTCGGCGGCGAGGAGCAGAAGTTGCTCGCAGGCCGGCACGGTGGGGTCGGTCATAGGGGCGGGTGATGCCTTTCTCGGCGTGTGGGCCGTCGCGAGAGGTCAGCGGCGGCGTACGGCACGGTCGAACTGGGCTCCGGCGTGGTGGACGTGCGGGTTCATGGCGGCTTCGGGGGCCAGGGCGGTCAGCGTGCGGGCCATTGGGGGACGGTGGTCCGTGGAGGCACTGCTCACGAAGGCGAGCGGCTGGAGGCGGACCACCGCGTCCGAGACCTCGTGGCTTTCGTAGAGCCGCTCGTCGGTGACCGCCTTGAGGGCGGTGCGGGCCGCGGAGGCGAGTTGCTGGGTGGAGGCGACGTGGGCGTCGGGCTCGGGCTGCGAACCGGCCCGCAGGAGGCGGTCGAGCGTGTCGTTGTGCCCCACGTACTGGTCCGAGAGCAGCACCAGCCGTTCCACCGGCTTCGGCGGGGCGGCCACGTCAAACAGGAGGCCCTCGGCGGGCGGTGGCGTTATGCGCGGCGCCGGACGGCCGGTGCGTGCGAGGGCGCCGGGGCGGGTGCGCTCGCAGCGGCGGTTGACCTCGGCACCTCCAGCGCGGTGCGGGCAGCTGCCAGGGCCCGCCCGGCGTCGTCGAGGTGGATCCGCAGGCGGCTGTGGTGGTCGAGCGAGCCGAGCTTTTGCTGGAGCGTGTCCTGCGCTGTGGTGGTGAGGGTGACGAGCGGGGCGAGGGCCTGGGCGTAGTGGGCGATGGCCCGCCCGAGGTGGCCGGCGCCCGCGCCGAGGGTTTCGGCGGACGGGAGGTCGGCGATGTTCGGGGCGAGCTGGTACTCGATGTCGGCGGCCATACGGGCGGCGAGATGGCACAGCAGGTCGATGTGCCGTGTGGCGTTGAACAGGCCGGTGCCGTCCGCGGTGATGGGGTGGTCGCGGATGCCCGCGGACACGGCGTCTACCGCTTGGCGCGGGGACATGTCGTCGAGGTCGGCGGGTTCGTAGGTGTGCAGGGCGTCTCCAGGCAGGTGATTTAAGGGGACTTGCCACAGAAAGCGGGCGACGCGGTCCTTGCCGTGGCCGGCGTGAGGGCTGGTGAGCGTGGTGGTCGCGTCGATCTCGGACAGCTCGGCAGCCGCTCGGGCGAGGAGGCCGAGGGCGGGGCCTGCGCCCGGAGAGTGCGGGTCAGCGGTGACGCCGGGCCGGTGGTGTCGGAGGGCTGACGGCGGCGGGGGTACGGTCCAGGTCCTGTTCGTGTCCCGGGCGGGGTGAAGTACCAGGCTGGTTGCTGAAGGCGGGAGCGACGCGGTCGAGGGCGCGGACGATCTGCTGGGCCTGATCGTGCGCTTGGCTGAGCTGCTGGGCGATGTCCGCGGGGAGCCGGTCCCATCGGGCTGTGTCCTCGTAGTCCTTGATGATCTCTATGGCGTTGCGGAGCTGGTCGGCGAGCTGCCGCAGGATGGCGGTCTTCTGCTCCCCGGTGTTCGCGGTGTGCGCGGCCTGGAAGAGTGCGTCGAGGGCGGTGGGCAGCGGTCCGGGGTCGGTGGGGAGGCCGTAGAGCTGGGCGTGCAGGGCCTGGGCGAAGGCCGTGACCGGCCCGCCGGTGGATCGGTGGCCGAACTTGGCTCCGGCCTGGCGCCGGACGCCGAAGCTGACGGTCACATCCCGGGGTGCGGCGTCGGGGTGGATCTGAGCGGCGAGAGCACGCGCGAGGTCATGTGCGGTGGGAGTGTCGGAAGACGTCGTGACTCCAGGGGGTGGGGAGGTCAGCGGCGGCGGGCGGCGAGGGCGCGGCCGGCTTGTGCTGCGTGGTGATGGGCGTGGGGGTTCACGCTGGTGCCCCGTACGGGGGTGATGAGGGTGTCGCCGAGGTCGCGGGCGAGGTAGGGGATTTCGCGGAACTCCCGCTCTACCGGGTCGGGGCTGGAGAGGTGGGCGAAGAACTGCCTCACGAGCGGTTCGGGGGCATCGACGGTGAAGGTGGCGGTCCAGGTGGTGTTGAAGCCGCCGTGGATGGAGTTGAGCACGGTGTACGACGTTTCGGCGTCGGGGGTGTGGCGGAGGGTGCAGTACTGGTCCGCGGAGGTGAACTCGCCTCCGTCCGGGGAGGGCGTCCAGTGGTTGAGGGCGGCGATGTCGGCGATGCTCAAGCCGGTGAGGGGGATGCGTTCGCGGTGGCGCTGGTCGCCGAGCATCTGAGGGAGGCTCTGGGTGACGGCCGCGACGGCCTCAGTCGGCGTCTGGCGGGTGAACTCGGCAGTCCAGTAGGGCTCGTGGTGGGTGATGGTCCACCAGGTGCCGTCGAAATCCGTGGGGTCGAACTCGACCTTGAGGCTGTGGTCGGGACTGTGGACGCGGACGCGTCCGGTGGCCGCGTCGTGGTCGGCGTTCCAGCCGAAATGGTGGATGAGGGGGCCGAATGCGTCGCCGACGCGGTCAAGCCCCGTTCCGGCGAGGTGGCGCGGTGAGACCATCACGCGGTCGGTGGGGGAGAAGGCTGTCATGTGTGCTCCTGGGTCTTTGCCGGTCGTCGGCATCGCGGGCCGGGGGCCCGGCTCTGGGGAGAGGCGGGCGTGTGATCTGCCGCAGAGGGATATGGGCCCCGGGGCTGGAGAGGGTGTGGCAGTCAGCGGGTGCGGCGCTTGGAGGTGGTGGGCTGCGGTGGCTGGGCGGGTGCGGGGGCACTCGCCCGGGATGGCGCGGGTGGGATGGCGTCGGGTGTGGGGAAGCCGAGGCTGACCTTGACACCGTGGCCGAGAGCCCACAGGTGGATCTCGGTGCGGGTGACGATGCCGACGCTTTCCCGTTCGCTTATCTCGCCGGGCAGTGCGTAGCCGGTGGGCGTGCGCTGGAATCCGTGCTGCTCCAGCACCTGGCGGGCCGCATCCGTGTCGGCGGTGGCGGTCACGCGCCCGTCGGAGAGGTCGAAACGGGCGCCAGTCTCCGGCAGCGGACCGGAGTCCAGCCAGCGGGTCGTCCAGCTGAGGTCGGCGAAGTCCATGGTGTGCGGGAGCAGCTCGTAAAGGGCCTGGCCGGTCTGGTGGTGCGCTTCCTGAGCCGAGGTGGGCGGCAGCAGGTACAGGGCGCGGCCCTGGTGCTCGCGGGCGGTGAACCCGTTGCGCGTCAGGATGCGGTGGGCCGCGGGAAGGTCGCCGTTGAGGGCGACGAAGGTGTGCCCGTCGGTGGTGGAGCCCACGAACACATCGTGGTGGTCGATGAAAGCCATCGGAATTCCTCCGGTTACGCCGCGGACGATGCGGCGGGGGCAGGGATGTGGGATGTGCCTTCGGGGGCCTGCCAGACACGGACGAAGTCCGTTGCCGCGCGGGAGCGGACCGGCACCAGATGCAGGTCGCTCATGCGGCCGTGTGGAAGTCGGACTGCTTGGGAGCGGTCTTGGCGATGGCGCGGGTGGTGATGGCCTTCGAGGCGCGCGCGGAGGCGGCCGAGAGCTCACTGGAGCCGGGTTCCAGGTACCAGGGGCGCAGGTCCAGTACGGCGACGCGCATGCCGGTGGCGAAGACGAGCGCGGTGCCCTTGGGCAGGGCCCGGATGGCGTCGGCGGGCAGGATCCGCTCCTGGCGCATCGACAGGCTGGTGGACTTGCCGGACTCCGAGTGCGAGGTGGAGGCGGTCTCGACGTCGTGGTCGCCGATCATCCGGGACAGCTTGTCGGCGAAGTCCGGGTCGTCGATACCGGAACCGACCAGCTTGATGGTGGCGGCGGACCACATGGCGTCCATGCCCGCGTCCCCCCAGACTTTCTGGCCCTGGCGGTAGGACTGCAGGATCGTCATCGGGATGACACCACGGGAGCCCAAGTGCGAGTACAGGTCCGGCAGATCCGAGATCTTGCAGACGTTGGCGGCTTCGTCGAGGATCGCGAGCAGGGGCGGGTCGAGGCGTCCGCCGGCGCGCTCGGCCTGTGCGGTCGCGGCCCGCATGACGGAGTCCGCGCACGCGGCGATGAGCGCTGATCCTCCGCCGCCACCATCCTTCGACAGCAGGTAGAGGGTGTCCGTGCTGGTTACGAAGTCGGCGGGCTTGAACTCCGCGACATCGGTCTGAGGGGTGACCCAGGCGGCGATCTCCGTATTGAGCAGCGGCGCGGCGTACTGGCGCGCGGTCTCGTAGATGCCATCCCTCGTCTCCGGCGGGCCTTCCACCGTGCCCTTGAGCTGGGCGGCCACGGCGGCGAAATCATGGTCGCGCAGGATGTCCAGCGGGGTTCGGTCGGCGGGGAAGGCGAGCCAGGCCATCACGTCGGTGGCGGGCCGGTCGTCCAGGGCTGCGGCGAGGAAGAGCTGGCTGAGGATGTTGGATCCGGCCTTGGACCAGAAGTCACCCTGCTGGGAGGCATCGACGCTGGCTGCGACGAAGTGCCCGGCCAACCGGCCGGCGCCGTCGAGTGTTTTGGCATCGGCCAGGGGGTTCCACCACATGGTGCGCTCGGCGTGGGCGATCTGCTGTGGGTCCATCGTCCACACGCGTCCCACCGCCGCGCGGGCGTCGAGCGTGGCGGTGTAGGCGTCGCCTCCGGCCTTGTTGGAGGTCAGCAGGACCGGGCCGGGAGCGGCGAGGATCGAGGGGATCGCGAGCGAGGTGGTCTTGCCCGAGCGCGGGGCCATGATGGCGACGGCCACGTCCTCGTAGCCCATGCGCACTTCGTGCTTGGTGTTCTGCAGGTTGCCGAGCAGGATGCCGGTGTCGCGGGCCTCGACGTGCTTGGCGTCCTGCAGGCTCGGACGCAGGGAGCGGGCTTTGTCAGTGATCGCCTTGGCCATCAGCGGTTCGATGTCCCGGGCCTTGGCCATACCGGTGATCTTCTTCTTCCTGCCGCCGCTGCGGTTCTTGTGCCGGGCCCACAGGATGCCTGCGGCCGTCCCGAGGGCAAGGAGGAGGAGAACGGGGACGATGCGCGCACCGATCAGCAGGGATGTTTCTCCTGCGTCGGGCCAGACCTGCTCGGGGTGGCGCAAAGCGGTGGTCGGCTGGTAGGGGGCCCATCTGGTGCCGGTGAGGTAGGCGGTGATGTTGCCGGACAGCCAGGCGAGGTGAGACAGGGGGACAGCGATGGCGAGAACACCGATGAGGATCTTGAAGGCTATGTCGTAGCCGTCGCTGTTCGGGGGAGAGGTGGAGCTGGACAGGAGGCGGTTCCAGGAGTACGGGGCGGAGCGTGGGAGGCGTTAGCGGGCAGGCCGGTGCGGCGGCGCCTTCGGCGGCTGTGGCGCGGGCGCCGGTTGTTTGGACCGGGCGGTAAGGGCACGGACGCGGTCTTCCAGAGCGGAGGAGACCTGTGCGGCGGGCACTTCCCGGTGCGTGAGGGTGACGAGATCCGGGTCGCGGGTGGGAAGCTTGAGCGGACTTCCGGTGCGCGGTACCGGGCTGGGGTCGGCGAGCGCGGTGGTGAACGCGGCGATTAGGCGGGTCGGTGTGTGCTCGGCAAAGACGGCTTGCCACACGGGCCGGGCGTCGTTGAGCGCCGTGACGAACCAGGGCCCGCTTCCCGCGCCATCAAGGCGTCGGACGCACGCCGTGCCGAAGGGGGAGACGAGTCGTTTCTGGATTCTGGCAGGGCTCCAGTTGGCTTGCAGGAGCGGCTCGTAGGGATCTGCCTCGGTGGACCCGCCCGGCGTCGGGTCGGTGAGGTCGTCGAGGAAACCGGCGATGGCCTCAACCGGGGTGCGGGCGCCGAAGCTCGCATACCAGGCGGGCCGGTCCGGTTCGGCGCTGTGGTGGAGGATCCACCACGGCCCGTCGGGGACGGGCTCCAGCCGTAGCACGGCTTTGTGGTCGGGGCTGGAGAGCATGACGCGCGGAATGAGGGGCTCGCCGCCGTCGCTCCACCCACAGGCGCGGTGCAGGGGGACGGTGATCCAGGCGGGGTCGCCGCCGCCGGCGAGGTGGCGCGGGGCGATGAAGTTGACCTCGACGGTTGCGGGAGTCGGGGGCATGCTCACTTCCGTGTCGCAGTTCGCCGGACGGGTGCGGGCGCTGGTATGGGAGCCAGAGGCGAACGGGTCTTGCGAGCGGCGGAGTTGATTTCCCGGAGCGCCTTGCCATGGGTGGCCCAGTCGTCGAGGTAGCTCCACGATTCGGCGTGATGCTCGGCGAGGGCGTCGTCGAAGTCGGTGGTGCCGGGCTTGGCGGTGGCGGGCAGGGCGTCTCGGGTGGCCAGCCACTGTTCGTGCAGTTCGTCGAGCCGGTCGAGGGCGGTGTGCAGGACGCCCAACTGGTAGGTCCAGCGGCTCTGCACCGTGTTCTCGGGCAGCTGGGCCAGCTGTGTCTCGGCGGTGGCCAGCAGGTGGTGGGCGCCGTAGTGGAGCGGCTCGAACGCCGTGAGGGTGTCGGCGTCGCGCTGGCTTGCACGCATGCCGTAGGCGTGGTCGTCGTGGGGCCAGCCGTCGAGGTCGGAGTGCTCCTCGGAGTACGTGTCCCAGGCGTCGAGGATCTCCTTGCTGTCGCGGATGAAGCCGTCGAGGTGGCACAGGAACTCGCGGTGGGCGGTGGGATCGAGGGAGATGGTGGCGGGGGTCCTCTCTCGTGGGATCAGCGGCGAGCGGTCGGACGGGGAGTGCCGGCTGTGACTGGAATGGCCGTTGTGGGGTTCGGCTGCTGTTGGCGGCGGGCGGCGCGTGCTTGCGCGCGGACGGTGTCGAGGCGGGCGGTGTGTGCCTCGACGACCTGTTCGGGGGTGAGGGGGCTTGGTTTCTGCACGGCGCTGTGGTGGATGGTGTGGTCGAACAGAGCGCGTCGCAGTGGTGCGTTATGGGCGAGGGCGGTGACGAAGGCGTTCATCAGGTGGGCGGGTGCGTGGCCGTCGATCCAGGCGTGCCATATCCGGGGGCCCATCGGGGTGCCGTATCCCGGCTCGCACGTCTCGACGTGCCAGTGCCAGGTGTGGTGCCGACCGCCGTCGTGCCGCTGACGCACGTGGCACATGCCGTCCGGCGAGACGGCAGCCTCGTCGGTGTCGATCGTCCAGCCTGCGGCCTTCAGCACGTCAAAGGGGGCCGGCTGCTGGGTGGGCGGCGGGCCGATGAGGGCGTCGGTGAGGCTGCCGAGGATCTCGGCGGGGACGAGTTCGCCGAACTCGGCGTACCAACCGCGCTCGGTGTCGGTGGGCTCGGCCCGCAGCCGCCACCACGCGGAGGTGGCGGACTGCGGGTCGAACTGGAGACGGTGGCGAAGGTCAGGGCTGCGCAGGACGATCTCGGCACTCAGAGGGTCGGAGACGGCGCGCCATCCGGCGGCGGCCAGACCGTGAGTGACGTGCCGGGCGTCTCCGGGGCCGGCGAGGTGGCGGGGGTTGGTGTCGAACGGGATCTGCCTGGCGTGCTTGTCGGCGAACGCGGCGAGCTGCCGTGCGCTCAGCGGCACCAGCAGCCCCCCGGCTCGCTCGCGCCGGCGCTGCCGTACAGGTCGCGGAGGTCGTCCAGGGCGTAGTGGAGCGTGTGCTGGTCGGTCTGCTCCCACGCGGCCGTGCGCAACTCGGTGATCAGAAGGTCGACCTGTGCGGTGCGCGGCGTGTCTGGGTGTTCCTGTACGGCGCGGGCGAGGGCGCGCAGGGTGTCGGCGAGCTGGACGGGCAGGCCCGTGTATTCGTCGAGGAGCGGCTCGATGAGGGCGAGGGCTTCCACGGGTTCGGGGTTCTCGCGCAGGTAGTCGGTGAGGTCCGACAGCGTTTCTGTGGCGGTGCGGATGGTGTCCGGGGTGAGTGCGGGCATCGGGCTCCTTGGAATGGGGCGGCGGGTCAGCGGCGGGTCCGGGCGCCGCCGGCCGGGGTGTAAGGGCGGGCGGTGGTGCGTGGCCGGGTGTTTCGGGCGCTGTTGCGGGCCCAGGTGGCGGCGCGGGCGGCCGTGATCCGGGCCTGCTGCCACGCACGGAGCTGGGAGGGCTTGACGGAGACCGACCAGGTACGGATCTGCGCGCTGTGCGGGACGCGTCCGCGCGGGCGCATCACGGGATCAGGGTCGGCGAGTTCGGCCGAGAAGGCTTGCACCAGGTGCATCGGCGTGTTCGGTGAGAAGGTGGCCGTCCAGCTGTTGCCCTGCTTGTCCTTCGCCCCGGTCCACCACATCGCCGAGCCGTCGGGGCTGTGGTGGTACTGCATCCACGCGGTGCCGTCCGGGCTGGTCGCCCTGTAGTGCTCGCCCTCGAAACGCGTGTGCCAGTTCTGCTCCTCCAGCGGCGCCCAGACGTTGGGGGCGTGGGCGGAGCGGGGACGGGTGAGGGCGTCGGTCAGACCGGCGACGATCTCCACCGGCGTCTGCCGGCCCAGGTGCGCCGCCCACTCGCCGTTGGGAACGTCCGCTTGGCCATGGATGGTCCACCCGCCGGGCAGGACGTAGGGGGCGTAGGCGACACGGACGGTGCGGTCCGGGCTCTCCATGAACACAGGACCGCCCGCCTTGGACCTGTCCCGCCATCCCGAGGCGCGCAGGAACTCCGAGACGTGCCGGACGTCGCCGCCGCCGGCCAGGGCACGGGGCAGCACGAGGTAGTGCTGCTCGGCCTGCTCGCCTGACCCCCAGCCCTGCCACTGCTTCTTCTTCACCGTCGCCGCCGGACGACGAGCGGCGCGGGTGCCGGTGGCTTCGCCGAGGTGGTGGCGGGCTGGGCGCCGACGTGCTGCAAGGTGTCCATGTGTTCCTCCAGGTCGAGGGCGACGTCGTGCAGCACGTTCGAGGCACGGCCCAGAGCGAGCCACACCTCTGCGGGGAGCGCGCCTTTCCCTGCCTGGCCCTTGGCGAACACGCTGCCGGTGGCGACGAGATGGGTGACGCCGCCGAGGACTCCGGCGTCCGAGTCCAGAACACGGGCGATGACCTCCGCGGCCTGGGTCGGGGGGAGCTGAGAGAGGTGGTCGGCGAGCTGGCCGAGCTGGCGGGTGATCTCGTCGGCCAGTCTCACCGGGTAGGGGGCGAGGTGGGACATGCTCCTCCGGGTCAGGACGGGGCGGTCAGTGGTGATGGCAGTGGCCGACGCGCTGGGGCTCGGCGAGGACGGCCTCCGGGCGGGCGCCGGCCAGCGGGGAGGCGCGGTCGGGACCGGTGGGGATGCAGGCGCGCAGGTAGCGGCGGAACAGAGCGGTCGCGAGTCGGGGTTTGAACCGGTTGCTGATGGGTGGGGGTGTGCGGGGTGCTACGGGTTTCTCCGGGGATTGAGCGGGTGCGGGGTGGGCGGCCCCGGCGGGGTGCCGGGGCCGCCCGGTGGTCTTACGGGGTGCGCCGGGCGGGTGCGGGGCGCGAGGGGGAGCTGGCCGGCGCCGGAGACTGCGCGGCGGGGTGGGCCGCACGGGCGCGGATGTCGTGCACGGCCTGCCGGTAGGCGTCTTCGTCGAAGACGTCGGACGTGCAGTTGACCTCATACCCTGCCAGGAGCAGGGCGGGGATGGCGCGAGTGGCCAGGCGCTTCTGCTCGTCGGCACCGAGGTGTTCGGGCACGGTGTGCCAGATGTAGAGCGGCGCGGCCGTGGGGTATTCGTGGCGTTCCAGGCCGAGCTGTTCCAGCAGGTCGTGGAGCTTGGCGGGGGCGCCGGTGGGGGTGTCGGCGTGGATGGTGGTCGTCAGGGCCTTGATGTAGATCTCGACATCCGTGCCGCATTCGTCGGCGAGGTTGGCCATGTGTTTTTCTCCGGGTTCAACGGTGGCGGGAGGCAGCGGGCTGGGCGGTGCCCGGCGGCGGTGTGGGTGCCGCCGGTTGCGGAGCGCGGGCGGCGTGGTTGCGGGCGCGGAGGATGACGTGCGCTGCTTGGCTCATGGAGCTGGCGGTGTCCCCGAGCCGTGCGAGGGGTTCGGGTTCCTCGCCTGGGGCAGCACCTTGGAGGTCACTGGCGGCGATCCAGGCCCGGACGACCACTTCTCTGGTGAGGGGCAGCAGCCCGTTGACCGGGGCGGCGATCTCGGTCAGCACCTCGGCCACCACACTGTTGGTCCCGGCGGCAGAGGCCCGCTCGGCGAGATGGGCGAGGTAGCGCACGGCTGCGTCGCGTTCGCCGTCCGGCGTGGTCAGCGTGTTCAGGGCGGGGTCGAGGTGGACGCTGTGACCGGCGGCGAGCAGGGCATGCGAGGCGGTGGTCGCCTTCAGCCGCTGCTGCTCGACGGGCAGGCCGTAGGGAAGCCGGTGGTAGTCCCCGCGAGGCCCTGCAGCACAGAGGAAGCCGCCGGTCCGCTGGAGGATGTCCGACGCCTTCTCGGTGCCGCCGATGGCGACGACCAGGCCGGTGCGCGGGTCCTTGGTGATGGTGACGTACTCCAGCACCCAGAAGTCGGGCTCCGACTGCTTCACCGAGCCCTGGTGGCCGGCGAACGGCTGCCGGCCGGGGAGGGCGGCACGGAAGCTGGGGCGGAGGTGGGCGCGGTCCGGCCTGCGGGGCGCTGGAGGGCGGTGCCGATGCCGAGCGCGTCGAGCTGCGGGCCGATCTCTCGCAGGGCGCGCGCCTGCGCCCTGGTGTCGTCACCGCTGAGGCGGTAGATGCCGCTGTGCGGGTCCTGGATGAAGCTGTTGGCCACGAGGACGGCGCTGGCGCGGTCGCCGTCGGGGGCCGTGGCGACGCTGCCATCTGGCTGCCAGGTCAGGACGACCCGGTCCGGCTGGGAGGGCTCGATGCCGCCCAGGGCGTTGTGCCGGACCTGGGCGAGCGCGCTGTCGTAGCGGGCGAGCAGGTCGCCGGAGACCCGCTCGGCGCTCAGGAACGGGTCGTCCGCCAGGGCGATGCCGTTGGGCTCGGGAACGGTGCGGTACGCCTCATCGGGCAGGGCCCGCGAGGCGACGGCGGCGATGAGGAATCCATCGCGTTCGTCGTGCCGGTCCACAAGGACGAGCTGGGCGCCGTCTGGGCGGCTCAGGACGGCTGCCTGCTGGAGCGGGTGTTCGGAGAGGGAGGCGGCGACCAGGTCCAGGTCCCAGATGCGGTCGGCCAGTTCGGCGAGGTCGTCCTTGGCCTCCGGCGGGAGGTGAGTGCTGGTCCAGGTGTCGGGGAGTTCGCCGGCGAGGACGTCGGCGTACGAGGCGAGGCGCTCGGAGGTGTCGTGGTCGTGCATGGTGTCCTTGGGCGAAATGGGGGTCAGCGGCGCAGTCCGGCGGCCACCGGGGGCGGCGGGGCCGGGATCGTGCGCGGCGGGGGCGGGCAGGCGCACACGGCGGAGCGCTCGCGTTCGGTGGCGGGGACCTGTTCGGTGCAGGTGCTGCGGCCGGGGTGCGGGGCGTGCCGGTCGGCGAGGTCGGTGCGGGTGTAGGCGAGGTCGGTGCGGATGATGTGGAGGTACTCGTCGGCGAGGTAGCGCAGCCACCGGGCGGTGTAAGGGTCGGCCGCCTCGCCGAGCCCCTCGTGGAAGTCGGCGGTGGCGGCGAGAACTTCGCGCAGGGCGGCGAGGATGCCGTCGTGGGCGGCGGTCAGCTCGGTCAGTGCGTCGGCCGCCTCGTCCGTGGCGGTGGCCTCGCGAATCCGCGCGGCGAGATGGGCGATGGAGGAGCCCAGCGGCAGGTAACTGGCCGGACGGGCGTCGGTGTCGAAGCCCGCGTCGCAGCCGACGTGATACCCGGCGACCCGGAGGCGGGCGACGGCGTCGGTGGCGAGACGGGACTCGTCGTCCTCGGCCAGGCCGGTGGGGGCGCGGTGGTAGGTCTCGTGGACGCGGACGATGGCGATGAAACCCGCGCGCTGCAGGACGCTGTGCGCCTCGGAGTCACCGCCGCGGGCAAGGAGTTCGTCGGAGTGCGGGTCGCGGCGGATATCCACGAAACGGTCGGTACGGGGCAAGGAGACGTCTTTTCCTACGGCGATCGGTGGGCGGTGTGCAGGGTGACGGGCGGTACGGCCGCGACCCGGGGCTGGCCCAGGTGGGCGGCGGTGGTGTCCAGGTCCTGCTGGATGGCGTGGAGGCGGCGGGCGATCAGCTCCAGCCGGTGCGCCGAGTCGGTGCCGACGGCTCCCGGTTGGCGGGCGATGCGGTGTGCGGTGTGCTCGACCAGTCCGCGGACGGTGGCCAGCGGACCGGCCTGTTCGTCGGAGAGCTGCGTGAGAACGCTCGCGAGCTGGGCCGCTGCCGTGGGCGCCGTACGGATGACGGGCCGCGCCGTGGGCCCGGTGCGTACGGGGATCAGGTGCAGGTCCTGCTCGATGCGGCGGGTTTCTGCTGCGATCCGACGCGGAGCGTCTGCGGGCGGTGCGTGCCACGCACCGTCGAGGCGGATCAGGTTGGCGATCAGATCGAGGCGTCCGGGCTGGGCCTGAACGGCGATCCACCGGCAACCGTGCTCCTTGCCGGGAACCTCGATACCGGCGGCCCGCGCGATCCGATGAGCGACCTCGGCCCACTCCGGTCCGGACAGTTCCCGGTCGTCTGAGTGAAGACGGACGCCGAGGTGGAAGATCGCCCGCCGGTCGTCGCCCCGGCTGGCCGCGAACCGATGCTCCAGGTACGGGTCTTCGAGGTGCTCGGCCCACTGGACGGACGTCCAGGTCTTCTGCTCGTCGTCCAGGGTGAAGTAGTCCAAGCCCGGCCAGTGGGCGACCACCGTGTACTCCGTCAGGCCCTCGTTGGGCGAGACCGGCCGCCCCAGCGCCTCGGCGAGCGAGTCGTGCGGCCTGTGGGCCCGCTCGTGCAGGCGGGGGATCACCGGCCGCCCCGGACGTCGGCGATGTGCACCAACTGGTTGAGGGCGGTGGTGGTGTACCAACCGCAGTCGATCAGCTCGTCGCGGCCGGCGAACCGCGCAAGGAGCGCATCCTCCATGGCCCGCAGGTAGATCAGGCAGTCCGGGCAACGGTACGAGAGGTGCGCGAGGTAGCGGGGGTGGGCGGTGATGTAGGTCTGCGCGCCTCCGGCGGCGTCGCGCAGCCGCCACCCGTCCTCGTCGGTCGGGGTATGCCAGGACGGGGCGACGACGCGCATCGCATCGCCCCACAGTTCCCCGCCGGCCACCCCCTTCAGGACGACGATGGTGTCACCGGCCTGGAAATGCTGGTGCGTGATGTCCCGGTCAGGGGTGAGCGGGTCGGGTGTCGGCGCGAAGGCCGACGTAGGCGGGGGCTGGGACAAGCGGTTCCTTCCACGCGAGGCTGGCGGGGTGGGAGGAACAATGGTCCGGAAGAACACCGGTTTGGCTAACCGGCGTTTCCCGGCTATGTTCCCCAGCCATCAGCGGAACGGGTTCTCCGTACCGCGGTCCGCCACGGTGGCGGCGTCGAGGAGTTCAAGCAGGTCAGTGCCCTCTGCGTCACGCTGATCGATCCACCACCCGGCGCGCGTGATGGCGCGAGCCTTCTCCTCCAGCTCCGCCCAGTCCGCCTCGTCCCAAGTCCCCTCCTCGACCAGCGCGGTGTGCGCGGCCGCCATCAGCTGGTGGCGGGAGCGCTCACCCCAGCCCAGGGCCTTCTCCGGGCCCTCCAACTGCGGCATGTCGAACTGCTTCGCCCACGCGAGGGCAGCCTCCTGCTCGGCGGCGCGCTTGGCTGCTAGCCACTCCTCCTTGGACTCGGTGTCGGCGTCGCGCGCCTTCCAGCAGTTGGTGCAGTCCTTCGCCGCGAGCCAGCGGGCGAATGCGGCCCGCTTGTCGGCAGGACGACCGGACAGGTCATGAACCACCTGGTGGGAGCAGGCGTGTTCCACGGTCCACTGCGTACGGACGGCCATAAGTAGGTCTCCTCAAAACGGTTGGAAGGTAGGGGTGCGCCCTGATCAGGGCTTGTTGTGCCGGCCGCGCTGCCGCTGGCCGGCGGGGCCGAGACGTCGGCGCGCGGCGAGAAGGATGGTGAGAGCGAAGGCCGCGCCGGCGGCGGGGAGCACAGCGCTGGCCAGAGGCTGCTCGGCGAGGCGTCCGGCGAGGGCGGTGCCTATGGACTGCCCGGCGCCGATCGACAGGATCAGCCACGCGTACGCCTCACTGGTGCGGCCCGCGGGAGTGAGAGCGTCGGTGGTGACGTAGGTGCAGGCGACCACGACGGTCAGGAACACACCGGGCACCGCGATCGCGACGGTGGCCGCATACGGGCTCGGGAGGGTAAGGAGCGGGAGCCACCCGGTCAGGAACGCGGCTGTGGCGATGATCAGTCGCCGGGTGGTGGCGCCCGGCCAGGTGCGGCTTCCGTAGATCAGGCCGCCCAGGAAACTGCCGGTGGAGAACGCGGCGGGAAGGGTTCCGGAGAGCATGTCCTGGTGGTGGTGCTCGGCCATGGCGATGGACCACACGTTCATGGCGCCGATCGCGAACCCGATGCCGGTGAGTGAGAGGAACAGCAGCAACACGGCAGGGGCGGCCAGCCCCCGTGCCAGGGCCGCGTCCTGGACCCCGGTCCGTTCGGGTCGCCAGTGCCGTGACGGCGGCGCGAGGGCGACCGTGACGGTGCCGGCCAGGCCGAGGGCGGCGGTGACGGCGAGCGCGACGGCGGGGTTGTACGCGGAGGCGAGAGCGGCGACGAGCAGGGGGCCGACGATGTACAGCAGGCCCTGTGTGCCGGTGTCGAGCGCGAGCGCGGCGTGCCGCAGCCGGGGGTCGGGCAGCACACTCGGCCACAGCGCCCGCAGCCCAGCCTCCAGGGGCGGCGTGGTCAGGCCGCCTCCGACGACGATGGCCGTGCCGAGGCCCGGTCCACCGTACGGTCCGGCCAGGGGCAGGGCCACCAGGAGGGCCGAGTTGAGCAGGGCGGCCGGGAGGTGCACCGCGCTGTGGCCGTGGCGGTCCATGAGGCGTCCCTTGACCGGCTGGGCCAGCGCGGAGGACAGCCCGTACAGGGCGCTGAGCAGTCCGCCGAAGGCGATGCTGCTGCCGCTCGCGGTGGCCCACAGGAGCATGACGACGGGCGCCATGCTGTTGGGGAGCCGGCCGGTGAGGGTGCCGCCGAGGAGGCGGGCGACGTAGGGGCTGCCCAGCACCGCGCCGTAGGTGATGCGCGGTGCCGGTGCCGGGGGCGCGGTCAGGGACAACGGGTGCTTTCTCGGTGGCCTAGCGGTGGCGGGCGGGCGTGCTGGCGCGGGGCGGCGGTGTGGGTGGTGCGGTGTCCACGGCCGGACGCGGGCGGACGCGCAGCACGGGGGTGCGGTGCGGCGGCAGGACGGCGACGGTCGAGCCGAGGTCCTCGGCCGCCTCCTCGACTTCGCGGGCGAGGAACTCCATCTGCCGGCCCAGCGCCGAGAGACGGGCCGCGATCTGGCGGCCCTGCACGGTCTCCAGCGCATGGGCGAACTGGCAACTTGTTTCCAGGAGTTCCTGGAGACGGACCATGGGCCCTGCGTCGTAGCCGCGCTGGGTGGCACTGAGGAGAGCGTTCGAGGCGTCACCGGCGTGCTGGGCTTCGATGACGTCCCGGGTGAGTTCGTGCAGCGAGATCTCGGGGGCGGGCTCGGGCCGGTTGAACCCTGAGACATCGGCGCGCAGCACACCGGGCGGCACCGGGGCAGGGAGTACCTTCCCTGCCTCGTACTGGTCGGTGTAGTGCCCGATCACCTGCCAGCCCGGCGCGTCCAGGTCGCCGCGCAGCGCGACCACCGTCGAGTCGTCGTCCTCGACGAGGTAGGCGAGGGAGATCGGCTGCCCGTCGGCTGCGTACCACGACTCGGTCAGCTCCAGCTCGCCTCGCCTCTGCGCGGCCTGGGCCCTCTCGGTCCACATCTGCTGTTCCTCTTCGGACAGCGGGGCCTTATGGTGCTGGCCATCGCTCTGGCCGGCGAGGTTGCTGGCGATCATGCTGTGGTCCGCCCAGGCGGCGAGGTGCGGCCACAGGGCCGCGTGCTGCGCGCGTTCGGCTGCGGACCCAGGGGCGGCCGGCCGGTCGAGCGCCCGGCGGATCTCGGCGGCGGAGACGGCCAGACCGTCCAGCACGGCCCGCCACCCGGCCAGGTGCCGGGCAGGTGGCAGCTCGTCGAGCGCGCGGCGGGCGGCACCGAGCAGAGCCTCGGCGTGCGGGGCGAGGCGGGTGGTGTACGCCTCCACCGCCGCCTTGTCGCGGTGGGCGCGTGCGGCTGCCGCGGCGCCTGCGTGGACGGTGCGGCCGTAGCGGTCGCGTGTCATGTCGAGCGCGACCTCGCTCTCGTGGTCGATCCCGGCCATCCGCAGCCGGAAGCCGCGGGCGCCGTCAGCGAATTCGGACGCCACCGGCAGGGAACTGTCGGGGGTCGGATTGCTTGCGGGCGTCATCGGGACCGCCCGCCGCCCGAGGCCGTCAGGTGGACGGTCGGTGCGTAAGTGGGCTTCGGCGGGACCGCCCGGGCCGACGGCGGGGAGGTGGTGGGCGGTGTAGCGCGCTGCGCCGTTCGGCCTGCGGCGGCCTGGGCGAGACGGCTGCGGCGTTCCTGGAGCCCGTTCGGCCGGACCGGGCGTCGTGGGCTGGCGGCCAGGGACGGGTCGAGGCGGATGTCGGCCTGCACGGTGTAGCCCTGGCGGCGCAGATCGTGGATCGCCTGGCGGGTGCGGCGGGGGCCGTCGCGCTCGGGCTCGCTGAGCCGGTACAGCCCAAGTTCACCTGGGACGGGCTCGAACTGCTCGCGTTCCAGGTACCAGTGGGCGAGGTGCGCGGGTATGGAGGAGGTGAAGGAGGCGACGAAGCCGTGGGTGGCGTGGTCGCCGAAGGCGAAGTGGGTGCCGGGCTGCAAGGGGGCGGGATTCTCCTCACGTTGTCGAGTGGAAGGCGTCAGTGGCTGCGGTGCGCGGGACGGGCTGCGGCGAGGGGCCGGACCGGCGCGGAGAGGGGGAGGGCCGGACGGCGGTGGGGTGCGCTCACGCGGGCCTGACGCAAGAAGGTCTCGCCGTCGGTGAGCCAGGTCTCGATGGCCGGCCACGCGCGTGTTCGGCGTTCCTGCGACGGCACGGAACCGCCGTGGACAATCCCGTCGATCAGGGTCTCGGCATCGGTCAGGGCGTGAGCCAGCCGGGAGAGCGACATGGCGTCCTCGGGCCATGGGCTGCTGGCGGGACGGCACCGGTCGATCAGGGGTGGGGCGTGGTCGACGACGGTGAGGAAACGGTGCCAGGCGTAAGCGAGGAACAACTCGGTCGCGGCGCCGACGGCGGCGGCGCTCAGCGGGGTGGCGTCGCTGTAGCGGCCGGAGGCGTTCATGGTCTGCCAGGTGTCGTGCTCGGAACGGATGTCCCCGAGTGCGGCAGTGATGGCCGCGGTCCGGCGGGCGTGGACGGCCTGCTCGTAGGAGGGCAGGTACCGATCCGTGAGGGCCTGGGCAGCCCGTCCGGGGGACGGCGGCAGGACGACGCTGCGCGGGGCGTGGGGATCGCCGTAGCCCCCTTCGAGATCCTCCGGGGCGAAGGCCCCGACCAAGTAGTCGAGTTGACGGCCGGGGCGCTCGATGAACAGCAGCGTGGTGCCCTGCACCGCATCGGTGAGGAGCACGGCGTAGGGAATCCGCTCGCTCTGGACGGCGCGGCCGAGTTCGCCGCTGTCCCAGATCCAGGGAACCAGGTCTTCCTGCCAGGCGGGGTGCGAGTAGACCTCGACCGAGGCATGCCACTGGCCGGGCAGTCGGCGCGCGAGGTCGCGGGCGGCATCGCCGATGAACCCGCGGTTGCTCGTGTGCACACTGATGCGGTGCCGCTTCGAGCACCTGACCAGGTCGACCACGGTGGTCTGGTTGCCGTCCGCGGGCAGGTGGTAGACGCCGTCGTCGTCCCGCCGGAAGCCGCTCTCCGCGAGGGCGGTGTGCGCCCACGGGTACCGCTCGCCCGAGGCGATGGCGACGATCCCGGACTCCCGGCTGTGCGACAGGACGATCTGCGCCTCAGCCATCGACCAGGTCCTCGCGGCGCAGGGCGGCGCGCAGGCTGCGGCCGTAGGCCCAGGCGTGCTCCCGGGCCGCCGCCTCCAGCTGGCCGTATCCGACCTGAGCTGTCATCTGCCCGTCCCATTTACGGTATCTGTACACGGGGATCGGCAGCAGGATTCCGGGCGCGAGAGCGGTCACGCCGAGGGCCGCGCAGTAGTCCTCGCCCTGGACGAGGCCGCCCATCGGAGCGGCGCGCACGAGGTCGGTGCGGGCGAGGATCGTGGTCGGCCCGATGGGGATGGTGTCCGACGGGGACTTCCAGTACGTCCACACATCCCCGGCCTCGTGGCGGCCGGGCGGCGTGGGACAGCGCCACAGGGTGGTCGTGCCGTCGTGGTACTGGTCCTCGCTCCAGCCCGCACACCAGCCGACCCCGGTCGACTCCAGGGTGTTCAGCCGCACGGCCATCGCATCAGCGGGGAACTCGTCATCGTCGTCCGCCCAGTTGAGGTACGGGGTGCGTACGTGAGCGAGGGCCAGGTTCCGGGCGCAGGCGGCGCCGACCGGCCGGGGCAGTACCAGCGTGCGGACGCGGGGGTCCTGTGCGAGCGGTGCCGGCAGGCGGTCGGGGGAGGCGCCGTCGAGCGCGATCACGGCCTCCCACGGCACCGATTGCCGGGTGAGGCTGGCGTGCATGGCGGTTAGGTAGTCGAGCCGGTCTTCGCGCAGGCGGCTGGCGATGACGACGGTGATCAGGGGCGTGGTGTGCGGGGGCAGGGAAGGCTCCGGGAAGACGAGGGGGAACTAGCGGCGCGTGGCGGGGCGTGGGGTGCCGGCCTTCGCCGGGGCTGCGGCAGGAGCGCTCCGGGGCTGCGTGCCGCGCGGTGCCCGGAGGGTCGGCGCGGGGCCGAGGGAGGACCAGGCCGCCGGGTGGTCGTTGAAGGCGGTGCGCGGATCGGTGTCCCAGCTCACGACCGGGCCGATGTCCTTGTTCAGGAGGCTGATCACCTCGATGCCCTGCTGATGCAGGACGTACCCCCACTGCATGTCCTGCTCGTCGGGGGTGTCGTCGGTAACCGACATGCGCACCGGCGGCGAGCCGTCCGGGGTGATCAGGTGGTCGAGCGTACGGCTGGGCCAGTGCTCGCCACCGGTCAGCGCGGCCACGAGTGCGGGCGGGGCATCGTCGAAGAGATCGGTGCCGAGTTCGTCCCAGCCAACGGCGACATCGTCGATGAGGTGCCGGCACATGGCCTCGACGTTGCGCCCGAACTTGTACTGGTAGGCAGCCAGGAGCAGGGGGAGGTGGTGGCTGGGGACGCCGTCGAGCTGGACGTGAATGCCGCTGTACCCCGTGCCGATGGTAGGGCGGGCGATGAAGGAGCGCGTGGGCAGGGAGTTCTCCAGATCGAGCAAGAAGGGGGGGAGGTTCGGCGTCCGTCAAGGTGGCGCGCGGCACGTCAGGGGTGATGCGTCTACACGCGGTCCGACCAGGAGGCCACCAAGGGCCGGACGCGTCGGTGCGGGGTCAGGTCATGTGTTCCTGGAGAGAGGCGGTGGTCCCGCGTCATCGCGTGTGCCGCGGCTGTGCCGGCGGGACGGCTCGCGGTGGAAGGGACGCCGGGCCTGGGACGGACGTGAGCCGCGGTGCCGGCACGAGCGGAGTCAGTGCCCGCATCCGGTCCTCGGCCACGTGCAGCACCTCTCCGAGGTCGCGGATCTCGGCGGCGGCGTCGGCGAGGTCGTAGGACAGGTCGAAGCCGTCGTCCTGCTCGGCTTCCTTGGCCTTCTCGCCCGCCGCTTCGAAGAACTCCCCGAGCCGCTCCAGCAGGCCGTTCGCCGGATCTAGAACCTGGTCCAGCAGAGCGGCCACCTCCGCGTACGACTGGGTTCCGTTGAGCCGGTCGGTGAGCGCGAGGAGCGCATCGCCGTAGACATAGGTGGTGGCTGGGTCCATGCTGTCGTCTGCCGTCGGAGTAGCTGCGGTCTCACCTGCGGCACTGATGTCGGAGTCGTGCACCGTGCCGTAGGTGATGTGGGTCAGGCGGATTTCGTCGCCCAATTCGATGTCGGCACTCGCCTGGGCGGATTCGAGGGCGGCGACCCGCGCGTGGGCGTCATCGAGATCCCGGGCGCGCAGGGTGAAGTGCAGCGTGCCGTCCTGGGCGACGTCGAAGGGGCTCAAGGGCTCGGATGTGCGGGGCGGCGGAGCTGTCGGCATGAGCGGGCTTCCGGTAGGCGAAGGGGGACCGGGGAACAGAGCGAGTTGGCCGAGCCGCTGGTCAACAGCCTGGATCAGGGGCGAGGCGCTGCCGCCGTGACGTACTTCGGGGCGGTCCGGGACACGGGGATCGGCTGAGGGAACCGAGTCGTATACCACCTCAGGCAGCATGTGGTCGTCGCGGTGACGGCGGGTGACGGACCACCCCTCCGGGGCTCCCGGTGCATGGTCGGACGATGGCTCCTGCGGCGGAGAGATGATCAGGTAGCTGTCGTCGGGGAGCGATACGTGCACCACGTACGCGCTCAGCCCGAACTCGATGTCGCACGGCAGTCCGCGCTGGCGCAGTGGCATGGTGATGTGCGCGTGGCGGCGCCACAGCTCCTGCCACCACGCGGCGTTCACATTGCGGTGGTCGGGAAGCGGTGCGATCGGCGGGGCTTCGAGAGCCGCGTTCCGCTCGGGCTCGGCGGGGGTGAGCGTGGTGTCGGCGCCGTCAGCGGCCACGGCTGTTCCTGCGCGAGGCGGGGTCGTGCCGGGGCGGCGGGATGTGCCGTGCGGGATGGGGCCGTCCCGCCGGGTGTACAGGGGAAGCGACGTCGTACTCGTCTTAGGAGTCGGTCAGGCCCTGTTCCATGTGGGCTTCTCGATCGGCGACCTGGTCCATGAGGTCGTCGTGGTCGGCTTGGCACTGCTGGTACTCGGCCCAGGCGGCGTCCGTGAAATGGGCGGGGCGGTTCAGGGGACTCCTCGTGAAGCGGGTGGGGGTCGGCCCGGGCTAGCGGTGGCGACCGCTCGGTCTGGGCGGTGGCGGCACGGGGCACTCGCGGTGGGAGGGCGCGGGAAAGGTGCGGTGGAGGTCGAGGTGGCCGTCGAGCTCCTTGGCCGCGTCGCGGAGGGATTCCGATGTGCGCCGCAGGTAGTCGCGGGCCGTGCCGTGGTCCAGGACCATGCGGTTCTTCAGGTAGTGCTGGTCGGCCGGGCTGGAGGAGCGCGGCAGACCGAGGGCGGCCTCGGCAGTCTCCGCGAAGTGCGCTGCGGCGTGGGCTGACATGGTGCTCGCCATCGCGAGGTGGGCCAGGGTGATGCGGCCTGCGCGGTTCGTGCTGTGTGGGGTCGTGGCGAAGGCGGCAGTGAGTCGGAGGACCTCGCGGGAGAGGTCCTGCGCGTTGGTGGCGTGCTGGAACAGCTCGGTGAAGGAGGGCTCGGCCGGCACGTGGCCGCTCTCGTCCAGCAGCCGCCACTGCTCGGCGTTGCCGGAGCACTCGGACTTCAACGCGGTGAGCGTGCCGATAAGGCGGAGGGCCTCGTCGCGCGGAATCAGTGCGCGCTGGAAATCGGGGTTCATGAGTCTCTTGCCGTTGCCTGTGGGGCTGTGTGTTCGTTCGGGTCCGTTTGAGCTGGTGAGCCGGGGTTTCTGCAGGCAGGGTCCCGGGATGACTAGCGTCTCCGTCTTGGGGACGGTGCGTGCGGTGGCACCGGCGGCGCGGCCTCTGGGTGTTGTGGCGCAGACGTCGGGCGGGCCCCTTCCCCGCGGCCCGGGAGGGCCTGGCCCTCTTCGGTGAACAGCATGTCCACGAACTCGGTGTGGGTACCGTGGGAGGTGAGCTGGGTGGAGCCCCAACGCTTGAAGACGCCCTCGATTTCCAGCCATTCCCCGTCAGGGCTCACGGCTCCCGTGTGGATGATCATCACCCACTCGCCTTGGACGGGCTCGGGGCGAGGGGGATGGCCCCCGTATTCGCGGTAGGCGGCCATCAGATCTTCGAAGGTGGCGATGTCATCTGGGGTCAGGGTCCGGTGATCTATCCAGGAGAAGGTCATGGGCATGTATCCGTGTGTTGTCAGCGGTGCTCAGTTGCCGTGGCGGTGTGGTGGAGAGCCACCGTTCCGGTGCGCGCCGGGCTGTGTGTCAGCCGGAGGGAACTCAGCGTCTTCTTGTCTCTATCCCCGCGAGTTGGTTTGGATCATTGAGGTCTCGTTGACCTGGAGTCCCAGGTGGGCGGGGGTTCACCCCTGAGGCTGAAGAATCTGGCGTTCCGTCGAGATTCCTGACGGTCAGGCTGTATCTCTGATGCATGCGCCAGATCCGCGAACTGAGCGGCCGATGAGCCTTGCGGTCGTTCGCAGCCTTACGTCCGCCGGTGGGCTGCGGACGCAGCAGGATGTTGAGGACTTCGAGCAGGAGATCGTTGATCAGTACGCGCTCGCGATGGCGGCAGCCGGGCTGACCGACGGCCATGTGGGCAACGCCCGCACGGCAGTCATCGACTTCGCGCGGTCGCTGCCCGGTCCGATCTGGAGTGCATCCTGTGACGATGCGGACCGGTTCCTGGCTGACCTGCGACAGGTAGGCCGAGCCGCCAACACGCGTGCTGGCAAGGCCGGCATGGTGGCCCAGTTTTACGACTTCGTGATCAGCCGCTACCAGGGAGACATCCATGCCCAGACTGGTTACGTCATCGAGCAGCCGATCGATGAGTTCAACCGGCCGCCGGGACGAGCCCAGGGCGAGATCCGGATTCCCCCCTCGAACGCCGAAGTCGAGGTGCTGTTCAGCCAGTGGCGGTCGAGTATCCCCGACGCCCGGAAGTACCTTCCTGCAGCGCGGAACTACTTCGCCGCGTCGCTGTGGCGCCGACTTGGTCTGCGGATCGGCGAGAGTGTGGGACTCGATATCCGCGACTGGCATCCCGACTTGGGTGAGTTCGGCAAACTCCACGTCCGCTATGGCAAGGGCTCGCGGGGCCGCGGCCACAAGTCCCGGCTGGTTCCCGCGATCAACGGCGCGGATCGCCTGATCGACTGGTGGCTGGCCGAGGTCCGCCACCAGTTCGGGCCCGACTGGTCGGACCCCGATGCCCCGATGCTGCCCAGCGAACGGTTCGACCGGGAGCTCAACCGGTGTGGTCGGGTCGGCGACGATGCCCTGCGACGAGGGCTCGGCACCCAGACTGAACTGTGGCTGCCGTCGTGGGCGGGCCGGCTCACCCCGCATGTGCTTCGTCACTACTGTGCCTCTTCGCTGTACGTCGACGGCATGGACATCAAGGCGCTTCAAGAACTGCTGGGACACGAGTGGTTGGCTACGACGAGCCGCTACATTCACGTCCACAGCGACCACATCGAGCAGGCGTGGACGCAGGCCAACCAGCGCCTGACGTCCCGATTCGAAATGGGGGTATGAGGCCGTGCGCTGGAACCTGCGGATGAAGGCCGCAGAGCGTGGCATCTGGAAGTCCGCCGAGATGCGAAGGCAGCTCGGCGAGGCGGGCCTGGAGATCAGCGCGGGCAAGATGTCGGCGCTGTGGACGGGATCACCGACCACGATCCGCCTGGATGACCTGGACGTGATCTGCTCGGTACTCGACTGCGATCCGACCGCCCTATTGATCCGCGAACCGGACAAGGTGGCCGAACGGCGCCCGCGCCAGGAGAAGGCGGCATCCGCCACCTCCGACGCCCCCGTGATCGTAACTCCCCGGTTCGGCAAGCCCAGGTCGGAGCCACCCCTGTGAGCACCACCCCGCCGCCCCGCTGCTTTAACTGCCGTACCAACTACGTCGCATGGACCAAGCCGCGAGTCGACTACTGCTACGTGTGCCTGCCCGGCGGTCCCTTCACCCCGCCGGCCTGCCGCCGCTGCGGCTCGACCGGCTACTTCAGTCAGGGGCTGTGCGCGGTCTGCCACCCCGGCGGGCCTGGGTACCCAGGATCGTGCCGAGGCTGTCTGGCCTGGGGCGTTCAGCGCGCCTACAGCTGGCATTGCTGGGCCTGCCGCTGGTGGCAGGGCCACTACCCGGTCGGCACCTGCATGTACTGCGAGAGGGAAGCACCGATCGGCGACGCCGGCGCCTGCCGCCTGTGCCTCGAAGAAGGCCGCAGGAACAAGAACGCGGACCGGGCCATCAACTACGCGGCCGTCGCCCGCACCGGCCAGCAGCTCTACCTCGCCAACCTGCACTCCGCCTACGCGGAAGGCGCCGCCCGCAAGGTCAACCGACCCAAGCACCCAACGCAGGTGGTGCGGCCTCCCATCAACCCCCGGTTCGCACCGGTGCGCTGGCGGCAGCTGATCCTCTTCCGTATGCCACCCGACCAAGCTGCCCTCAAGCGCCGAACCACAGCGCCGGACACGGGCATGCTGGCCTACTGCGACGCCATCCTGCGCGAGCACGCCGCCCGGCATGGCTGGAGCAAGAAGCTGACCAACGACGTCAAGCGCTCGATCAAGCTGCTGCATGCCCTCCAGGCCACGCCGGGCGCGAAGATCCACGCCACCGACGTCCTGGAACTTCCGCGGCTCGGCGGCACCGCAGTGTCCACCCTGGAAATCCTCACGGCAGCCGACCTGCTGATCGACGACCGCACCCTCGCAGTGCGCCACTACTTCGCGAAGCACACAGCCGGCCTGCCACCCGCGATGACTCAGCAACTGCAGACCTGGCTCGACGTCATGCTCGACGGCAGCCAGAAGGCCCCACGTCGACACGCCCGCCATCCGCAGACCGCCCACCTGCACATCCTCGGGATGGCAACCATCCTGCGGGCCTGGGCCGAAGAGGGCCACGAGTCGCTTGCCGAGATCACCCGCGAGGACTACACCAACGCTCTCCCGGAGCGAGGGGCCCACCGCAACTTCGCAGAACAGGGCTTCCGGTCGCTCTTCACCATCCTCAAGGGCCGCAAGCAGGTCTTCACCAACCCAACCCGAGGCATCCCTCTCACACGCGTCGCAGGCACCATCCCGCTCCCGCTGGACACCGAGGCGATCAGGAGCGCGCTCAACTCGCCCGACCCCGCGTGTGCCCTGGCCGTGGCCTTGGTCGCCTTCCACGCGCTCACCAGCCCGCAACTGGCATCGCTGCAGGTGACCGACATCCAGGACGGCCGCCTCCGCCTGGCCGACCGAAACTTCCCGCTGGCAGGACCGGTACTGACCCGGCTCACGGCCTACCTCGACCACCGAGCCAGGACCTGGCCGACGAGCCTCAACTCGCACCTGTTCATCAACCGCAAGACCGCACCCCGACTCGTGCCGGTCAGCCGCAACTTTCCGTGGACACAAGCGCAGTTGAAGCCCCAGGCGCTCAGAGAGGACCGCATACTCCAGGAGATCCACGCCACCGGGGGGGACGTGCGCCGCATCTGCGACCTCTTCGGCCTCTCGATCGAAGCCGCCCAGCGGTATGCCAACACGGTCGAGCATCCCGGTCTCACAGAAAGCCGTGTTCCGGGTTCGCGAAACCCACGGGTCCGATAGCCTCATTTATGCTTCCCCATCCGTGAGTTCATGGGGATCAAAGGCCCAATATCCGGGAACTTGCGGACCTTTCAGTGCATGCGAGCGTCGGTGTCGAAGAGCGCCCGCTCGTGCGCGTGCAGGAGGTGCTGCACGATGAAGGATCGTCCGGAGACTTTCCACAGGCCACGCCCTCGGTTGAGGTGGGCGACGGCGTTCATCTCAACCGAGGTCAGGCCGAGCAGCGAGGCCGCGGCGTGCAGTTGGTCGGTCTCCTGGCGGTAGATGATGCGGGTGGAACAGTCCGCGAGGAGTCCCTCGGCCAGAGCCCGGCCGCGGGATCCGGCGTCGCCGGCGGTGAGCAGATCGCTGAGCCGGTGGATGACCATGAGGTTGGCGATGCCGAGACCGCGGCTGAGCTTCCACTGGGCCTGCATGCGCTGGAGCAGACCGACGTGCCGCATCAGCCGCCACGCCTCGTCGTACACGATCCAGCGCCGGCCGCCGTTCGGATCGGAGAGGGCGGACTCCATCCAGGCGCTCGCGCAGGTCATTGCCAGGACGAGGGCGGTGTCGTCGCCGGAGCCGCCCAGCCGGGACAGGTCGATGGTGAGCATCGGCGCCTTGGGGTCGAAGGCGACGGTGGAGGGGGCGTCGAACATGCCGGCCAGGTCACCGTGGACGAGGCGCCGCATGGCGTGGGCCAGGTCGCGTGCGGCGCCGCCGAGTTGGCCCGACATCATCCCGGCGGCTTCGTCGAGCGCACTGGGGTTGTTGAGGGTGGCGGCGATGTCGCCGAGGAGCGGGGTGCGGCCGGTGGCGGCGGCGCGGGTGACGACGGCGTCCAGGGCGACGTCGAGAGCGGTGTGTTCCATGGGCATCAGGTCCCGGCCCAGGACCGTCCTGGCGAGGGAGCCGAGCAGAAGCAGGCGGCGCTTGCGGATCTCGCCGGCCCAGTCGGCCTCCGCAACGTTGTCCGGGCGCGGGGCCGCGTCCAGGGGGTTCAGGCGTCCGGGCAGTCCGGGGCCGAGAGCGACGGACCGGCCGCCGAGGGCTTCCGCCACCGGCGTCCACTCACCTTTCGGGTCGCAGGGGACGTAGACGCGGTATCCGAAGGCCACCGAACGCAGCGCGAAGGACTTGGCGAGCGCGCTCTTGCCCTGGCCGATCACTCCGGCGAGCAGGAGGTTGGGGTTGGTGAATCCCTCAATGCGGCCGTACAGCGTGAACGGATCGAAGACGAAGGACGCTTCGGCGTGGACGTCGCGCCCGATGTAGATGCCGTCAGCGCCGAGCCCGCCCTCGGCGAGGAAGGGGTACGCGCCTGCCGCGATGGCGGTGGTCATCCGGTGGGCGGGCAGGCGCAGGCGGCCCCCGCGAGCGGATGCCGATCCGGGTCGGCCGCTGGGCGGGTACAGGGGGGCGGGGGTTCCGTGCTCGGCTGGTGTGGTGCCTGTTGGAGGGACGGTGGTTTCGGCGCGGGCTTTGGCGGTTGCTTCGGCGAGCTGACGGCGGGCGGCTTTGCGGGCGGCCCGGTCGGTGCCGTGCGGGGTGAACAGCGTGCTGGCGGAGGCGCGGTGGGCAGCCCGGTGCTTCATCAGGGGCCTTTCGGTCCGTCGGCGGGGTCTATCGCAGGTCAGTGGGGGTGTTTTTGCGGCGCGCGATGTGTCCTGCGGCCAGGTGGCGCTGGCAGATCGTGAGGACTGGCGGCCCCTCGGGAAGCGGCTCGGGCCGGCACTCGGCGGATTCCGCCGATCCAGGTGGAAGGAGGTGGAAGGCGTCGTGCACGGCGGCGGTGGCCCGCCACAGACCGGTGCGCGCCGTGGCCAGATGCCGGCCCGCGCCGGGAAACGGTGGGCGCGTAGCGGTGGCGAGGTGGTCCAGGAGCCGGTGCAGTACGTCGAGGTGGGCGTGGAGCGCGTCGAGATGTGCGCGGTCCACCGGCTCTGGCGGCGGTGGCCGGTCCAGTCCGCGGGCATGGTGGCGGATGCCCGCGGTGGCGGCACGCAGGTAGGGGTGTGCCGTGGGCGGGGTGGGAGAAGTCAACAGGGTGGTCCGTGGGTCTGGTGTGTATCAGCGGGGGCGCCGGGGCGGCCCGCAGGACGGCCGGGGGCCGGGGGAAGCCGGGGCTGGCGATGTGGTGCGCCGGAGGGGTGCATGGGCCTGTTCGTGGCGCAGATCGATGTACGACCCGGATTCCCGGGTACCGGGATGGCTCTGGCCGGGCACCAGCTGAGCGTCGCCCGGGGTCTCGTAGCCGTCTGGGGGACGGATGTCGGCCTGCCACTGCTGGAAGGAGGGCAGGCGGGTGAGGGCGCGGTGGGCGTCGTCGAGGCTGGTGCCGGTCACGACGAACAGCCACGCGGCGGCCCCCTCCTCGTGACCGGGGCCCTGGACCGCGACGGTGAACGGGCGGCGTGAGGGCACGGCCACCAGGTTCTCCAGCCGCTCCAGGAGGGTGTCGAGCGCGTCGCCGGCTTCCATGGCCGTTCTCTGGCGGGCATCGTCGTAGTCGGCGTACCGCTCGTCGATCACTTCCCCGTCCGCGGTGCGGTAGAGGTCCAGCTCTGCCTGGTGGCGGCGTTGCATCTTCCGCAACGGCAGGAGCAGTGCCGTGATCTCGTCGGTGAGATGTGCTGACGGGGACACCGTGGCGTGCGGGGGCCGGTGGTGGGGTGTGCCGGTCACAGGGCGGTCCGGGCGAGCGGGAGCGCGCTGAGGGCGAAGGCTTCCGACTGCTGGTAGTTGAGCCGTCGCAAGTCGATGCCGGAGGTGACGGCGTGGGTCTCGATCTGCGCGCAGGCGGCGTCCAGGAGGGCGTCGGTCTCGGCGGTGACGGTGACCAGGCCGGTGAGGGCTACGTCCGCGTGCCCGGCGATGAGCTGCCGTTCCCGCGTTTTGACGTCGGCGTACTCGACGGAATCCTCTTCGGAATCGACCTGTCCCCGGCGGGCACGCTCGTTCGCGTCTGCGACGATCGCGGCCTTCTTCCGCTGGACGTCCCGCAGCGCGGACTCAAGCCCCTGCGGCACGTATATAAGGGACAGGCTGCGCCGCACGCCGGCGGTGAACATGATCCCGTGCAGGAACCCGGCCCCCGTCTCGGTCCTCGGCCAGTTCTCCACCCAGTACGTCGCGTGCCGTGCGCTGTCGGTGGTGAGGCGGTCGTAGTCCTCGAACTGGACGACGGGTCCGGCGGCTGCGGGGTCGGCCTCGGCGCGGCCGGTCTTTGACCACTGCTGGAGTGCGGCGAGGGCCTTGGGGTCGTAGGCGGTGCGGATGACGGCGGCGATCTCCCGCGCGCTCAGCCACGCGGTGACTGTGAGTCCGGCGTTGCGGGCGGCCTGGGCGATGGACGCGGTGGTCTGCTCCATGACGGTGAACGCCCCGGGCAGTCCTCCGCCTGCCTGGCTGATCAGGCGCCGGGCGGCCTTGAGGTCGAGGGAGATGGCGAGGTAGGTCTCGTGCGGAGCGGCGGCGGGTCCGGCGGATGCGACCAGTTCGGAGTAGATCTGTCCGGCGACGGGGGTCTGGGGCTGCCCGTTGTGGGTCCAGTGGCGGGAGAGGGTGTCGCCGCTGTCGGGGACGGTGCGCTCCAGCACCTGCACGGTGGCGATGTGCCCGGTGCGGGCGATGCCCGCCAGAGCCCGTCCCCAGCTGCTCACGTTGTGGTTCTGGGTCGTGGGGTCGAGGAGGGCGAAGGCACGGCTGCTGACCCGGGCGATGGCGGTCAGCGTGTGCTGGTGGGGGTCGTGGACGGCCGCGGCGCCGCCTGCGGAGTCGCCGGGGGTGACCACTTTGAGGGAGGCGGTGGTGCCGGGCAGGTGGAGGACGCCGTCCTGCCGGGGCCGGGTGACGGGCCGGGCGAGCCAGGGTGCCTGGCCGGTACGGCGGCGGTGTGCGTAGCGGGCGACGATCGGTGCCCAGTCGGTCAGGGAGCGGCCGTGCCGGCGGATCGCGACGAGCACACCGGATGCCGCCCACAGCGGCGCCAGGACGACGGCGCCGAGCAGGCCGGTGGAGATCACCGTCATCAGCAGCAGTGTCAACGTGCAGGAAACGAGGACGAGTTGGGGCAGGGAGAGGCCGAGGAGGATGCCGCGGCGGGACCGGTGCGGGAACTTCACCGTGACCGGGGCGACGGAGAGATCAGTCAAGGGGCGGGTCCTGAAGGGCGCGGGTGGAACCCGGGGGCGGGAGGTGCAACGCACGTCCCGCCCCCGGTAGTCGGGCAGGGGATCAGAGGCCGGTCGGCGGCGGCGGCGGTCCGCTCGCCCCGCGGGAGGTGGTGTTCTGTGAGCCGGAGGGCGGGGGTGCGCCCTGCGGCAGCGGGGTGGTGGTCGGCGCAGCGGACTGCCATCCGCCGCTCTGGCCGGACGCGTCGCTCGCGCCGGATTCGCCCGGTCCCGGGCTGCCGCCCACCTGGCCGCTGGTGTCCTCGGACACGCTCGTCGGCGCGGGCTGAACGGCATTCTCCAGGCCAGTCTTGACGGCATCGCCACCAGGTGAGCCGCCCGTGCCGCCGCTCTGGGAACTTTCCTTGCCCTCTCCGCTTCCGCCGGTCGGATTGGCGGCGATGTCGCCGGGGAAACCGCCTGAGCCAGCGGCGTCGGGCCCCTGCGGCGCGCCGCCTGCTGCGGCGGCTGCGCCACCGGTTCCGGCGGTGGCCGCAGCGGCGGCGGCCTTGCGGGTGGCCTTCTCGGCGTGGGCCTTGGCGATCTGGGCTCCAGCGCCGCCGGCCCGGTGGATGGACTCGCCGTCGGTGCCGTCGGCCGCCCAGTGCACGAACTTGAAGACGGCGTACGGGCAGAGCAGCACGAGGACCATGATCACGATGCCGGACATGACGTCGGCGAGGGCTGCGATGCCGTCCTTGGCCTCGGTCTTGCCCATGGCGGCGATGCCGAGCACGAAGACCACGGTCATCAGCAGCTTGCTGACCACGAGGGTGGCGGTGGCCTCGATCCAGCCCTTGCGCCAGCGGCGCGCGACCTCCCAGCCACCGCCGGCGGACGCGAAGACAGCCAGCGTGACCAGGACCAGAATGCCCACTTTTCTGGCCATCATCACGCACCAGTAGAGGAAGGCGCCGATGGCGGCGCCGAGACCGGCGACGACCGCGACGAGCCAGCCCAGTCCGGACAGTCCCGGGATCTGGCTGGCCTTCACGATGCGGCGCACGGCCGAGGCGATGTCCAGATGCGCGGCCTTGAACAGGCCGTCGCTGACGGCGTCGACCACTTCGAGGGCGACCGTAGTCAGGGCGATGGCACAGAAGGCGAACAGGACGCCGCTCACGGTGCCGGTGAAGGCTTGTGCCAAGGCTTGTCCGTCGCGCCGGACGGCGGCCCGGACCAGCTGCGCGCAGAAGGTAGCGACCAGCAGGACCAGGCCCAGTGGCAGCAACATCTCGTAGTTGTCGCGGAACCATCCAGCATTCAGGTCCACCTTCGTGGTGGTGTTGACCGCCTCGGCGGCCAGATCGGCTGCGGCAGCTGCCAGTTCACCGGCGGACTTCGCCATCCAGTCACCGATGGCCTTGCCGGGGTCCGAGGCGAAGTCCACCGCGTCGCCGACAGCGCACACTTTGTCCGCCAGAGGGAAATCACAGAAACCCACGGGGAGTTACTCCTCCTTTCGTATCTCAGGCGCGGGTCACTGCGTGACGCTCGGAGCGATGGCGGCCAGGGCGCAGTCGTGGTTCGGGCGGCACTGGACGGCGAGGGTCACCGCCCGTCCCTCAGCCCCGCCGCCGCCCTTCTTCCAGGCGATCTGCTGCTTGCCGTTGACGGTGACGACGTAGACGTACGCCTCGGTGATCGCGGACGGGTCATCGGCCAGCGCCCGCTTGAACGCGGAGGGGTAGTGGCCCTCGGCGACGCTGGCGGTGGCGTGCTGGCCCTGGTCGGCCATCCGCGACCACAGCACCGGATCGGGAACCTGGCCGGAGACCGAGGCCCAGTCGGCGTACTTGGTCTCCGCGGTCATCCAGGCGCGCATGCCGGCGAGCTGCCGGTCGCGGCTGGTGTCGCGGGTGTCGTAGGACCACAGCATCTGCGCCGCTGCCTTGGCGTAGGCGACCGGTTCGGCGATCCGCGGGGGCTTGGGCACTGACCCCGACCCGGAGGAAGGCTTCGGGACGGCCTCGGAAGAGGAAGCGCTGCCTGCCGGGGCGGGCACGGCGGTGTCCGGGGCCTGGTGGCCCCTCCCGCTGCCGGTCACCACGGCGACGATCCCGGCGATGGCGAGCAGGACGGCGACGGCGCAGGTGGCGATCGCGATGCGCCGGTTGGCCGACCAGCCCGCCCCGTAGGAGGACAGCGAAAAGGAGGGGGATCGTTTCCGCATCAGTGGACCTGCGCCCCCAGGCCGGAGAAGAAGGCCACGATTCCGTTCGCGGCGCCCAGGCCGAGGGCGGCGCCCGCGGCGACGACCGCCCCCTTCTTGCCGTTGGCCTCGGCCTGGTGACCACCGCTGTGGTGACCCCAGGCCCACACGCCAAGCGAAACGGCGAGGGCGCCGACGACGGCGATGATCCCGAACATGTTGATGCTGTTGACGACGTTCTTCAGCACGCTCAGGCCCGGTAGCCCGCCGCCCTTGGGCGAAATTCCTGGGTCGTAGGCGAACTGGATGACGCGGTCTGCGAGAGAGACGGACATAGGGGTGGCGGGGCTCCTTGCATACGCGGACCGGGCGAGGGCCGGCAGAAAAAAGGGGGGAAGCGGAAGCGGGAGGTGCGCTCGGGGCACGGAAGTGGCAGCGGCTGCAGGCCGCCCGGGGCCGCACCGGGCGGGGGCGGCGTCAGAGGACGCGGCGGACGGCGAGGATCGTCCAGTCCTTGATCGGGGTGATCCGGACGGGCTTGGTGGTGCGCGGCGCCTCGATCACGAGGCCCTCGCCCATGTACATGCCGACGTGCTCGGGCCGGGCGGCGGTACCGCGGCTGAAGATCAGGTCACCGGGCTTGAGGCGGGCGCGAGAGACGGCCTTGCCCTCCTTGACCTGCGTGTACGTGGTGCGGGTGAGCGTGACGCCCGCGTGTGCGTACGCCTGCTGCGTCAGGCTGGAGCAGTCGCAGCGGCCCATGGGGTCGGGGCCGTGCGCGTTGGTGCAGAACCCGCCCCACTGATAGAGCGTGCCGAGCTGGCGCATCGCCCACCCGATGGCCTTGCGCGCCTTCGGATCAGCGTCCTTAGGGATCTTGTAGCCCTTGGGGACGCTTCCCTCGGGGATACGGCCGAAGCCGGAACCGTCCTGGCCCGGCGCGCAGCCGGTGGTGCCCGTCGACGGTTGCTCGCCCTGGTCCGCGCCCTTGCTGTCCGCGTCGTTGCCGCCGCCGGGGAAGGTCTTGGCGATGGCGGCCTGTAGCGCGGTGGCCAGGTCCTCCCACTGCGCGTACGCGTCCGGCAGCCCTGACTTCTGCACGGCTTGGGCTCCCTGGGTGACGGTCATCTGCTGCCAGCCGCTCACCTTGAGCAAGCGCTTGTAGAACTGCTCGGAGGCGTAGACCGGGTCGCGGATCTGCTGGGCGCTGCCCCAGCCCTGGGAGGGACGCTGCTGGAACAGACCGAGGGAGTCGCGGTCCCCGTAGTTAAGGTTGCGCAGGCGGCTCTCTTGCATCGCCGTGGCGAGCGCGATGATCTGTCCCTTCTTGGGGACGTCGAGCGAGAGGCCGGCGGCCACGATGGTCTGGGCGTTGGGGACCTGTTCGGCGGGCAGGTCCAGGCCCTTGATGTGGACGTTCTTACCGGACGCGCCGTCGAGGATCTTGGTGACCTGGTCGGCGACCTTGTCGGTGTCGATGTCGGTCAGGCAGTTGCTGGAGGAGCCGTTGCTCTGCACGGCGTCGGTGGAGGAGGCCAGCATCATGCCGCCGGTGCCGGCGATCAGGATCGGGGAGAGGAAGACGACGCCGATGCCGGCGGCGAGCGCCTTCAATCGGAGTGGACCGCTCGCGGGTCAGCGGTTGCGGGCAGGGGCGGGTAGCGAGAGGTCATGAGCGTGTCCTTCGGGGTGCGGTCTCCGGCGTGCCGCGTGCGCGGGGCGTGGTGGAAGGGCGCGGCGGCCGGGGTGGGGCGATCGGGGCGGGCCGGTGTGGGCGAGTTGCCGCTCGCTCCGCGTGGCCGGGCCGTGAGCTAGGTGTGCTGGGGCAGGGGGTATCTCCGTGAGGTGTGGCGGGGAGTAGCCAGCGGCGGTGTGCGCCGGGCGGTTCAAAAACAGTAGGCGCGGATCGGCGGTTGACCAAAAAGTCGGCGTGAGGTGCCGGAATCCGGTACCCCGGCAGGGCACTTCTTGGTCGTCGGCGGATTCGCCTCTACAGTTTTTGGACTCCCCTCTCGCCTTCCTCGGTCTGCGGCCCTGGGCTTCTGCATGCCCACTTCCGGCCCGCGAGGACTCTCGTACGAGACGGGTAGTTCCCTCTGCGATTCCGCACCCGAATAGGGGTTCCTCTTTGCCTTTTTCCCTTCACCAGGGCGATGCCCTCAGCGTTCTCGCCGGCCTCCCAGACGGCTGCGTCGACTCCGTCATCACCGACCCGCCGTACAACTCCGGCGGGCGGACGGCGAAGGAGCGCACCACCCGCTCCGCGAAGCAGAAGTACACCTCCGCCGACGCCCAGCACACCCTGCCGGACTTCACCGGCGAGAACATGGACCAGAGGTCCTACTCGTTCTGGCTGACGCAGATCATGACCGAAGCCCACCGCCTCACGAAGACCGGTGGTACTGCGCTGCTGTTCACCGACTGGCGTCAGCTCCCGACCACGACGGACGCGATCCAGGCGGCCGGGTGGCTGTGGCGCGGGGTGCTGGCCTGGCACAAGCCGCAGGCCAGGCCCCAAAAGGGCCGGTTCACCCAGAACTGCGAATTCATCATCTGGGCGTCCAAGGGTCCGATCGACGGCTCCCGTAACCCGGTCTACCTGCCGGGGATGTACTCGGCGTCGCAGCCCTCGGGCACGAAGCGCCAGCACATCACGCAGAAGCCCGTGTCCGTGATGCGTGAGCTGGTCAAGATCAGCCCCGACGGTGGCTCGGTCCTCGACTTCTGTGCCGGCTCCGGCTCTACGGGTGTCGCCGCCCTGCTGGAGGGCCGGGATTTCATCGGCGTGGAGAAGACCGAGCACTACGCGTCGATCGCGGCCGACCGGCTCACCGAGACGATCCGCGAGACCCTCACGCAAGACGACGTGATTCTCACCGCCTGAGCTGCTACCGCGCTTTCGTCAAGACGGGCCGGTGCCCGTTCGTGACGCCAGGCGGCATTCCGTCGGAGCGTGCGGGTTATTCGCTGTCCGGCCCGCGTGTCACCGCTTCCGCCTTCTTTCATCCCGTGTCTCGTAGGAGGCCGAGTTTTTCATGCCCGAATCCATAAAACCCTCCGAAGAAGGCGAGTTGGAGCCGGTCCGAGTTCCGGATCGGCAGCTGGAGGGGATTGAGACGAGCGTGCGACGGCTCATGGAACAGTCGGCGCAGCAAGCGCAGCAGCTCGATCATCTCGCGTCCGCCCCGACGCCGAGCGGGTCGCCGTTCGCCGCGTTCGGCATGCCGGGGCTTGGCGGGCCGCCTGCCGCCGCTCCACCCGAACCTCGCCCGATCCTGGAACTCGACGGGGAGGAACGGGAAGACGAACTCGACGCGCTCAGCGACTGGGTCGACGACTTCTTCCTCCCGGTCTACGGGGCGGAGGTCACCACCGCGGCGCCCTGGTGTCTGCGGTGGCAGGAGCACGACGATGTCGTGGCCTGGCTCCATGCCCTGTGGCTCGCCTACCAGCAGCACAAGGAACCTGACGCCGGATTGAGCGGGCTGTTCGTGTGGCACCGGGACTTCCTCACCCATGCCGTTGCGGCGGTCCGCTCGCCGGGTGGGCCGTTGTCAGCCTGCATGACCTCTCCCGATCGGCCCGCGCACCGTGTTCTGCCCGGCCCGCCGCCGTCCGTGCGCACGGAGACCGCGTCCGCGACGGAGGCCGCCGAGCCGGACGAGCCGACGTCATGACCGCGGGACAGGGACAGCCCGCCTTCGGACTGAGCTTCGACCCCCGCGCGCTGGACGATCTCCTTCAGGCCCCTAGCGATATCCGTGACCTCACCCTCGTCTACCTGCAGGAAGTCGTGAACGCGCAGCGCTTCGGGCTGCGTCTCGACGGCGACCTGGAGGGGTACCGAAAGCTGTTCGTGGACTCGCGCAAGGACTGGCGCATCGTCTACGGCGTCCGCCCGGCGCCCGCAGAGTCCGCGCACCACAAGGAGATCCATGTGGTCGCCATCCGGCCGCGTGCGGGCAACGACGTCTACGACGAGGTCGGCCGCCGCCTGGGGATGACCCGCCGGCCGCTGAGCGCCCGCACCCACGCGGCACGCTCCCGCTCCCCGCAGCTGACCACCCGCGGCCCCGCGCCTCGGCCCGGTCCGCCGCCCACCGCACTGCCGGGTCTGCCCCGTCCCGCACAGAACCCCGCGCACCATCACACCCGCTGAACGCACGGAGCCTCGCCTATGCCCCCTGAACCCGCGCCGCCACCAGCCCGGCGTGCGCTCTCCCCGCTCGACCATCGCCTCGAAGCCGTCACCGGCCACGACATCGACACCCTGTGGGCCTACCGGGACCGCGGCGTCCTCGACGAGCTACACGCCCACCTGGTCGACCAGCACCGCGAGTTGACCAAGACCCAGACCAGCGTCACTTTCTACCTCCGCCTCCTCAACCGCCTGTCCAGCGGCGAGTTCGACGTCGATGACGCCCTGTTCGCACGTATCGAACGCACCATGGACCAGTTGGAGGAAGCCACCGACGCGCGGGAGGCGGCTGCCGGGAAGGTGCTCGCCGCCCTGGAGCCGATTGAGGCCGCCGCAGTGGCATCGTCCCCCGGAAAACGAACCATCTCGACGGACGACCAGGCTGCGCTGCTCGCCATCGCCGGCGGCGCCAAGCTCTACGAACACCTGCTGACCGGCCGGATGTCCGTCACCGCTGCCTCCGGCACCCGTATCCCGCACGCCAAGCTGCAGCGGCTGGAGGACGCCGGCCTGGTCGTCCGGGACACCGGCCACCCCGTGCACGCCGGCCAGCCGGTCGCACTCACCGACGCCGGACGCGCCGCGCTGTCCGCCGCCCGACGGACGCCCACAACCCAGCGGCCCAAGATCTCTGCTCGACCCGGCACAGCGCCTTCCGCCCCGGCGCAGCGGCGCTGAACTCCACCGAAAGGCCCTTGTTGTCTCGCACCGAACCGGCGCCGGCTCGGAGGCCCATCCCGCAAGTCGACTTCGAGCTGGACGACTTCGACGCCGACGAGGAGAAGTCCGTCGACTTCTACCGCCAGGTTGCCGTACACGAGGACATGCTCGTCCCCCTCGCCGAACACCACACTCCCAACGGCGCGCACAGCTATTACGTCCTCTTCGACCGCACCGCCACCTGGGGACACCCAGGCATGCCGCAATACGTCGCCGTTCACCTGAAGCGGGACCGGGAGAAGGAGACGTTCGACTTCGAGCATGCCCTGCTGCCGCTGCCCGCTATGGCGCAGTCCTGGCTCATCCACCGCGGCTGCCCGCACGATGCCATCGGCCTCGACCCCGAGCTGGGCCCACCGCCGGCGGACGAGGCTACTCGTGCGCTGGAGCGACGCCTCGCGGGCGACGGCGACCACTACGCCATGGGCTACTCCTACACCTGCGACGACCCGGACGACATGGTCACCGTCGTGGCACTGCGCGCCCTGGACGAGCGCGCCCCCAGCCCGTTCCGCGTCATCGTCCAGAAGGTCGATACCGACGCGTGGACGCACACCCTGCGCGAAGGCGGCTTCGACACGGTGAGCGAGGCCCTGCAGTGGTGCGACGACCGGCTCACTGGCGACGCCGGTCCACTCCCGCCGGTCCGCCCCGCAGCCGCAGCCAGCCGCCCGGCCGGTGTATCGAAGGCCCCTGCTCCGCGCCCGCCCGGCCGTTCGCGCTGAGCCCCAACGCCGACGCGGGCGGCGAAACATAGCCGACGATCGCCGGTTAGCCAAACCGGCGATTCTCCGGACTCTTATACAGCCGCCGGGACAACTCCCGCGGCGCCCTTCCACGCAATCCCTATGCCTTCACGGAGATTCCTTCCGCATGCGCTCCACCCGAATTGCCATATCCGCGGCGATGCTCGGCGCGCTCGCTCTGCCGGTGCTGTCCGCCACCACCGCCAGCGCGGCACCCGCCAACGTTTCCGCGGCCCCGGCGAGCAGCTGCTCGTCCCTGCCGCCGCTGCCGTACGCGGTGCACGCCAAGGCCGTGACCATCCGGTCCAAGGCCAGCTCGAAGTCCACCGCGCTCGGCGTGCTCTACAAGAGCCACAAGTTCAGCGTGTCCAAGAAGAGCGGCAACTGGCTCTACATCACGGACAAGTCCACCGGCGTCAAGGGCTGGGTCTCCGGCACCTACGTCTACCGCGACATCCAGATGTGCCTGGACTGACAGGCATTCAGCAGGTATCCGAAAGCGGCTGAGCCGCCGGGTACGGCCGCCCCTCTCATATTCCCGCCAGGCATCGGCCTTTCCAGAACAGGAGTTTCCCTTTTGTCCGACGGCATATCCGATGACGCTGAGGATGTCGTGGGCGTGCTCACCGAACGGATCGAAGCGCGCTTCGACATGGACATGGACCAGCTGAAGGCCGCGGTCGCCGCCGCGCCGACCGCGAATCCTGAGGCCACCGACGTCGTCAAGTGGCACGGCCTTCTCGTCGAGGCCCAGGCGATGCTCGACCGGGCGGAGGATGACCTCCTCGCCGCGCTGGACACCCAGCCCAGCGAGGTCGACGATCCGACGATGGGCCTCGCCCACCGCGTGAACGCGGCCGTGAGCGCCCGCGACGGCCGGGCCATGGTCGTGCGGTGGCTCCTTGCCCCGGACGCTCCGGGCAAGACGGGCCTCGCCGCTGAACGGCTCGCCCGCCTTCGTCCCCGATCCGGTCCGGCTGTGCAGACCAGCGCTCCCCACCGACCCGCGGGTACACCCGCGTCGGCGTCGGCGTGGCGGGCGGGAAGGCCGGCCCGATGAGCCCGGTCAAGGCCAGCACCATGGACGCCGACCTTCAGAAGGTCTTCGGGAGCCCGGTCCCCGAGCTGTACGAGGCGGCTGTCGGCCTCGACGCCTCTCCCGCCCTCGGCCGTGCTCTGGAACTGCGCTCCTTCCTGGCTCTGACCGAGGAGCAGGTCGACTGCGTCCGCGACCGCGTGCACGCAGACATGGCTCCGGACCGCGACATGAGTGAACTGTCTGCGGACCAGCTCCGCTTCGACGCGCAGTGGCTGGAGGCGGCGCTGGATGCCCGCGACGGCTACCGCGCCGCCCTCGGTGAGCTGCTGCGCACCATGCCCCCACCCGACCAGCGGGCCCGGCCCGTCCGCATGACGCAGCTCAAGGCCACCGCAACACTGGCCCCGTCCGCCGCCCCGGCACCTCCACGTGCCGGGGCGGCCCGGGCCCGCCGACCGTGAAAGCCCCCGCTTGTCCCACCTCACGTCCACCGAGATAGCCGGACGGATCGAGGATCTGTACGGCGCGCCGCTCGCCGACCTCGAAGCCCGCGCCCAGGACCAGCCGCCCGGCATGCTCTCCGCCCTGCTCGGCATGCACGACGACCTCGCCCTCGCCGAGCGCAGCATCGACGTCCACCGCGACCACCTCGCCCGGCTCATCCGCCCCGAGCGGCAGATCGGCCGACACGAGGTCTCCCACCTCCTTGACGGTTCACGCCGACTCGCCGAAGCCGTCGCAGTCCGCGATGTCCAGGCCAAATCGGTCTTGGCCGTTGTGCAGAGCCTCGCCCGCGTCCCGGCCCCAGCGCCGTCTCCGCCGACGCCGTCACTGCCGCTACCGGCTCCGCCCCTTCCGGACCAGAGCCCGGCGCACAGCCGCTGACCGCAGGCGATCCCCCTTATTCACCCAGGAGTTCCTCCCTTGGCCATCACGGCTCTGCCCCCCGACACCGACGCTGACATCGCCCGGGTCACCGAGGCCCTCGCCATGATCACCCCGCGCTGGAACGTGAGGATTCTGCTGGCCCTCTCCGACCCGCCGCTGCGTTATAACGAGCTGGCGGCCAAGGTGTCCTGGCTGCAGAACGGCCAGCTCCACCCCAAGCTCAAGTCGCTGTGCGACGCCGGGCTCGTGGAGCGCACCGAACACACCGCACGGCATGTGACCTACGGGCACACCGAGCGTGGCGCCGCCCTCATGCCGGTCCTGCCGGTGATCATCACCTGGGCCGAGAAGCATCTGGAGACCGCGGACCGCCCGCTACCCGCGATCGAGCAGATCGAGGACAGCCTCACCCTGCTCACCCGGCGGCACGCCGCCGCCATCCTGTGGGTGCTCAAGTCCCGGAGGGAGGTCAGCGGGCGGGCCCTGGCCCGGATCGTGATGCCCAGCAGCGACTGGACCAACGTCTACCCACCGCTGCGGCAGCTCGTGGCCGACGGCCTGATCGACACCGAGGGCACGGGCCGGCCCTACCGGCTGTCCGCGGCGGGCGACGGTCTGGGTCCTGTCCTGGGTGCCCTGTCCGCGTGGTCCGCCGGGCAGCCCCTCAACCAGGCGGTCCACCACCCGGTCTGGGGCCACCCGCAGGCCAAGCCCGCGCCGAGGCCGTGGGTCAGCAGCCAGTCCCGACCGGCCCCCGCGGCGCTCCCGCAGGCCCGGACAGGCGAGTCCGTTCCGGTGTGGCACAACCGCGACCTCTTCTCCCACGCCACGACCGCCCGCCCGAAGGCGGCCATCCCGGCGGGAGGCCCGCGCCGATGACCACCCTCTTCACCACAGCCCAAGTACGCAACGCGGTCGAGTTCCTGGCCTCGCGCTCCTTGATCCGCTTGGTCACCGAGATCGACGATAACGGGGCGATACCGCCACGACGGCTGGCCGCCACCCTCCCCGACCTCTCCAAGCACCAACTGCGCAGCGCGACCGAAACAGCCCGCGCTCACGGTCTCGTCCGGACCGCGCCCGGCGCCGGCCTGGAACTCACAGAGGCTGGTTCGGAGTTGGCCGACCTGTACGACGCGGTTGCGCGCTGGTCCCGGCGCCACGCCTCCCCGGCACTGGTCTGCGAGTTCAGCAACCGCGTCCGCCACGTCCTCGACCTGCTGACACCCTCGCTCGCAGCCGAGAGCGCCGACAGCCTCGCACGGCTGCCCGCGGCGCGACTGCCCAGCGCCGAGGCCGAGGCGGACCTTGCCCGTCCCCGCGCCCTCCTGCTCCAGTGGGTGAGCGACAACCCGCAGGTCACCTGGGCGTCCGGGCCCGAGCCGGTCGCGTGAGCGCTGCTGTCACGCCCCGGCACGCGCGCCACACCGCCGGGCTGATGCGCGGCATCTACCTGCCGCGCACGGCGGACGCCCTCGCGTTCGCGATGTCCACCTACGGCATCCCCCTCCTGGTCCTGGCTACCACGCGCTCGGCCGCGCTGACGGGAGCGGCATTCGCTCTGGAGTGGATTCCGAGGCTGGCGGCGTTCGGGTGGGCCGGATCGGTCGTCGACCGGCGCGGGGCATCCGTAGTTTTCCATCTCGCCTCCCTGGGACGCGCGCTGGCCCTCGCCGCCGGCGCGGTCCTTCTCCACCTCCACCCGTCTGGCAGCGTGGCGAGCGTGACCGTGATGGTGCTCGCGGCGGCAACTGGGGTGCTCACCGAGTTCAGTTACATCGCGGCCGAGACCGCGGGCGCCGCGGCAGGCCGACGGGCAGGGGCACGGGTCCACCGCGTCCAGGCGAACCTGCTCGGCATTGATCAGACCGCGACGCTGGCTGGCCCGGCGCTCGCAGGGGTGCTCCTGATCGCCGGGCCCCCGCCGATGCTCGCCGTGATTACCGCGCTTTCGCTGCTCGCGGCGCTGCTCGCTCTGCGCACACCCCCCTCGCCCGTCGTCCCGGCCCGCGCGCCGAAGGGGCGGCCGGGCGCCGGACTCCTGACCGGGTGGCGCACCATCCGCTCGCTTCCCGTGCTCGGCTGGCTCGTGACCGGGCTGACCCTGTCCAATCTGGCCACCGGGCTCCTTCAGGCGGCCGGCCCGGTGATCGTGGTGAAGCACTTCGGGCAGTCCACCACCGCCGTCGGCCTGGTCTGGTCCGCCGCTGCCGGAGCGACGCTCCTGAGCGTCACGCTCTGCCGGTTCGCGCTGGACCGCCTGGGCCTGTGGCCGGTCGGCGCCACCTGCGCGGCCCTTGCCTCGCTCGCCTGTCTTGCCGCCGCCCAGGCCCCCGACTACCTGTCCTACCTGGTCCTGGTCGCCGTCCTCATGGCGGCCGAAGGCGGCATGATGGTCGTCCTGCGCACCCTGCGCTCTCGCCTGATCCCCCCGGAGAAGTTCGGCAGCACTCTGTCGGCGACCATCCTCATCCTCCTGCTGCCCTTCCCCGTCGCCGGCGTACTCACCGCCCTCACTCCGCCCGCCGCCCTGGGCCACGTCCTCACCGCCTGCGCAGCCTTGCAGGCTCTCGGCCTGTTTCTGGCTTTTGCCCGCCTACGCGCCGATCCCGTCCTGCGCGCCTGACCCTGTCGTGTTTCCCCAGCCGGTGGAGAACCCCATGCCCATCGCTGTTCTCGGCCCGCGCGGTCGCACCATCACCGAACAGTTCCACGCCTTCGACGCGAACAACCCGCACGTCTACCGCGCTCTGGAACGCATGGCCGCCTGCCGCCTTGCCGCAGGTGCTACACGGGTCAGCCTCAAGGACCTCTTCGAAGACCTGCGCCGCCAACTCCCGTACGGAGTCGCCGAGCTGAACAACAACTACACCGCCCTCTACGCCCGCCGCCTGATCGGCGACCACCCCCACTGGGCCGGAGCGTTCGAGCTGCGCCGCCGCCGAGCCGCCTGACACACCCTCTCTCCTCTCTCGCCCTGCCATCCACCGATACGGAGAACACCTTCTTGTCCGCTCGTCCCCTCGTGCTCGTCGTTTCCCCCGGTGACGAGACCTATCGCGGCTACTGCCTGGAGCAGGTGGCCGTCGCGTACGACGTCGTTCTGCTGGCCGGCGCGGAGCCGTCGTGGGAGAAGCCGTTCATCGTCGACCACGCCGTCGTCGACCTGAGCGATCCCGCAGCTCTGTTCGCCGGCGGCCGGGCCCTGGCTGAGCGCCACGACCTTGCTGGCGTGGTCATCTGGGACGAGTGGTATCTCGTCCCCACCGCCCGTCTCGCTCGCGCGCTCGGTCTGTCTTCGCCTTCCGTTGAGGTGATGCGGGCCTGCCGCAACAAGGCCACCGCACGTACCCTCTTCGCCCGTCACGGGGTGCCGTCGGCCGCCTCGATGAAGGCGCGGACCCTGCTGGAGGCCGGCCTTGCGACGATGACCCTGGGCTATCCCGCCGTCATCAAGCCCGCCGCGTTCGCCGGCAGCACCGGCGTGATCCGCGTCGACCGTCCCGAAGAGCTGCCTTCCGCGTTCGCGTTCGCCTCGGCCGGCGCGAGCCGCCAGGACACCGGCGTCCTGGTAGAGGAGTACCTCGACGGGCCGGAAGTCTCCGTCGAGTGCGTCACCCACCGCGGCGTGACCACCGCGGTCGCCGTGACCCGCAAGCACCTGGGCCCCGCCCCGTATTTCGACGAGACCGGCCACACCGTCGATGCCACCGACCCGCTCCTGGCCCAGGTCGCCCCGGCAGCCGCTGCCGCGGTCAAGGCCCTGGGGATCACCGACGGCGTACAGCACGTCGAGCTGCGCCTCGTCGGTGGCCGGCCCCGGCTGATCGAGGTCAACGCACGCATCGGCGGCGACATGATCGGCCACCTCGTCGGCCTCGCCACCGGGATCGACCTGCCCAAGGCCGCCGCCGACCTCGCCTGCGGGACCCTGCCGGACCTCACCCCGAGCCGCAGCGGGGCAGTGGGCATCCGCATGCTCTACCCGGCCGTCTCCGGCACGCTCACCGAGCGGCGTATCAACCAGTCGTTCGCCGCCCGCACCCCCTGGCTGCGGCAAGTGCAGTGGATTCGTGAAATCGGCGACCCGCTCCTCCTGCCGCCCGAAGGCGACCTGTCCACCGCCCGGGCCGGGTTCTACATCGTCACCGGCCGCGACACCGCCGAGGTCACCGAACGCCTCGACGCCGCCGCCGACGAGATCACTGTCACCACGCGGGCGGACCGATGAACCGGCCCGATCCGCGCCGCGACATCGACGGCGACGTCTACGTCTCCCCGCGCCATCTCGCCTCCACCACCGGGATCGGTGACCCCGCCCTCGCTCCGCTGCTCGACCTCGGCTGGGACCTCCAGTACGACGAGTACTCCAATGTCTACGTGACCGCCCCCGACCGGCGCGTGCGCCTGGGCTACCTGCCCGAAGGCGAAGATGACGGGCTCTGGCGCATCAACGCCTACAAGGACTCGTTTGGGCCGCCGGCGTGGGGGGTCTGTTTCAACGACCGCGTCCCCACCGAGTTCGTGGCCGCGTTCACCACCGTCCTCGCCACGGCGTACGAGCAGGGGCCGGATTCCTGCCTCGCCCGGCCGGTCTCCGGGACCGACGAGCACGATCCCTTCCTCGCCGTCGTCCCGCTCCTGAAACAGGGCTGGGAGATCGACCGCCCGCGCTGGGGCGTCTTCGCCGTCCAGGCCCCAGATGGGCTTGCCGGCATGGAGTTCACCACCGGCGACCTCGATCCGGAAGCCGAGCTGACCACGCGGGACGCCCGCTGGCAGCTGTGGGCGGGCAAGTCCATCGACCGGCCCCTGTGGTACGCCACGGCCAGCACCGACACCCCCGTCGCCCTGCTCACCGCCGTCACCCAGTGCGTCGCCCATCCGACTCCGCTGCCCCGGTGGCGTCAGGACACCTTCAGCTACGCCAAGGGCATGGCCCAGCTCACCCCCATCCTTGCGCCCGGGCCACCGGCACCCACACCGCTCGACGTGCAGCGGGCCGCCGCGTCCCGCCGCCCGGCAGCGCTGCCTGCGGCCAGCGTCCCGCGCTGGAGCACCACCAGCCGACCCGCCCTGCCCGGCCCACGCCGATAGCACCAGCCCGACCCCGACCGGAGACCCCTTTTGTCCCTACAGGCCCCCGAGTTCTTCGCCGAGCTGTGCCTCCCCTTCCACTTTTCCGAACGCCAGAGTGTCCGGATCGGCGGTGAGCTGCGATGACGTCTGGCGTATATGTACGTGACGCGGTGAACCGCCAAGGCGTCGCACTACGGGCCGAGTTGGAGGGTGCGCGGCCCACGCTTGGTGCCTTCTCGGTGGCCGGCTATCCGGATCTACGTAGCGGTGTCGAGACGTTCGTCGCCTTCGCGCAGAGCGGCGCAATGGTGCTGGAGGTGGGCGCCCCCGCCGTTGATCCGTGGCTCGACGGTGCGGCTATTGCCGCCGCGCATCGCCGCGCGCTTCGTGCCGGCGACGGGGTGAGCACCACGCTGGAGACGGTGCGGCAGGTGTCCACGCTGTCGGACAAGCCCGTGATCACGATGATGTATTGGGCGATGGTGCAGGCGTATGGGCCGGAGCGGATGGCTCGTGACCTCGCTTCGGTAGGGGCTGCCGGATGCCTCGTTCCCGACGTTCCGCCTGCGTACGCGCTGGCCTGGGCGAGGGCGGCCGCCGAGGCCGGCATCACCGCACCCCTCCTGGCCGCTCGCGGGGCATCGCCCGCCCAGATGAGCGCCACGTGCCGGGCCGCGACCGGCTTCGTCTACGCTCTTGCGGCGGCAGGGCAGCGGACGGGCTACTCGGACGGGATCGATCTCGACGGGCTGGCCTCGTTCGTCGGAGCGGCTCGGCGCCTCGCGCCGACGACTCCGGTCCTCACCGGCATCGGCATCTCCACCCCAGAGCTGGCCGCGTCTGCCGTTGGCCAGTGCGGTGTCGTCGGGGTGGTGATCGGCTCACCGCTGGTGCGGGCGCTCGCCGACGGAGGTCTTGATCGAGCGATCCCGGTGGTGGAGCGGTTCGCCGCGGCACGAGCAGGCGGCGGCCTGGCTGATACCAGTGCGGTCGGCGGCCTTCGGAATCCAGGCCAGTTCTTTGAGATTGGCCCTGCCTCGACGTCGAGGGATCCGCTGGGATGGGCACGGTACCGCCGGATGCACGGCGTCAATGAACCGTTTGAACCGCCGTCGAAAGGCCCCGATGACCATGCCGCGTCCACGTCCGTTTGCACAGGCCGGCGTGTTCTCCGCGCCCCCCTGTCTCGGGAATCCGGTAGCTGTCGTGCTTGACGGATCCGAGCTGGACGAGGAGGCGATGCAGCGGGTCGCCCGCTGGACGAACCTGTCGGAGACGGCCTTCGTGCAGCCTCATCATGGCCGACGTGACAAGGGTCCTGCTCCGTGGAGATCCGCCCATGCTCCGGTCGGACCGCATTCGCGGTGCAGCCAAGCGCACGAGACGCCCTGGTGATCTACCGCAACGCGAACGGCCTGGGCGGGCCCGACGGCGCAGCCCGTGGCTTCTCCGAGTGCATCGACGACCGGTCCGAGACGTGCCTCGGCCGCCGCCCTGGACGCCATGGGCTGGTGCATCGGCCCGACGTTCTCACCCTCCACCGTGACGAACCAACCCTGTATGGATCAGAAAGCGAGCTGGCATGAGCGAGATTGAGAAGAAGCTGACGTCGATGGGACTGGCGCTTCCGGAGGTCCCTGCCCCCGCGGGCTCATATCTGCCGGCGGTCCAGTCCGGCAGCTACATCTACACCTCCGGTCAGGTCCCCTTCGTCGGCGGCAAGCTCCCTGCGGTCGGCAAGGTCGGCAAGGTCGGCAAGGTCGGTGCCGAGGTCGACCCGGCGCAGGCCAAGAGCCTGGCCCGCACGTGCGCGCTGAACGCTCTGGCCTCAGTCAAGGCTGTCGCCGGAGATCTGAACCGTGTCCGGCGTATCGTCAAGGTGGTCGGCTTCGTCGCCTCCGCGCCCGATTTCACAGGCCAGCCCGGCGTCGTCGACGGAGCCAGCGACCTGCTCGGAGACCTCTTCGGCGACAACGGCCGGCACGCTCGCAGCGCGGTCGGCGTCGCGGTCCTGCCGCTTGATGCCCCCGTCGAGGTCGAGATCATCTGCGAACTCGCCGACTGAGCTGCCCCTTCGAAGCCCGGGGGCGTACGCATCACGGCCCGTCGCCTCGACGTGGCCACGCCCCCGGATTTTGGATGGCTGTCAGAGCGGCCTGGCGAGATCGGAGTCGCACGGTTCGACGTCCAGATGTCCCAGCAGAAGGCGCGTGTAGGCGAGTTCGCCGACGTCGTCGGGCCCGAAGACCGCGTTCACCAGAGCCCGTGTGCCGCACTCGACGAGGGCCACCAGGCGCACCAGCGGGTAGCCGGACGCGCGGACCCTGCCGATGTGTTTGCGAAAGTGCCAGGTCACCGCTTCCTCGTCGGGAGCGGACAGGGTGGTGCCGTCCACGGCGACCCGGCGCAGGCCACCGTGGATGGCGCGGACTGGCGGTGGTCGTCCACCGGCCCGGCCTGGATCGAGAACAGGTGGCGCGGCGGTCCGCTTCCCACCCGTCGTTCTCGTGGGCAGAGCCACGCGTCCTCATGTCCAGGCTCTGCTGCGGCCGTTGTCCGGCGGATCGGGTCTTCGGTCGGCCACGTGCGGGAGAAGCTTCAGAGAAAGGAGGAGAGGCCGTCGAGGAGCCGGTCCACGTCGTCGGCGGTGTTGTAGGGCGCGAGTCCCGTCCGCAGGGCGGGGTCCTGCAGCTTCAGGGCGGCGAAGGGCTCGTACGCGTAGAACGACCCGGCGGGTGCCAGGACGTCGCGTGCGGCCAGGTGTGCCTGGGCCTCGCGGGCGTCGCGGCCTTCGAGGGTCATCAGGAGGGTCGGGGTACGGTCGGACGCCTTCGAGTGCACGGTGAGGAGATCGCCCAGAGCACGCAGACCGTCCTGCAGCCTCGCACGCAGCGCCTGCTCGTGCTCGTGCACCGAGCCCAGCGAATGCGCGAGCCGCTCCCTGCGCGTGGCGCCCACGCCCGGGTCGATCGCGGCAAGGAAGTCCACGGCGGCGGCGGCGCCCGCCAGGATCTCGTAGGGCAGCGTGCCGAACTCGAAGCGCTCCGGCACGGTGTCGGAGGACGGCAGGAGCTTGTCCGGGCGGAGGGTTTCGAGGAGTTCGGGCGCTCCCGCGAGCACGCCGCAGTGCGGTCCGAGGAACTTGTACGGCGAGCAGACGAACAAGTCCGCGCCCATCGCGGGCACGTCCACCAGGTGGTGCGCCGTGTAGTGCACCCCGTCCACGTACACCAGCGCGCCGACCTCATGCGCCCGGTCGGCGATCCGGCGCACCGGGGGCTTGGTGCCCAGCACGTTCGAGGCCGCCGTGATCGCGACCAGCCGGGTCCGCGGCGACAGCGCCCGCTCGAACGAGTCGAGGTCCAGTTCCGTCGTCGCGGCGTCGATCTCTATCCAGCGGACCGTCACTCCGGCGCGCTCGGCCGCCTGGACCCAGGGGCGGACGTTGCAGTCGTGGTCCAGGCGGCTGAGAACGATCTCATCGCCGGCCTTCCAGTCTTTGGCCAGGTGACGGGAGAAGTCGTAGGTGAGCTGGGTGGCGCTGCGCCCGTGGACGATGCCGTCGGCGGGCACGCCCAGCAGGTCGGCGTAGGCGGCTCGGAACTCCGCGACCGCGCGCTCGGCGTTCAGCTCGGACGGGCTGAGGACACCCCGGTTGGACAGGGGGCTGGTCATCGTCGCGGTGATGGCGTCGGCGACGGGGCGGGGGGTCTGGGTCCCGCCCGGGCCGTCGAAGAAGGCGAGGCCGTGGTCGAGGGAGGGAAAGTGCGCCCGCAGGGCGGTCAGGTCGATGGCCATGGCCTCGGCTTTCTGCAGAGTGGGGGACGATCCCGCGATCGGCTGTCGGCGACAGCGCGGCGGATGAAGCGCAGGGCGGGACGCGTTCTTCCGGCCGGTTGCCTAGACTCTGGCAGCGTCAGCGGAACACGTAAAGCGATGGATCGAGAAGCGAAAGTTCACAAGTCATGAAGTCGCAGCCGGATCTGAAGCTCCTGTCCACCTTCATGGCCGTGGTCAACCGCGGCTCCATGGCCGAGGCCGCGGCGGTCCTCGGCTACGTGCCCTCCGCGGTGTCGCAGCACATCGCCGCGCTGGAGCGCGGCATGGGCATCGAGCTGGTCGTCCGCCGCCCCGGCAGTCGGCTGATCCTGACCGCGGCCGGCCGCTCCCTCGCACAGGCGGCCGAGACGCTCTTCGACGCGACCGCCCGATTCCAGGACGACGCCAACGGCATCTCCAACCGTGAAATCGCCGAGCTGCGCGTCGGCGCCTACCCCAGCGCGATGAGCCACCTGCTCCCCGGGATTCTGCCCGCCCTCAAGCCCCTCGGCCGCGGCCCCCGCATCCGCCTCGTCATCGTGGAAACGGACAAAGGGCTGCCCAGGGTCAGATCGGGGGACCTGGACCTGCTCATCGCCTACCGGTACCAGCCCGAGGACCCGCCGGCCGCTTCCCGTGAGTGGACCATCACCTCCCTGGGGCACGAGCCGCTGGTCCTCGTCACGGGCACCCGGCCGGGCCGCCGCCCGCTGGAACTGGCCCAATGCCTTGAGATGGAATGGACCTCGGGCCACACACACAACCCCGACCGGCGCCTGCTGCACCGCTGGGCCAAAGAACTGGGGATCTCCCCCGACGTCACCCTGGAGACCGAGGACCTGCACAGCATGCTGGCCATGATCAGAGCCGGTCTGGCGGTAGGCATGATCCCGGCCACACTCATCGGCGCAGACAGCGGCCGACCCGGAGTCGACCGGGTTGTCCTTCCGCCTGCGGCCACGCCCCTGCACCGCGAGGTCCTCGCCGTCAGCAGACCCGGAGCCCGCCCCCCGATCATCAACGAGCTGGTCACACTGCTGACCGAGGCCCTGGACAGCGTCCAAGCAGGCGAACAACGAACGGCGAACCAAGTGACGAGCCCTCTGCGGCCAACGTGACCGAACGGTCGCCGGCCCGGAGCGAGAACCAGCAAACCAATCGAGCAGCAGCGGACAGCGGAAAAGACGATGCCGCGCGACAGCCTGGCTCTGTCAGCGTTCGGCGGCTCCACTTGTCAGCCGCACTCGGCCCCATCGCCTCCGGGGCCGCGTCAGCGGATGCTGGCCCCACCCGACGACCTGCGCCGTCTGCGCGTCGGTGGAGCCAAGTTCCACTGGTGATCAAGGCGTCCGAGATCCACGAGTGGGGCCGAAACCCGGTGTCGGGTGGGTCCACTTCTCGCTGATGAAGCCAACAGCCCAACCGGGACGGACGGCTGCCATGGAGCCGGTGACGAACTTCGCCGACAGCACCCGCGCGGGCTGTTCCCCCTTCAGGCCGCGCTGCGTTGCCGCAGTCTGCCCATCGCAGGCTTGAGCACCGGCAGAGCAACGTGGGCCAACTCGGTAAGGGCGCTCAAGGCCGGCCTTTCCACCCGCTCCCTCCACGTCCCAGCCAACCAGTCCACCGTGTCGGGACTGGCCCTGTTCCGCCCGGCCAGGAAACCCTTGGAATGGCCATACCCCCACCCTCGCGCGGGGGCACGCCTTGAGAACTGTTTACCGTCCGCACCGAAAGGCCCTTTGATGACTGAGCCGCGCACACGCCCGTTCATGCAGGTCGACGTGTTCTCCACCAACCCTTGTCTCGGCAACCCGGTCGCTGTCGTCCTCGACGGGACGGACCTCACCAACGAAGAGATGGAGCGCCTGGCGCGCTGGACGAATCTGTCCGAGACCACGTTCGTTCTGCCGCCAACCACTCCGGAGGCGGACTACCGGCTGCGGATCTTCTCCCTCAAGGGCGAACTGCCGTTCGCCGGGCACCCCACCCTCGGCTCCGCGCGCGCCTGGCTGGACAACGGAGGCACGCCCCGGCACGCCGGAAGGATCGTGCAGGAATGCGGTGCCGGCCTGGTCACCGTGCGCGACCACGATGGACTCCTGTCCTTCGCCGCCCCGCCACTCGTCCGCGAAGGCGCACTCGACGAGGAGTTCCTCGCCCAGATCGTCGCCGCGTTCGGCATCACACGTGACCGCGTCCTTGCCCACCAGTGGGTCGACAACGGACCCGGCTGGGCTGTGATCCAGTTGCCCACGGCCGAGGAGGTCCTCGCCCTCGAACCGGACTTCTCTCTCATCCCGACCGCGATGGTCGGCGCGATCGGCGCCTACCCCGACGACTCCGAGCACGCCTTCGAGATGCGCACCTTCGCCCCCGGCGTCGGCGTGGCCGAGGACCCCGTGTGCGGCAGCATGAACGCCTCGGTCGGACAGTGGCTCACCTCCACCGGCGCCGCGCCCGCCACCTACCGGGTCTCCCAAGGTGCGCGCCTGGGCCGCTCCGGAACCATCGAGATCACCACCGACACGGACGGCACCGTCTGGGTCAGCGGGGCCACCACCAGCCACATCCGCGGCACCATCACCCTCTGACAGTGATCCGGGATGACACCCCGCGCACCGTGATCAACCACGGCGCGCGGGGCCCTCGTCCGTCCGCCTGTGCCCCGTCCTTGAATCACGCATGCGATCGATCCACTCCTCGCCGCCGAAGCATGACCCGGTGCAGTCAAAGACTCAGTGCCCATTCCCTGCGGACCGCGGCTACCCAACGCCTCCCGGACAGACCACTGCCTGATCAGCGACCCGCAGGGGCCGTTCCTCGGTGGGCAGCGTGCAGGACTGCGGCACCCACGCAAGATCAGTCATCGCGATCACTCCTGTCGTCGCATCCCTCGGCGGGGACACCTCCGACGGTAAACCTGTACCTAGGTACCGGTTGCAAGCCCGGTCGCCGATTGATCAGCGCCGGACATCTCCGTGGGCGTGTAGAGCGGCTGATCTCCCTGGCGCCGCGCTGAGGACGTCAGCGTCCCGCTTGCCCGCCCTGTTGCTGTTCAACGAGCTGGGCTTCGAGTTCGCCGATGCGGGTCTCGGCGTGTCGGAGGTTGGCACGGCAGCCTTCGAGGCGTTCTTGCAGCTCGCGGTGCTCCCGCGCGAGCTGCCGGACCCGGCGCCTCAAACTGGCGTTCTCCGCGGCCGTGGACTGGGCCGGGTCACCGCTGCTGGCCGTCTCGGTGTCGCGGAGCTGGCCCATGAGCTCGCCGATGCGGCTGCGCTGGGCCCGGATCTCGTTGTGTGCCTGGGTGAGTCCGTCTTCGGCGTTGAGGGCGCGCTCGCGCCAGGTCGCCTCGACGCGGTCGTGCTCGTCGGCGACGCGGCGGGTGCGCTGGTTGCGGGTGGCGACGACCGCGTCCTGGACCAGGGGGCGGGCCTGCGGGTTCTCGTAGAGGAAGGTGCTGGAGACGCCGGCGCGACGTGCGATGGCCGTGACGGTGAGCTGTCCTGTCTCGCGGCGCAGCTGGGCGATGGCGGCCTGGACGTCGGCGAGCTTGCGTTCGGTCTGCCGGTGCCGTGCGGCGAGGGCGGCCGTGGGCGAGATGATGGACGTCATCGTTCAGCTGACCTGGGGGCTGAGGTCGTCGAGCTCGGTCTCGAACTCGTCCTGCTGGCAGGCGAGTTCACCGGCTCGGAAGGCGGCGGACCAGACGCGGCCGTAGAAGTCCTGGGGACGGCGCAGGTCGAGGCTGAGCGCCTCTTCGAGTAGGCCGACGGCGGCCAGGGCACGCTCCAGCCCGTCGATCGCACGGGTGGTGGGATCGAAGTGCTTGTGCAGGTAGTCGCGGGTGGCCGGGTCGGGCGCGCCCTCGGCGAGCATGCGCCAGTGCTCGCGTTTGCGGTGCCAGTAGACGAGGTCGGCGCCCGTCATGACGAACTTGTCGCAGTTGTGGCAGTCGAGGTTCCAGGGGCAGGCGCCTCCGTCGACGACGGGCTGGAAGGTGCAGAAGCCTCCTTCCGCCGGCGTCGAGCGGTGGGTGAGGTCGACGAGCATGGCCTCGGCTTCCTGGCGGGTCATGGGTTCGCCGCCGGACAGGACGATGCCCGGTTCGAGGGAGCCTGGTCCGCTGACCCAGACGGTCTGCAGGGCGTCGCTGAGGCGCGGGTCGGTGTTGGCGATGTGGGCGTAGTGCTCGGCCATGGCGTCGGAGACCTGACCGAGGTAGCGCTTGATCTGCGAGAGGTTCGCCCCTGCCTTGAGCAGGTTGGTGGCCAGGGTGTGCCGGGCCTGGTGGGCAACGGTGTGCGGGATGTCCAGGGTGAGAACCCAGGCGTGGAACAGCGTGTGGAACCAGCCATAGCTGACGCTCTTCACACCGGACCGGTTGGCCGTACGACGCGGGAAGAGAGCCAGTTCGAGTTCCTCGGCCGGGTTCGGCGGACGGCCGTGGCGCTGTGCGAAGCGAGCGCGGGTCCTGGCCTGTCGCGTCTCGATGCGCTGGTAGATCCGCTCTGAGATACGGATTCCCTCGTCGAGCTGCCCGACCTTGGTCTGGTCGTGCCAGAGCAGGGGCAGCTTCTTGTACCGGCCGATGCAGTCCAAGCGGAGAGTGAGGACCTCGCTGGACCGGCGCCCGGTGACGACGATCGTCTCCCAGATGTCGCGCAGCCCGCGGTCGTCAACGTCCGTGCTGTCCAGGCGGCTGAGGTTGGCCTCGTCGGCCAGGGCGCGGGCCGCCTCGTCGGAGAACGGCCGGCGGCGCTTGCCGCGGACGTTCCCGCCGCTGGGCAGCGCCACAACGAACTGCCTCGCCAGTCCGATGCGTTCGGTCTCGCCGGCGTCCATGGCGGCTCGCAGCACGTGGCGGGTGGCACTGAAGATCCCGGAGACCTGCACTTTGGTGACGTTGACCGGTGCGCCTCGCTGGTGGACCTTGTGGTGGACGCCCAGCGGTTTCAGTCCGTGCTCGGCACGGTGCCGCTGATCGGTGACGAAGCCGACCATGTGCTCCTTGCGCAGCAATGTGGGGTCATGGCCGCCCTTCGGGGCGTGTGCTTCCAGGTAGGCGCTCAGCTCGACGCACCCGCGTCGCGGCCGGGTGAAGGCGGTCTTGCCCCGGGGCGGGTCGGTGGTCAGCCGCATGTCCATCCAGTCCCACAGCAGATCGCGCAGCCAGCGCTGGCTGACCAAGGTGAGGTCGAAGTAGCTCAAGTGGCCGCCGAGCCGAATGCCGTAGTGGTCCGTCTCGATGTAGCCGGCCTCCTTGGTGTCCTGGCGGCTGAAGTAGACGAGCCGCAAGTGGTCCAGCATCGCCCGGGCCATGGTCCGCGGGTGCTGCGGAGTGACGTCCAGCTCCAGATCGGCCAGGGAGTTGATCTCCTGTCGCTGGCACTCGGTGACCAGCCGCTGCACCACACTGATCGGCCAGCGCGCCCCTTCAGCAGGACCCTGGGCATGCCGGTGCAGCACCCACTTGAACTCGGCCCGGGCCAGCGGCCGCAGACCCCGCAGCGACAGCACACCGTCCGTGCGCCCGGCCGGCGTCGCCTTTGCGCACCACCGGCGGAAGACAGCTTCGTCTGCGTAGATCACCGCGAACGTCGCGGGCACGCCGCGACGGGGGCGCTGGTGGACCGCTCGCGCGTTTCCCGGCCTGCTCTCCCGGATGTAGCGCAGGAAGTGGTACGGACACAGGCCGATGTAGTGGCCCGCTCCCTCCGGGCACGAGGGCACCAGGCACTCACCGAGACGAGGAAACGGCTCCTGCCGGCCAGCCCAGAGCTCGTAGTCGTCCGGCCTGCCGTTCCGGCGCTGGAACGCGCTCCACTTCACCAGGGCCCCGGAGTGCAGGAAGCACAGCGAGTTGCCGCTATAGGCCGGCACGTCGGGGCAGAACAGGCAGTGGCCGAGGTGTCGTCCACCGCGGGGCTTGAGCGGCACGGCCTCCTTCAGGAAGGCGACGATGTCGCGGCCCTCCCGCTGGCACCGGCTCCACTGCGCGGCGTGGCCGCAGCAGTAGTCCCGCCAAGTATCCCGGCTGCGCTCGCAGTCCGGCACCCCGCACAGCCAGCCGTACACAGGGTGATCACACGGGACCCGAATGACGCCAGGCCGCAGTACTGGGTCGAACGCCGGCCCGGCGATCAGGGCCTGGAGAAGCTCCAGCCGATCGGACGTGGTGCGCGTCCCCGCGGTCGAGTCTGTCGCAAGGGCCAGGGCCGGGGCCGGAGCGCTCATTCCTCCTCACCCCAGACCGTCTGCAAGGCCACGGAGAACTCCGGCGAGTGGAGGTCGGGATGCCCGTAGACCTCATCCACCATGCGTGCCGAGGCCCAGTTGCCGACCTCCTTGGCCACCATCGGGTCCTTGGACACGTCCAGCACGTCGTTGGTCAGCTGGTGCCGGAACGCCTGGGGCTTGATGCGGCCCGGCAGGCCCGCTCGGCGTCCGGCCCGGCGCAGCACCCCGCGCGCTGCGTCGGCGGACCAAGGCTCGCCGCGCCGCGGCCCGCTCAGCTGGATCAGCAGCATGCCGTGCCCGGCCGCGACACCGGTGTACTCCGTCGTCATGTAGGTGAAGTAGCGGCTGATCATCGCCGGGCTCGCGCGGTAGATCTCACCACCGGTGATTACGCCGTCGACCACCTGCCAGTCGGGCTTGATCTTCGCCGCTGCGCGGTTCTGGTTACCCGCCCGGTGGCAAACGTGCACGTGCGGGTCCCGGCACTCGCCGCAGGCCGCGTTTCGCCGCAGGTGCAGGTCGACCAGATGCAGGCCGGTCAGGCCGCCGATGCGCATGGCGGTATCCGACAGCCACTGCACGACCATGGCGTCGCGTGCTGTGTTCACGCGTTCCAGCAGGCTCGGCTTGGCGCCGTCCGGCAGCATCTTCGGGTGTCGGCGCGTCGGCCGGCCGGTGGGCGCGAGCGGGTTGGCGGGCATCGACTTCGCCACGTGCCCCAGGAAGGCCCGGCTGCGGTCCGCCTTCGTCGGCAGGCGCTCCACCGCCAGCGCCGACCGCAGCTCGGCGTTCACGCCGCTGCCCGTGCAGACGTGCAGGTAGAAGCCCTTCAGGCAGGCCGCGGCGACCTTGAGTGCGGACGCACCGTACGGACGCTTTGGCGGCAGCCGCCACGGCTGCCCCCACGGCATCGGCACCTGTGCCCCGACAGCTCCCATGTAGCGCAGCAGGTCCCGGAGCGTCGCCTTCTCGGGCGTCAGCTTCTCCCGGAGGCACCACCGCAGGTGGTCCACCAGGGAGTAGGCGTACGTCTTCTGCGTTCCCAACCCCTCGTACAACCGGAGGAAGTCATCAGCCTCGTCATGGACGGACCCGTCAGCACACAAGATCGTGTACGACCGGCCCCCTCCCGCACGCGTCAGCACCTGCACACGCAGGTCCCCCACCACCAACGCCGGTCGCGCCATTTCCCGCCCGCCCCAAGCTCTTTGAGTACGTGCCAGAGACTACGGGCGTGGTCGGTTAACGCGCCCGGGATAGCTGATCAGGCGACCCGAACGGGTGACGCGGAGACTCTCAGGCAGGTCGGTAAATTCCACGACCACGCCGTCGTGGGCAACACCTACTACGCAACCCCCGTCCCCGGCGCACCGCTGCGGCTGCGGATCGATTTCAGCCGCACCATCTACGCGGACACCTACGGCGGCCTGCGCCTGGCGGTCGTCCATCCGGAGCGCGGCGAGATCGACGCGGTGGCGCTCAGCTTCGAGGACCACGGAACTTTCCACCGCCGCGACGACGCCACCAACACCCAGCCGAACACCAAGCAGCGCGGCACCTTCGACAAGTACCACCGCCCCGGCCGACCCCCGTGGGAGGGGGCCGTCACCACCGGGCTGCGCGACGCCATCGAGCAGTACACCGCCGTCTGGTTCCCCGGCGCCTGGACAGCGTCCGCGCCCAGCCGCCCGGCGGGCCGTACTCCGCGCAGCACACCCGTCCCGCCGGCCACCCGCAGCGGCGCCCGCGTCCGCTGACCTTCTTCCCCTTACTGATCAAGGAGCCCTCTTCCTCGTGCACGCACGTCTCGTCCGATCCGTCGCCGTCGCCGTCGCGGTGACCGGCGCCCTCACCTGGGCGCCGGCCGCGAGTGCCCAGCCCTCGGAACCGACCCCCTCGGCCTCTACGGCTCCCGCCGCGACATCGGCCCCGGACGCGGATAGCGCCGAGATCACTGTGAAGGACTCGGCCGGGGATGCGCTCCCCGGCGCCGCGTTCCTGCTGCTCGACTCCGCCGGCCAGGAGGCCGGACGCGGGAAGACTGACGCACAGGGGAAGCTGTCCTTCCCTGACCTCGCGCCGGGCGTCTACCGTCTCAAGGAGACGGCTTCCGGCAGTCCGCTCCACGAGGTCGTTGCCGACCAAGACGTCATCGTCACCCCGGGCGCGACCACTCGGCTGACGGCCACCGACCCGTTCAAGGCCGCCAAGGTCCTTCTGCAGGCCAAGGACGACAAGACCGGCAAGCTCCTGCCCGGCGCGACCGTGAACATCGGCACCGGCACCTCGACGCTGCTCACCTTGACCACCGGGGCCAAGGGCACGGCTTCCGGAGAACTGCCGGTGTCGAGCCGGAAGACGCAGTTCTGGGTCAAGGAGATCAAAGCCCCCGCCGGATACGACCTCTACAAGCCATCCAAAAGGTTCAGCGCCGGCCCCGGCGCCCCGGTAACCGTGACCGTCACCAACGCCAAGACCACGACCGGCCCGAAGCCCGACCCCTCAAACAAGCCGACCCACAAGCCCACCAACACCCCGCCCACCCCCGGCAAGCCGAGCAGCGGGACCGGCACGGGCACACCCTCCTCGCCGGGCACCGACACACCGGACGCCGACTCCTCATCCACCGCAGCCGCAGCCCCGGTCGGCGACTCCACACCGACGGCACCAGCGGGCTCCCTCGCCCACACCGGCGCCGACCCCACGCCGTGGATTGCCGCAGGCGCCGGCCTCCTCGTCGCAGGCGGCATCGTCACTCTGATCGTCGCCCGCCGTCGTACGGCGGACGGGTCCGAGCCCACCGACAGCGGCACGGCAAGCTAGCCGAAGACGAACCACCGCCAGCAGGCCCCCGGGAACCTCAGCACTCCCGGGGGCCTGATCGTGTCTTTCACCTACCTTCCGCGTCAGCGGCCAGCCTGCTGCTATCCGCGCCCCTGGCCGAGTTCGAGCGGACGAGTACGGTCGCGGCGTCGCAGTCGGTACAGGCACGCGCCCCGTCCCGCATCAGCGCGTCCAGGGCTTCCTGCGTGCCCAGCTCCGTTCCGCCGCCCGAACGTGACGGCACGGGGCGTCGTGCACGACGGTCCGGCCCTGGCGCTCGGGTGCGGGGCGGACTACCCAGCCGAGAGCCGGACAGACGCTGGGTCGGTACGCCGGAGAGGTCAACTCCATCGTTGTGCGTCAATTGTCGGTCGGTCACCCAGACTGTGTACTCGGCCGCCTCGACCCCATCTGGGATCTCGGCGGCGATGTCGATGCCGACCTCGGCCACACCGTCAACCACGGAGCGGTTGACGGTGTGGGCGGGAGCGGATCCTGCGGGAGCGGACCTCGATGCGGTCGCTGGCGAGGTGAGTGAGGAAGGCGGCGGCCATCTGGGAGCGGCCCGCGTTGTGGACGCAGACGAATAGCACCCGAGGGCTTGCGGGGGTCAGACACGAGCGGAGCCTTCCGGGAGCGGCGGCTGGGTTCAGGGTGTTGGTGGCGGGGCGGGGAAGAAGCGACCGGGCGGCCAGGGCGACGTAGACCAGGCCGATCAGGACGGGGACTTCGATGAGCGGGCTGACGACTCCGGCCAGGGCTTGTCCGGAGGAGGCTCCGAAGGTGGCGTCGGCGATGACGAGTTCGAAGTTGTTCTCCGCCGCGGTGAAGGCCAGCGTGGCCGCGCGCGGGTAGTCCAGTCCGATCGCGCGTCCCAGGGCCATGGATCCGGCCCTCATCACGGCGAAGTACACCAGCAGCGGCAGCGCGAAGCGCGCTACGTCGGCGGGGCTTGCTCGGCCGCTACAGCTTCACCGCGAGCGTCCCGGTGCGTGTGGGCGTCGGCTGGCGGCATTGCCCTACCTCGGGGCGGTGTTATCGCTCCGCTTCCGCGGGCAGGGCGGGAGGAAGCTGAGAAAGCGAGGTCGCCGGTGGGTCGTTGGTCCTGGTACAGGCGACCGAGTTCATACCAGGCCATGGCCCCGGAAGAAGGAGCCCTGGGTCGCACGGGCCCGCTGGTAGGCCGCGATCGCCGCGTCGGTCTCAGCGACAGTCTGGCCACGCACTCGGCACGGCCTCCGAGCGGGTCGGGGCTAGGCGCGTGCGGGAGGCAGGTCGTAGCGGCTGACGGCCAGGTACGTTTCCGGCGTCGCCGCTTCGAGGAGACCCTCGTCGCCCTCCAGGTCGAGATCCGGCTCCTGGGGACGGCGCAGCAGGTCGCTCCAGTCGCTCGTAGCACCCCCCCTCGTAGGCGTTGCGGAGCAGGGGGCGCAGCCGTTGACGGGCTTCCTCCTGCTGTTCGCGGAAGATCCGCCGCTGAGTGAGTCGCTGTCGTTCCTGAGCTTCGTCGCTGAGTTCCAGGTCGGTGGCCGGCTGGTCCTTGACGCTCAGTTCTGGGGTGCGCTGCGCGATGGCGAGGTCTTCCTCATGGAGGCGCTCACAGGCGGCGAACAGTTTCCGGGACATGCCGAGGTGGACCTCGGTTCCGGGGATGCGACAGGTCAGGAAGTCGTCGAGACCCATGGAGCGGATTCCGGCGCGCAGGGTGTGCTGCTCGGTGTGCGGTGCTGCTCCGCGGGCGTCGGCCCGCATGGCGAGGGTGAGGCCATCGTCTTCCAGGGGCGTGGTAAGCCCGGCGCGCCGGTGACGGGAAGCGCGGTCGGCGGGAACGGGGACGGTGCGCAACTGCGAGGCAGGAGCCGAGCGAAGGGCCAGGTAGGTGAGCATCTGGGCGCGGGCTGCGTCGATGAGGGCGTCGTCGCTGTCGGCGAGGTGGTCTTCCAGGTTGCCCGGGCCCGCCGCCTCGTCGTTGGTGTTGGATCCGGCAGGGGCCAGGGGTGGCTGGTCGGGGTGCAGGTTGTGGTCGATGGTGCTGGGGTGCAGGTTGTGGTCGATGGTGAGGAAGAGATCGTCTCCGGGCCGCACGGACGCCCCAACCAGGACGGTGCGGTGCGCGTACCCACTGAGGACCGTGCTGCCGGCCGCCAGCTGGGCCCACCCCTTGCGGAGTGTGCGGAGGCCGACGTCGCCGCCCTTGGCCTCGATCAGCCAGTACAGCTCCTCTGCCTTGTGGTGCCCCCATAGGTCGGGCAGCTTCTTCTTCGGGTCTTTGAACGTATTGAGCAGGGCGGGGATGGGGCCGCCGAGTTCGAGGTGTTCGGTCTGGCCGAGGCCCAGCAGCGAGCGGCATGCCCACTCGGTCATCGTCATGCCCAGCCGGTAGGCGGCGGCGCTCTTCGCGCTGCGCTCGGTGCCGTGCGCGTACACCGGGTTCAGGGTCAGGCGCCGGTCCTTGGCGCCCGCTACGGGATACCGGGGCTTGACGGGGTGCGCGCCGAGGTAGGCGTACAGCGGGGAGACCCGGGCGACGAGTTCCCCGTGTGCGTAGTGCGGCTGGTTCTGCAGGTGCGGGGTGACGTCGCGGCCGACTTCGGTGGCAGCCTTGATGATCTCCCGCCACGTGGTGGTCGGGGCGTACCAGCCGTCGGTCGCCGGGAACCCGTCTGACCCGGTCCACGCCTTGTGCTTGGCCGTCCGCCACTGCCTCCGGGGCTTCTTCGCAGGCCCATTTCGGAACAGGACCGGTATGTCGAAGCTGTCGGCGTAGGTAAGCGGTGGCTCGTCGGGAACGTGTGCGGGGATCATGCGGATCACTCTGGCACGGGCCCCAGGCCGCTGCCGGCGCCGGGTATTGAACTGTTATGGGGCCACGGCGGGAGCGATCCGGCTGCGCTTCGGAATGGGTGTTTGGACACGCCTGAAGCCGGGACTCGGCAGTTCGTGTCCGTTGACATCGAACTGCGGGGGTCTCAGATGGCGTTCTCGCGGCCAATGGCCACCTCGTGGCCGATTGGCCACGGATCTGAGGCTTTCCGGCCACCCTGTTCGCTCTAGGGGATGAAGGCGAGGTGGCGCAGCCATCTTCTGGGACAGTCGCTCGGTAGTCCGGCTGCTCCCGCTGAACGCCTACCTCGGTGCCAGGCTCCTGACCCATGAACACGTCGGGCTGGGCATCTTCACCACCACCGTCACGCTGATCCTCGCGGCGAGCCTGACGGTCCCAGGGTCTGAAACCGCTCGGCGTACACCCGTAGAAATGGCGTCTGCTCGGCAGCCGGTCATGGGGGTGGCCCGCAGGCCGGAGTACCTCGGCACCTCCCGCCAGCGCCAGCCCGTTGTCTCCTGCCTACGCTTCCGGGACCAACCCCGACACCGTAGGCGAAGATCGGGGACATGAGCTTGTGGGGTATGGGACAGGAGACAGCCACCGCCGTCATGGGCGCAGGAGGAGCTGTGGTGGGCGCGGCCCTCACCGGGATGTTCACCGTTCGTGGTGCGCGACGGCAAGCCGCAGCCGCTGTCCAAGCCGGGCTCGCCCAGGCCGCCAGCGCCTACCTCGGCCCCCTCGACACGGCCCGCCGCGCGGCGCAGAGGGAAGCCTACGTACGGCTCATGACGGCAGCCCAGAGCTACGCGACCGAGGTACACCCCGTCCTTCGGCTGGCCAGGGGGATGGACAGGGCGGCCGCGAACAGAGACAGCCTCTCCCGCAGGGAGGCCGCCAGAGAGGCCGCGGCGGAAGCGGACTTCCGGGACCGCATATCGGCGGTAAACAACCCGAACGCGGTATCGACGGCTGTCCAGCATGTGGAGCTCGAAGGGCCCGCCGAGGTAGCCGAGGCCGCGCGGCAGGTCCGCGCCGCCACCACCGGCCTCTTCCGCACGCTCCGGCAGGCGGGACGTAGCGAGCGCGTGGCCGGAGGAGTCGTCCCGCCGGACCCGGAGCGCTCCTGGACGCGTCATGAGGAGCTGCTCACCGCGATCGAGCGGTTCACGCAGGCCGCGCAGGAGCACCTGAACCGCCGAGACCATCCACGCACTGACGAGCGGCCCGGGCGGTGGGCACGGGTCTCCGCGTTCTTCAGCCGGAGCAGCGCCCGCCGGACAACCACGTGACCGCTCACTCACGGATGCCGGCACCTACTAGCCGGGCTGCACCTTCACCATGTTGATGTCCGTGGCGGTGCCCTCGGCCTCCAGCGGTTTCTTGCGGTCCTACGCCCTGGGCAGGGTCGTAGCTCACCGCCGACGTGCGCTTCTTGCCGTCCTGTACCCACTGGACCCGGAAGTTGCTCCCTCGTCGGCTTGGTGTGCGACGACCAGCCGCGATTCCACAACCTCGCATCCAGGACTGAATGCGTGGCCCTGCCCTGGTCAGAATGAGCCGGGCACTGTGGCAGCGGCGGTGGGGGCCGGACCGTCGCAGGGCTCAGCGTCCGGAGCTAACGGAGCCCGACTGCTCGGAGCGCCCGCTCGTCCGCCTGGTAGGGGTAAGAGTGGCCGTGGTCGAGGCTCGTCTGGAGCAGCGCTCCCTGCTCCTTGTCGGCATGAAACAGCGACAGAGTGGCGCAGCCCTTGCACTTCTCGCAGGTGAGGAACGGGCTCAGCGGGTGGAGTCCTTGGTCGCGGTCAGCCAGGTACAGACTGGTCTCGATACGGTCTGGTCCGGCATGACACAAGTTCTCGGTGGGAACGACCGGGTGGTCTCCCATGAGCCGCCGAAAGATGATGGTGTCCGACTTCTCGTGGCGATCCCACTCCACCTTGGTTACATCAAGCAGCTGCAGGTCAGCGAGGAACCGTGCTCGGTCGAGGAGGAAGCGTAGGCCATCGTGAGCCTCACTCAACTTGGAGGCCGAGACCGCAGGGAGGTCTTCACGCCCGTGGGCCCTGCTGTTGCGCTTGGTGCCGAGGCTTTGGCACGCTACCTCGGCCTCGTCGTCCGCAATGAGGACTGCGAGCTCGTGGAGGGGGTGCTCGGGGGGAAGGTCGGACATGCCCTCCGCTGCTGCGATCTGCTGAAGGATGCGCTGCCAGTCCCCGAAGCCAGGGCCGCCGAGTCCGGTTGCGATCTTCCCCTTGAACGTTCTGATGGCCTTGCAGGTGATGCCGGCCTCGTGCGCCAGAGCGGTCGTGAGAAGCGCGCTGTATCCGAGCAAGGTTTCCGCGGCCTTGAGTACGGCCTCATATTCCTTCGCCTGGGCATCGTCCTTCTGCGCCTCGACGTTCCGCCAGCGCAGAGCGATCGGATAGGGGTATCGCGTGCGGACAATGAAGTCTGGATCCTCGAGTTGGGCAGCAGCCACAGACCGGAGCCGGGTGAGCTGTCCGGTAGTGATGATGAGCCGCCTGGCCTCCTCCGGGCTCGTGCTCCTGTCGAAGGCCGACTCCGCAAGCGCGACAGCTTCGGCCGCCATTTCACCCAACCGCTGCCCGGCGGCAGCGAGATCGGCCAGGGCCGCGGACAGCGCTTGGTCCTCATTCGGCAGCTCCAGCGCCTTGAGCTGGGAGAGCCTGAGGTGCTGCTGACCCGATGATCCGACTGTGAGAACTCCGACGGTATCGGAGCGCAGGAACGCGAGGATCAGACGGGCGTGCTCCGCCGACAAGGGTTTGGTCGGGCGGAGAACAAAGAGGCTGCGCACGGCAACGGCCGGTAGATCGGCTTCCTGTACTAGAGCAGCCTTCGGTCGACCGGAAATCACCGAGGACAGCAAAATGTCGCCGGCACGCAGATGAAGCCGCTCCGGCGCATCACTGCGCCAGTCATCGACTTCCGGGTCCGGTTCCGCGATCACACCATCTCGCCCAATGTTTTTCAGCCAGATGAGGCGGACAGCCCCCGAGTCGGCGGGCCCGCAGGCGCCGTCTGTGGCCCGGCGGTCAAAAGCCCATCCGTTTAAGACGGTGCTGAACACCGATTCGAACGGCAGGCGGTCCGATGACGATTCTTCGTGTTGCTCAGTGCTGGACAAGGGCCCCCCAGGATCGTGATGCCGAGATATTACGATGTTGGATTCACCCGTGACGCGGCCAGGGACCCCGAGCGGTTCGACGCACTCAACGCTCCGGCCTGGCTGCACCAGCACTTCACCGCCGCCCACGGCGAGCAGGCGGTCGCCGGATGAGCACCGCCGCCGACGGCCTGCTGGTGCTGATTGCCGTACGCCCACCGCGCGTCACCCCCGCGGCGCTGGACGACTTCTTCGCTCGCTTCGAGCCCCCTGCATAGATCGAGACCGGGATCAGCGCTACGACGAGTGAATGATCAGACAGGAGTTCGTCCCACCACGCTGTCCCTTGACAGACAAAGGCCACGGTCAATGAGAAAGGGACAGGCGAAATGCGGACCTACAGCTGTAGGTTCTCACTTTCGGTGTCAGGCGCCGACGCTATGACCTGGACGTTCCCCTCCAGTCTCACGACGTGTCGGCAAGCGGCTGTCTCAGATCGATGTCATTTCCTCAGACTGCCCAGCCGGCTGCGCCGGACCTCATGAACCTGCATCGGCGGCCGTCCGTTCCATCCACTCCCGCACCTTCACTGCTTGCTCGATGCGGTTGACGATGTCCTTCTTGGACGCCGAGTCCAAGGTCTCCGGGATCTTGTCGAAGGTGTCGGGAAGGACGTCGAGGAGACCCCAGATCTGCTCGCCGGTGCTGACGGTCAGCAGTTGCTGGCACCTCCACTGCAGCGGCACCTCGGGACGGTGCGTGAGCCGCTGCACGAGTGTCGGGAACAGGTAGTGCGTCGCTTCTGCGGCGAGGTGCTCTCGTAGCCAGTCGACCGGGAGCCGCTGGCTGAAGCCATGCATGGTGGCCTCCTGGGCCAGGTCCAGGAGCTGAGCGGTGTCGACGGCTCGGATGGTGCGGGGAAGGGCCGGGGTCATGTCGCGATGATGCCAAGAAGCCCTCGGAACACCGAGAGGTCGGCGGGGTCGGGTTGCAATCTGTCAAGGAACTCGGCATTGCTGGGCGATGAACCCTGCGGATCGGTCGAGCTGGAAAGGAGATCCGGCCTTGGTTGGTTCCCAGCCTCGGTCCCGTGCTTCTCGGATGCTGGCAGCAACGTGGGCTGGGCGGATGGGCACTGCCTCGGCACCCACCCAGTTGCTGGGATGGGCCTGGCCGCTGGTGACGATCAAGGTCGTGCCCGGCTGGCTGCCGCTGGCTGCTTCAACCGCATAGGTCAGTGGTGTCCAGCAGAGTCCCTGTATGTAGGAGGGCTTCCTGCGGATCCGCCAGCGGTACTCGATCCCGTCAACGGTTATACGCCGGGAACCCTTCTTGTTCAGCGCCATCTTCGCCTCCTGCGCCGTTGGACTCTGATGTGTCGCCGCGGTCGCGAAAAGCAGGTTGCACGCGAACGTACCGAACGTTATCGCCGACAAGCACCTTCGGGACTACGGATGGGTTGATCAGCCCATAGGTTGGTGTCAGTGCCGAGCGACCCGGCGCATCGCACCCGCCCCGGGTGCACTCACCGCGATCGGAGAGCACCGTGAAGAACAGGGCGTTGTGGCGTGTAGTTGACAACGAGAGTGGTAGCCAGTCCATCGTCAGCACGCCCTCCGAGGCGGTCGCGTTCGTCAACAGCCGGTTCGACACCGATGACGACGACGAGCCGTTCAGCATCACCGAGGTCGGTCCTCTCCTTCCGAAGCCGCTCGGGGTCATCACCGCATGGGCCGCCGAGAAGGACGGCGAGCGAACCGACGGGCGTACTGCCCCGATCACCATCAGGCCGGTTGTGACGGACAACGCCAACGAGTGCGATGACGTCGTGCTCTGGGGCGACGTGTACGTCTCCTGGGACCACGACATGTACACCGTCGAGGAGCCGGACAGCTCCGAGTACAGCGAGGCTTACAGCGCAGCCGAGTTGAGCGCGATCCTCGACGAGTACGCCGACGACTACGAGTACGCGCCTGAAGGGCCTGAAGGGCCCGACAGCCACAGGTGGCCGAAACCGGAAGAGTTGATCACCTACGGCGCCCAGGAGTGCGCCAAGCGGTTCGGGCACCTCGACGACGACGCCCTGCTGTGGCTCGCTGCCACCCGCATCACGCTCGCCGTGTGGCGCAACACACCCGTCGAGAACTGGCATGCCGGGAAGAGTCCGCTCCACGACGGCACAATGATGCGGATCAACACGGCAACCACCCGACTCGTGCGCTCGATGCTGTCGTTCGACCATGTCGACTGGATTGGTCTCGGTCTCGCGATCGTCAACCCGTCCCGGGTTCTACCGACCGGGCAGTCTGTTCTCGAGCTCGGGCTGGCCTGCCACAACCCTGACGACCCGGCACACGAGGTTGATCCGCGCGTAGAACTCGCGGGGATGGCACAGGTCGCGATCTCATGGGGGCGAAGGTACTGCCTTAGCGAGAAGGAGTTCGGCCTGCGAACCCTGATCGAATCCTTCTGCGCGTCCGACAACGGCTGGTTCGGAGCACCGAGTTGGGGGCGCATCGTCGATCGGTTCCTTACGGCTGTCGACGACCGGGAGAATGCGCACTGGCGCATACACCGGGACAAGCCTTGGTTCGACGAGTGGTTCACCAACCGGCCAGCAGACATTGCGGACACCACGGAATTTCGTCGGCTGCTCCTTGCCGGGCCCGACCTGCTGTCCGAGGAGGCCGCCGAATGGTGCGTGGATGGCGCCATCCGCTACGTCTGCCAGGACGACCACGCGAACGACTGCTGGCGTTGCGGTATCCCGCTGGCAACGGAGTCCCCCAACGAGTGAATGTGTGCACCAGCATAGAATGGGCGTCACACAACTATGCCGAAGCCCTGCGTTCCGCGCTGCCACGGAGACCGGCAGCGTTGCCTGACCATCGCTCGGCTCACTTCCGTCTCGGTCGGCCTGGACGGGAGCCGGCGGGGCGCAGTTGGGTGCCGTTCTTGAGGAGTGCGAGGCGGATGGTTGCGAGGGTGGTCTCCTCCAGGTCGGCGATGGCCTGGAGGGAGAGGCGGTCGCGTTCGTACCACTGGCGCCACTGTGCTGTCCGGGTGGCGGTGTGCTGGGTGCGGCGGAAGCGGGGTGGGCTCCAGTCGACGGGGTGCTCGGAGAGCAGGTGGACGACATGTGCGGTGGTCGTCTCCAGGGTGCGGGCGAGCTGGGCAATGGAGAAGTCGCTGCCGGGTACGGCCTGGTGGAGCCGTTCAGGGCTGATGCTGTGTGGGTCGGGCCCGGGCAGATGGAGGCCGTGCAGCGCACGGTCGGGGAGCTGGGGCGTCCACTGGACGGGCTCGTCGATGCCGTGTTCGTCGAGGAGACGTCGTGCGGTGTGGTGGAGGAGTTCGGCCTCGGCGGGCAGGATCCGCCAGCGGAAGCGCTGGTAGTGCTGGCGTTGAGCGGAGGTGGAGGGCGCGATGTCGGGGTGGGCGAGGTGGGCGGGTGAGCCGGTCAGGGTGTGGAAAAGCCAGCGCTCGGCGTGTACTGGGTTGGGGCTGGGGTTCGAGCGCAGCCGCCGCTGCAGCTCCAACCATGCTCGCGCGTCGATGAATTGGGGGCGGGTGGTGAACAGTGCGCGTCGGCGTGCGTAGTCGATCGGGGCGCCGTGCGCGTCGAGGTGGTCGGCGAGCAGGATGAGCGTGCGCAGGATGTCGGCGCTGTGCGGGTGGCGGGTGAGGGTGGCGAGGAACGTGGACACGTTGTGGCTGCTGACGGTGGTGCCGGTCAGGCGAACCTCCGCGCGAATCGGGGTGGTGTTCCCGGCCAGCAGGCAGGCGACGGCGAGGAGTTCGTCGGCGCGTTGGGCGGCGGGCCTGCCGCTGGCGTGCCGTGGAGTGAGCCGCAGCGTCCACTCCGGCCACAGGCCGGTCGGCAACAGGCGGGCTCTGGCGTTGTGGTCGGCCGGGGGCCGGGTGGAGTCGACGTCGGTCCGGTGACGTAGGCGTGCCACCGGCATCAGCTTGGTCTCCCTGCTGCACCGCAGCGCGGCTTCGAGCGCGGGCGAGATCGCGACGCCGGGGGCGACGACGTTGCCGGGGTACAGCGGCTTGCCGGAGGCGGCCATCCGGTCGGTCAGCCACTGCGCGGCCCGGGCCGCGGAGCGGATGTTCGCGGCGCGCAGGATACGGATCGCCGCCGTGACCGCCACGGCCGTCTCGGCGGCGTCGCCGGGAGCGGCATAGCTGTGCAGGTCACCGTGGCGGGCGTCCGGTGCCCGCGGGGAGCCTGCGGGCAGCGGGTCGGCGCGGTAGCGCTCCACACGGTCCAGGACATCGGGCGGCGCGAGCGGGCGAAGGTCGGTCGGGGTTGCGTGGTTGAGGACGAGTACTCCCAGGCTCTTCGTATCGCGCAGGACCATGTTCAACGGCGCGCCACCGGACCCGTACAGCGGCCAGTGCACCGGGCGGCTGGGGGTGGTGAGGGCGGTGTCGATGAGGCGTTGGGTTTCGGCCAGGGGTCCGTCGGCCGGGATCGCGGTGGCGGGGGTATCGGTGAGGGGGTGGTGGCAGCGAGGTGGCCGTGGTCCGCTGTCGGGGGCGGCGCTGGAGCACTGTCCCGGACGGGGTGTGTCCCGTCGGGGGTGGGAGCGCAGGCGGGGGATGCGGTGGCAGGCCGGGCAGCGGTCGGCCAGCAGGACGTGGTGGCGGGTGCAGGCGAAGGACCAGCTCAGCCGCCAGGTCACGGGCCAGCGCCCACCGGTGTCGGCCAGGCATGAGGGGCAGAACCGGGATCCGGCCCGTCCCCACAGCACCCGCCGGTTCACTCGCCGGTGCCGGGGCAGGATGTCCACCGCGTGCCCGTCGAAGGGCTGCAAGGTCATTGCCGTGAGCACGTCTTCGGCGATCCCGGTGACCTCGGTGATGGCCGCCCGTTCGTCCCGGGTGAGGCGGATGGTCCAGGCCGGCAGGACCAGGGCGGCCCTGGCCGTCTCCCGGTTGGGGAGGCCGAGCGCGCTGAGCACGTCGGTGAACGGGCAGGTCAGGCGTGCGGCGGTGAACTCCAGCCAGGAGTCCAGGGCTTCACCGGGCTGCGGTGCGCACCGGATCGGCAGGGCCCGCCGTCCGGTGCTCATCCGGCGGCCCGATCCCTTCGCGGACGGCTGGTGGCCCTCCCCGCCGCCAGGGCGTATTCGAGTTCGCGGCGGGCCTGTTCGGCGGCCTCGTCGTTCCTGACGCGGTCGAGGAGATCACGGGTGAGGCGTTCGGTGCCGGTGCGCTGGGCCCGCTGGCAGCCGCGGTTGACCAGGGTCATCAAGGAGCCGATGTGCCCGGTCGACCGGGCGAAGAGGTAGTCGGACAGGTCGTCGGCGAGCATGCCGGGATACGTGTCGGCCAGGACGATGCGCTGTTCCAGGGCCAACAGCAGCCGCCGCCAGTGAGCACGGCCCTGGTCGGTGTCGATGGTGAAGGGCGGCATGTCGAGGCGGGTGGTGCGCCGGCCGGTCTGCGCCACAACGATGTCACCGCTCGCCTCGCCCTCGCTGAACAGGCCCTTGTCCGCGAGTCCCACGCCGACCTTGAGGAGGGTGACGGGGAACTCGTTGGCGATCCACTTGAGGTGGTTGCTTACCTCGATGCCGCTGGTCTTGCGCCACTTCAGGAAGTGCAGGTCGTCCAGGATCAGCAGGCGAACCTCGCAGGACACCACGCAGTCCAGGGCCTGCAGACCGAGCTGGGCGGCCGTGGAGTTCTGACGTCCGGGATGGCCGAAGAACTCCAGCATGGCCCGATTGAGGTCCTTCATGCCGGTGTTGCCCGTCAGGCCCACCCGGCACACCGGCCACCGCTCATGCCCCTGCACGGTGAAGCTGCCGTGCTCGGCGATCTCCCGGCGGTGGAATGCGCGGGCGAAGGCGAGCACCGCCGTGGTCTTGCCCAGCCCCGGGAATGCGTCGACGGCCACAGCCCCCTTCGCCTTGTCGCCGTCCTGGAGGTTGCTGTCCACGATGTCCCACAAGTCTTCGTGCAGCGAAGCCAGTTGAGGAGTACGGATCGGACCCAGATTGGCGTGCCACTCCCGGCGCGCACGGTCGTAGGCGCTTCGCGCCGCCGTGTCCAGGGCTCCGATCTCGCTGCGGTTGAGCGTTCCGGGCTGGATGCGGCGCGGTGCGTCGGCGAACGCCTGGAAGTCCTCCTTCCGTGACAGAGCCAGATTCCCAGGATCCGGTCGGCTCGCCGGGGCACTCACACGTCCTCCAGAGCGTCGGTGTAGAAGTCGTCTTCGCCGGCGGGCCCGAGGTCGGCCTCGTCGTCATCACCCGCGTCAAGAGGCTGCTCGGCGACTGGAGGTTCGGCCGGCCGCGGGTCCTGGCCCAGCGCCCGGCGGACGGAGGGCAGGGCGGCGGTCTCCGGATCGCCGGTGCGGGGCAGGTCGAGGGCGGCCTGCTCGCGGGACAGGCGCAGGGCGATGCGCCGCTCCGTGAGCGTGGTGCCCAGCCCCAGGTTCCAGCGCTCCAGCAGGTCGGCGACGGCCAGCCGGTCGTCGGGATACCGGTACTTCGCGGAGGCCAGCTTCCGGGCGAAGACCAGGGCGTCCTCACTCAACGGCATCCCCGCCACCGGCGCATGCTCCCAGGTCAGGGTGTGCCAGAGGCGGGTTGCCGGGTCGCGGAAGTAGATACGGGTGATGTCGTCCGGGTCGACCTGGAACGGCCAGCTGTTCTTCACCGGCCCCTCGTACGGGCTGCGGATGCCGGGAGCGGGCAGACCGGGGCCGCGGTAGCGGCGGCGGTCGATCTCCACACTGTAGTGCTGGACCGTGCGCCATTTCGTCGCCAGGAACTCGAAGGCGAGCTCCGGATCCCGGGGCACCACGATGTAGCCGGCCCTCGCCATCCCGTGCTCGAACATCTGCGCAGGCGACATCCGCAAACCCGGCACACCAGGATCGACCAGACCGGCATGGGGACGGCAGTGGTAGACCACCGCGATCCACTCCCGGACGATCTCCTCCAACTCGTCGAGGAAGAAGAACGCGTCGGCCTCGGGAAGCTCGCCGCGCGCGTGGATGTCGGGACCCTTGTAGCCGGGCAGCACCTCCAGCAGACCCTCACGCAGGGTCCGGAAGAACCGCTCCACCGGCCCCTTGTCGCGTCCCGTCCGCAGCCGGGCCGGCTGGATCGAGATCCCCATCCGGCGGCACACGCTGGTCAGATGCTCCGACACATACACTCTGCCGTGATCCACCACCAAGGTCTCCGGCACCAGCGCCGGCGAGGCCAGCCCCTCACCGGCGGCGCCTTCGAGATCGACCAGGACCGTGCGCGGAACACCGTGCTCGGGCCACACCGCGCCGCGCGGCCAGTCCGCTCCCGCCGGACGCGGCCGGAAGCACTGGAACAGCACCGCGCTGACATCTACCGCCTTCGTCGACACCGGCGTCACCCGGATCCCCGTGACGCAGCGGGTGTACCAGTCCATCGCCACCGTCAGCTCGGCCTGCACCCACCGCAGCGTCAGCGGATCACACGCGAACACGTCCAACCGCGTGGTGTCCATCAACACGTACTCACCTGGACGCGTGGGACGCAGCTTCCCGTACGGCCCCTCGGACCTGTCGGCGATGTCCCGGTTCCGCTTGGTACTCAGCCGGAACAGCGGATGCCGACGCTCCAGCTCCTCCAGAATCCGGTAGGCCGTTGCCCGGCTCGGCAGACGAACCGCATCGGGGCCATGGCGGGCAATGACGCGGGCTCGGGTGCGCTCAATGACCAACTTGCGCGACGGCTTCGACTCGCCGGTGTGCTCGACCATGACTTCCAGAGCCGTATCCACCCAGCGTTCGTCGGCCTTCGCCGCTGCCCCGCCCGAGCGTTTCCTCTTCGCTGCCAGCCCGGCTTCGCCATGCCGTCGAAAGTCCGCGACCCATTGCTTGACCGTGCGGACGTGCACCCCGAGTTCCAGCGCCTTCGCCGCGTACTTGGGTTCCACTGGGCCGCCGGGCGCATAGTCACGCCGGGGTTCACCCTCGCCCGCCAGCTCCGGGCTCCCCGAGCGGAACCCGGTGAGCACCTCGCGGACGTGCTCCGCCCGTTCACGAACCTGGCGCCGTTCGCCTTCCCGCAGTTGGTCCAGAACCACGGAAGCGATCTCCTCGTCATCATCCGCCGAGGGACCGGGTTGTTCGGGAATCAAGACCGCGCGTTCGGAGAACATAAGCTCCCTCAGCGCCAAGCGCAGAAGGCGTCCCCTCCTGTCCTTGAGGACGACCTCGTTGCCTGCCGTTGTCGCTGTCATCTCCACCACCTCGACGATCTCGCCGTCGTAGCGGAATCGCGTACCGACTCCCGCCCGGGCCCCAGCCCTGCTCACGTCGTCCGCCTCAACAGCGCCGAAGCGCTCAGCGGTCGGCTGAGGTCTGTCCGCAGGTCGTGAGACCACAGCAGGTGGCAGACAGCAGCGCGAACACAGAACTCCGGCTGATGAGGGAGAACTCGGGGTACGTCACCCAGCGCAGTGCCGTCGAGGTCCGCCTGGCGGAGTTCGTCGAGAAGGCCAGACGGGAAGAGTTGGTGTCGCCGATAGCCGGCCAGGAAGCGGAGGTTCTCCAGTTCCACTGCCGCCGGTTCGCTCCAGACCTCGTACCGCCACCCCCTGGACTCGACCGCCTCCCTGGTCCAGCTGAAGGTGAACGCCACCTCGGGCTTGGTCAGCCGCCGGTACGGCTTGACGTCCACCAACACTGGCCCTTGGCTGGTGATCAGCAGATAGTCCGGGATGTGCTTGCGGATCTCTACCGTGCCTACGGTTTTCATCAAGAACGGTTGGGCCACAATCACGCGCACGAGCGGATCGAAATCCGCGAAGAGAAGCCTCGCCAATTCCAGCCGAGACTCGTAGATCACATGGTCACGCATCGTTGCCGACCAGTAACTACCGGAATGGTGCTTCTGCCCCCGGTACCAGCGAAACGTTCGCCACGACGTCGCTGACCTCAGTAGATCGAGGGACACTGCTGTCCACGGCAGGTCCTTGAGAACCTTGCCCCCATGTAAGCGGACGCTGACTGCTACGGCAGGACTGTCCACGGCGTACCCCTCAACGTGGGTGATGCCTTATACAGCCACGATGGTCGCTCACAGCGAGGCAGGCGGACAGAACCGGCCCTCATCGCTCAAAAGAGTGAGTCCGCTGAACTGTGGATCTCAGCACGGCGCCATAAGTGGTGCTGATATGTAGTCAGCACGGAGAATATGGCGCGGTTTTTGAGAACCTACAAGCTGACAACGGACAGTTCGCCGGGGGCAGACAGGACAGATCGCGGAAAGACTGGCCAACGCGGGCGGGGGCATGTCAACGTAGACGACCTTGCAAGAAACTCCAGGTCAGAGAGGTGATTGCCCGTGACTGTAGTGCCAGTGAGCCCCGGTTTCTCCACCACTATCGAGGCCCTGCGGCTTCGGGAATGGCAACTCGGCCCCGGCCAGCCCACGCTCGTGACAGACCAGTTCTCCGCGGACGACTTCCACCTGATCGTGGACGACCGCGCGGACGTGCACATCAGCTCGAAGGACGGCCGCTTCTACCTCGGCTGGTTTCCGAATGGCCGTCCCGGCACAGACGGCGAGGGATGGACGATCGCCGTCACCGGCACGACCAAGGTGCCCGGCTACCACCTGTCGTTCGACACCGAGACGCCGGCCGACATCGTCGCCGCTGCCGTGGCGCGCGTGCTGGAGACCTCACGTCGCGTGTGACCGTGCAGGATCCACAGGCAGTCCTCGCCTGGAGGACGGCTTGCGGCCGGTCACCGGCCGGTTCCATCGCCCATCGTCTTTCCTCACCCCAGGAGGCTGTTCGTGACATCCCCCGAGATGACCGTTGGCGATCTCATCGACCTGTTGTCCGGCTGCGATCGGAGTGCTCCGGTCCGCCAGGCCATGAACCCGTTCTTTCCGATGGCACACCGGCTGGCGCAGGTCGTGCAGTTTGTGGACGAGACCGGCCAGAGTGTCGTCTACCTCGCCGAAGGGCGGGACGAGGACGCGCAGCTCGGCCATCTGCCGCCCGAGGTCGCCGTCGCCCTGACCTGGCAGGGCCCCGTCCAGGCACCCCCACGACGCCCCCGCCGCCGTGCCGGCGGCAACTAACCCGCACCGAGCCCTTGGAGGCGCCCCTGTACCCCGACTTCCCGCTCGACCCGTCCACTTCGCGTGGCGGCCAGCCCGCGTTCTGGGTCGGCCCCCGGCATCTTGCCGGTGACGATGGGCGCCTCTACGACGCCGTCGCCGACACGCTCTCCGGCCTGGGCTGGACGAGCCTGACGATCGTCCGCGGACGGCACGAGCCGGACGAGGACCCGGAGGACCGCCAGGTCCTGCGCAGCACCGTCCTGCACATCAGCCCCGACGCCCTCCGATGGGCGCAGTGGAGCCTGGCGGACGAGCCGTTCCACCTGGGGGAGCTGCCGATCGCCTGGCAGATCTCCGCCCGCGCGGACACCAGCAGCCCGATCGCTCAGTGGTCGGCCTACTTCACCCCCGATGTCCCTGGCGAGGCCGTGTCCGACTTCCTCCTCGCGCTCGACGCCCGCGACCAGCCCGCCATGCCGCTCGCCGGCCCCGAGCTGGTCCTCGACGCCGTCGCCGCACACGGCTGGCTCCGCGACATCGACCAGCCCCAGGAGGCAGCGACGGACCCGACGTTCACCTCGCACCTCAGCCTCGGCGAGGTGCCACCCCTCATCCAGGACGCCGACCCGCGCGCCCTGACCACCGAAGCAGACGAGGCGGGACCGGCCGGATGGCAGGCATGGGCCGAGCCCGCGCTCGGCGGCCCCTGCCTGTGGGCAGCCTCCTTCGCCGCCAGCGTCCCGCACGACCTCGTGGCCGTCTTCGCCGCAGCCCTCAGCTCGACCGCACCGGTCCTGCGCCGGGTGCTGCCCGAAGCCACTCAGGAGCGCCTCCTGCGCGCCCCGGCCATCTAACGTCCCGTACCCGCCCCCGACGCACACAGCCCGGTACCTCCTAAATGGAGGGCCGGGCTTCTTGCTTCGCCGCCCACGACCGTCGCTGTGCACAAGAGGCTGCCGCTCCCTACAGCTGCGGCCGGACGGTGGGGTGCGGCACGCCGGAATAGGCCAGCAGACCTGCACCCCAGCAAACGGGATGGATACCGGCTCGGGGCGAGACGCTGTCGCCGGTCGGCCGGTCTTCGGCGTTTGCCACCCTGTGACGGCACGATGGAGGATGCGGCAATGCTCTCCAGCCCCGGCGTCCTTGTCGTCCTCGCACTCGTCGTCGCCGTGACCGTCGCGCTGAAAGTCCGTTCACACCGTAAGCGCACGGCTGCTCTCGCGGCACAATGGCAGGCATTCCAGCAGCACCGGAGTTCCGGGCAAGGGCAACTTCTCCAGATCACGAGGGTCTACCAGCACGGACGCCGAGGGTCGAAGGCGGTCGTGACCTGGTGCGACACTGGTCGGCAACAGGATGCCTGGTTCTGGAACTGGCACGTTCCCGTAGGCGCGTACCTACTCGTCAATGCCTCTAGCGGTTATGGGCCTCACAGCCACAACCCGGACGTGCTCTACGTACAGACCAGTCAGGTTCGAGCCTGGGTGCCCGGCCAGGCGGCTCGCGCTGCTCAGCGCGTCGGCCAGTAACGAGCTTCTGCTCCCGACCATGATGGTCGGGAGCAGAAGCTCTGCGCGCGGGCAAGGTCAGCTCGCTGCCGTGGCCTTGGCGAGGGCCTTGCCGAGGTGGCGGTCGACGAGGGCCGGGGAGCCGGAGACGATCAGTAGCAGACAGCCGTCGCGGATCGCGGTCTGCTTGACCACGGTGCTCCGCCTTCCGGTAGAGAACGTCAGGAGCTGGCTCCACTGCTCGTCACCGAGTCCGCGGGGTGCGGGAAGCTTCTGCGAGGCCATGTCGATCGGAGTGCCGCCCGCGACGACCTGATAGGTCGGGCACCCGGTCATGGCGTCGAAGATCCGCTCGATGCCATCGGACAGCTTGTTGGCGCTGTCGCTGTACAGCTCCTCGGAGACCTCCGAGGAACTGCCGCCGTAGGTGAAGGCCGTCTTCGCCTTGCGAGGGAAGGTGGGCGTGCCGCCGGTGGCCGCGTCGCCGCCCAGCTCGTTCAGGGCCGGGCAGCCGACGACGGTGACGTCGTCGTGCTGGGCGGGGCGCTCCGGCTTGCGCAGGTAGCCGCTGCCGAGGTCGCTCCGGTCGAGCAGGCGCGTCTCCAGCGTGGCCGACGAGAGCACGGCGGCCTTCTCGACCGCGCGAGTCGGCTTCCCGGTACGGGCGGAGGGGGCGGTGTCGGGTTTGGTGCCGGTGGTGTCGGTCGTGCAGGCGGGCAGGGAAAGGAGGGCGGCGGTGATGCCGAGGGCGGTGGTGGCGACGCGAACGCGCATGACGGAACTGACCCCTTGGTGCTAGGCGACGGGTGGTCAGTGCGGGCCCGCGGGCCCGGCGAGGTCGTAGGAGTGGGGGTCAGTGCCCGAGGTGGCGCAAGCAGTCCTCGAACGTGGCGTGCGTCGCGTCCGCCGGCCCGCTGTTCCGGTTGAACCAGACGGTGTCGAGGCGGGTCTCCTGCTGCTGGTGGCCGACCCGGCACCGCAGCCAGATCTGGTCGCGGGTGGAGAGGATAAGCCAGTCCCGGTACGACCCGCACTCGGCGCAGGCGGCCATCTCGCCGTCGAGGACGAGGGGCTGTTTCCACGGCATCATCTTGCCGTCGAGCTGGTCGTGGCTCGGCACGCGCAGCTCCGGCGGAAGGAAATCGTCCACCACGGCGGTCGGCTCGATGCGCTCCGGTTCAACCGCCGACGCCCCGAAACCCGGCGGGACCTGGTTCTGCAGCCGCGCCGACAGCTCGGCGAATTGGCGCTGCGCCTCGCTCGGCCCCTTGGTCCGGCGGCGTATCCGGTGAAACACCCTGGCGTCCTCCTTTGCCTCGTCCTGCTCGCTTCATGAGCGTGCCCGAAGTCCCTGGTGGTTTCAATTCACAAAGTCCACAGTCACCTTGGCCGGGTCATAGGGGGGCTCCTCGCTTCTTGGGTGCGGGGATGACGAGTTGGCCACGGCGCGTGTCTCCGCTCGGCGCAGTGACGTTCCCATGGTGTGCCTGAAAACACTTCGTCCCCTGCGGCCGCCCAACTTCGCCACGCCTACTGGCCCGACTCGCCGCATCTGCGCTTCTTGCCGCTGCCCCACTGCACTTGCCGCGTCGGTTGTGCCGTCCCACGGTGCCTTACGGCTTGCACGGCGGGCAGCTTCGTTTGTTGCCCCAGTGGTCCTGGTACACGCTCGGCGATCCTGAGCCGGGTGCCCTAGCTAGGAGTGCTGGGCCTCTACCCGATGCCGGCACTCGTTGCGGCGGATCGTCTGGGAGTGGAAGGACCACTCCGACTCCGTACCAACCTATTTCCTGGAGGGGGCCCTCGGATCCGGCCGTAGAGCTTCCGGTTGGCTGTCCATGGACCGGAGGTAGGTCGTGGCAAGGGAGACCGCGCCCCGCCCATCCGGGTCGACCCTGTCCTTGTCCGCAGTCATTCGGTGGACGCCGCCCATGATGTGAGCGGCTTCGACCGGCCACGCCAAGGAGTCCCCGTGGCCGCAGACCTGGCAGGCCGACGCGGTGTGCCGGGCTTGCGGCGTGAAGGCCGTTTGCCGCAACAGGGCATTCTGCTCATCCTGGGTCAGCCCTGCGGTGTCCATCCGCCGGTGGCAAGCGGGGCACAATCTCGCCACATGGGGCGATCGCCTCCCATTTCTGGCTTGCACGTCAGAAATGCGTTGCCGCAGCGCAAGGCCCCTCCTGCCGCTGAGCTGCATCAGCGCGTACAAGGCATCGACAAGCCGCCGCGCCAGCTGATGGCTTCGGCGTCTAAGGAGCCACACCACGCAGGCGCCGACGGTCAGGGTGACCGCCGTGACCATCCAGTTTTCGGACCACCACTGAGCCGACGGCAGCGCCGGGTCCCTGCGCGGGGCGTCGGCGGGAGTCGTGCGCTGAAGTTCGCCGCCGGTCGCGAGCCCGAGGGCCGTCAGGACACCCACGACCACGGCAGCGATGCTGGCACGAAGTAGGACTATCGCGCGCGTGCTGTGCCGGGCCACGGTACCGGGGTGCTTGCCCATGAGGACGGCCGTCTCGTCCCTGGTGTAGCCCAAGGCGTGGGTCGCCCACACTGCGGTGCGCTGCGGCACTGACAGTCCCCGCACCGCCCGGTGCACTGCCTCTCGGTTGTCCACCAACGCGCTGAAGTCTGCGACGTCCGGGATATAGCAGCACAGCGGGTCTGCGGCCCGCTTCTCGTCCAGGCGCTGGTGCTCTGCGCGGCGCGTGGCCAGGTGGACGATCTCGGTGCGGATCAGCTTGTACAGGTAGGCGCGCGGCTGCCGCACGGCACCCGGGGCTCGCAGCGCCGTGGCGAAGGCGCTGCTGACGATGTCGTCGGCGTCCGCCACCGATGGCGGTACGTTGGCGTCCTGGAGCAGCTGGCGCGCCTTGCCTGTCATCTCGCCCTGGCACTGTGCAAACACTCTGCCTAGCGTCTCCGGGGTCGCCTCCGGCTCAGCCACTCGCCTTCCCCTTCTCCTGCTTCTCCTGATTCCGCCTGCCGGACGGCACCTGGCGTGGGGTCCCGATGGCGTGCTTGGCGCGGATGATCTCGGCCTTGCCTCGGGCTCGGTTCCGGTATGCCACGCTGTCCAGCAGCTTCTTCAGACTCGGGACTAGCAGCAGGACCACCCCCACCACAATGCCAAAGAGCTCCACGACCCAACCTCCTATTCAGACTGCCGACCGTTGAGCGCCCCCGTACCGAGCGACGGCCGATCACCCTGAAGAGCCGCCATCCTGTCGTTCTGATGACACCTCTGCCGAGATTCTTCTTGCGTGTGTGGCTGAGGCCCTGTCATTTCGCATTTGTGAGCCCGTCACCGCGTCGCCGAACAGCACACTTGGTGGTGTCCTTGTGGCTTAGGAGCTACCCGAGCGCATTCGGTTGAGCGGCATTCTTCGATGGGACGGGACAGTACGGTGCGGGGACTGTTCGGCTGCGTTGCCGCCGCTCACCAGGTCGCTGGTGTCGGCAGGCAGGTCCACGGCTCGCCGCAGCCGCCACACCAGGACATCGCTCACGGACTCGGCCGAGTCGAGCTCTCGTTGCCCGGCGGCATCGGCCAGGAGCGGAGCAGCGTCGTGCCCGGCGGCTTCGGCGTCGGCGAGCGTGACGGCGAGCGCGTACCAGCGGGGCTCGGCGAGGATTCGCTCGGCCAACTCCGGCAGCGCCTCGCGCAGCACCGCCGTCTGCCGCTGGCGCAAGGGGCGGCCCAGACGCCGACCGCGTTGGTAGAGCACGCCGAGGGGGTGGGCGGAGGCGGTCTGGTAGGCGGTGCGCAGGTGCTCGGCGGCCCGGGTGGCGGCCTCGGCCTGCTGCGCGTGGTCCTTCTTCGCGTGCCAGTGTGCTGCGGCGGTGATGAGGAAGAACAGCATGTCGATCGCCATCGCGGTGGTGGCACCGTCCTCACCGCGGCCGAGGGCGGGACCCCCGTGGACGAGCTCGCGTGCGACCTGCCGCAGCGCCCGGTCGTGTCCGCGGACGGCGCGGACGTGGGAGCGCGAGGCCCGCTCGAAGGCCGTTGCGGCGTCGCGTAGTTCGTGGCGGATGTGGGCGGCGGACGTCTTCGCGAGGGCGTCCAGGACCTCGCCGGTCGCGGCGATGTGGGCGGCGGCAACCCTGTCGTCGCCATGCTCGACGACGAGCACGGCCTGCCATGCGGCCGATGCCGTCCTGCGGCGGGCGGCGGCCGGAGCGCCCGGCCCCGTACGGACCGCATTCTCCTGCTGGGGAGTCGGATCGTTTTGGGCGTCGGCGGACCAGCGTTCCCGGATGCGGGGCAGCGAGAGGTCGGGGGCGAGGCGCGCGCCGGGGTAGAACACCGGTTCGCCGTCCTTGTTCAGGTCGTCGGGCAGGGCGACCTTGTATCCGAGGAGGTCTCCGGAGGGCGCGACACGTTTGCGGATCAGGAGGCCGGCGGCGGCGAGCCGGTCGAAGAACTCTCCGTCGCTCGTCGCGCCGGTCACCGCGCGTCGTACGGTTTCGCGCAGTTCCTCGCGGGCGGTGCGCTCGCGGCCTTGGCGGTCGGCCTTGTGGCGTTCGGCGCTGGTGGGCCGTTGAGCGGCTGTGCCGTCGCCGGGCGCGACCTGGTGGAGGTCGAGTTCCTTTTCGATGAGTCGGGCTTCGGCCTGGGCGCGGGTGCCGGAGCGGTAGTCGTCGGGGCGGTGGCCGGCCTCGGTGACGAGGGTGGCGATGATGTGGATGTGGTCGTCGGCGTGTCGTAGGGCGGCCCAGCGGCAGCCGGGCTGTCCTTCGCCGGGGTCGATGCCGGTGGCAGCGACGATGCGGCGGGCGATGTCGCCCCACTCCTCGTCGGACAGGGGCCGGTCTCCTGGGTCGGCGCGTACGGAGGTGTGCCACACGTGCTTGGCCGGACGGGCGTGTTTGGCGAGGGCCATCACGGGTTGGTCCAGGAGCTGCTGGAGGTTTTTGAGGGTGGCGTTCGGGTCGCGGCCGGGGTCGGGGGACATGCCGTCGAAGGAGGCCACTAGGTGGGGGTCGGTGTGCTCCTCGTGCTTGCCGGGACCGTAGAGGTAAGCGAGGAGCCCGATGGTCCGGGAGCCCGACTCGTTGACGCTGGGGATCATGAGCCGTGGCGCTCGATCAGCCGTGCGGCGGCTTCGTGCGCGGCGTCGGCGGCACGCCGTACAGCGGCGACGGCCGCTTCGAGCTGGGGAGCGTCCGCACCAGAGTTGAGCGCCTTGACCGCCTGGTTGAGATTGCTCCCGGCCCAGCCGAGCCGACGCCGGCTCTCGAACAGGGCTGTGATCACCTCGCGTTCGTCGGCGATCTCGGCACTGGTGCGGTCGAGGTCGCGGGCGGCGGCGAGCGCGGAACGGGCGAGGAACCCGGCGACGGACAGATTGCACTGGTCGGCGGCGGACTTGATCAGAGCGAACTCTTCTTCGTTGAAACGTGTGGCGGGCTGGCGCAGGCGCTTCTTCTCGGGCGACTGACGCGGGCGCTGGCGGGCGCGAGGAGCGCGCTGTCGGCGTGCGCGGCGCTCAGTCTGCTTCTCCTCCTGCGCCGGCTTCGATCCGCCCTCGGTCGAAGCCTGAAGGACCTGCGCCCCCCGGTGCAGGTCCTCTCCCGCCCCCTCGGGGGCGGGTTCGGCGGAAGCTATGCTTCCGCCCCAACTTGCTCGCCCCGAGACCGAGTTGGACACCTGCTCACCTGGGGTCGGGGCGGGGCTCGGGGCCGGGTTCGTCACTGCCCACAACCCTGAATATCGCGGACGACATCCAGGATGCCGAGGACGAAGTCCACGGCACCCTCCGTCAGGTAATGCATCTGCTCCCCGGAGCGGTCTACAGAGAAGAGGAGCGGTCCGTACGGGAGGAACGTGAGCGGCAGAGCCCAGATCAGGCGGCTGTCGAAGCGGTCGGGTACGGCGGTATGCCGCATGGTGCTTTTCCTTGGAGTATTGCGGTGGCCCGGCGCTGAACCGGGCCACCGATCAGGGGGTCGGGGGCGGTGAGCTGCGGCTTCGTAGATTCAGCCGCACTCGGGGCAGCGCCCGAGGTGGCCGCTGAGCGCCCTGGCCATGCGGGCCTTCGTCGTTGTGGCGTGCTTCGCGCTGGCCTTCGCCGACGGCCTGCCGGCATGCCGCTGGGAGTGGGCGCTTAGGTAGCCGATCTCCCGTTCGTATTCCTCACGGAGGGACGCGAATTGGTGGCAGGTCTTCATCGAGTGGTGCTCCTTGTTTTCGTGGTGGCGTCCTCGCTCCGCAGTTCCTGGAGGACGAGGCTCAGTCGGTCGTTCCGGCCGCCCTTCAGGCCCTCGCGGCGGAGGATCTCCCGCAGCTGGACCCGGGTGACGGACTCGTTGCCGTCCCGTTCGAGCAGGGCGGGGACATGGGGACGGACCTGTTGGACGAGCTGGTCCACCGACTGCTCCGGATCGCGTGGCGGGCGCTGTGTCTGCGGGGTGCGGGGACGGCCGCGCTTCCCCTTGTTCTTCGTCCGGGGCTTCGTGGTCGCCTTCCTGCGGAGGGGGCCCTTGTGTCCCCGGTCCCCGGTGGTCCCGGTCCCCGTGTCGGTGTCGGTCGGTCCCCGGTCCCCGGTAGTCTCGGTCCCCGACTCGGCGGCGTTCGGTCCCCGATGCGTGTCAAGGCCCTGAGCAGGTGCTTCTCGCGTAGTGAGGTCGGTCCCCGTGCCTGCGGCGTCCCCCTCTGCGCCTTCCGGATTGGCGGGACCGGTCCCCGGGACCGCGCCCGATTCTGGGGCGGTCCCCGCTTCGTCGCCTTCGGTCCCCGAGCCCGCCGACGCGTTCGAGTCCGCAGGCTCGGGGGCCGGTCCCCTCGGGGCGCTCGGTCCCCGGTCCCTACCCGACTCGTCGGGACCGTGGGGACCGGCTACGGGGACCGGCGCCTTCGAGGTCGGCTGCGAGGGGGCCGTGGCTGCCGTTGCGGTGCTGTGCGCCGGGGACCAGGGAGAAGGCAGTGGGACCGTGGCGAGCGCGAGTGCGTGCCGACGCGCGGCGAGCTGGTCGAGGAGCTGCGCGCGCTGGGCGGGGTCGGTCCCGACCGAGGCCCTGCCGATCGCCTTCGACAGGCGTCGGGTGAGCCGTCGGCCGCGTTGGCTCCGCTGCTGTTCGGGTGTGCGCTCGGCGAGGCGGGCGGCCAGGGCGACCGCGCGGGTGGTGGCCCGGTTCCGGGTGATCTGCGCGGCGTCGCGGTCCCGCGCGGCGATGCCGAGGCGGGACAGTAGCCGCTCGCGCGCCTCCCGGCCCAGGACGGCGAGCAGCCCGTGGGAGGCGGCGCCCGGGGTGCTGAGGCGCAGTTCGATTCCCATGGCGAGATGCCACAGCATCGCTGCCATGACCGGCCCGACGAAGGCCCGGACCGTGCCGCCGATGGGACCGCTCTCGGCGTAGGCGGGGATCACCTGCACTCCGGTGATCACCCAGACCAGCGTGCCCGGCAGCCCGGGCGCCCCCTGGGCGGCCAGATTCTCCCGGGCCATCAGCGCGGTTGCGAAGAGCGCCAGCTCGGCAGCAGCGAACATGTTGGCGCGCTCGTCCCCGGCCATGTCGAGGTAGTGGCCGGCGAACTGCCAGCTCGTGTCGGCGCTGTAGGCGGTGCAGACGATCGCGGCGATCGCGGCGGTCTTGACCGCCGGACTGCCGAAACGATTCTGCAAATCCGTGTCACGGTGTCGGGTCGCCCAAGCGTTCAGGGCCAGCGCCAGGGCAGTGATGGGGACGCCGATGGCGAGGAGGACGGGCAGGTCCGGGACGGTACCGAGGGACAGACCAGTAGCGCGGGTCATGCGACCTTTCCGAAAGAGGCGTGCGCCGGAGTCGACGCTGCCGGGCGGGATACTGGCTGCTGTGTGCCGGGTACGGCGGGCGAGGGGCCGCCTGTGGTCGGGGTGGCCTTCTTCCGCTTCTTCTTGGGTCGCGGCACGCCGTAGGTGCGGTCGCGGTCGAAGACCTTGTCGGCGGCCTGCCGGAGCAGGTCACGGGCGTGCTTGTGGCTGATCTGCAGGGCTGCGGCGAGCCGGTCGGGCCGCCAGCCGCGCGCGTAGGCGTGGTTGATGACGACCTGCCGCTCGGCTTCGGTGAGATGGACGTCGCGTCCCCGGAAGAAGGCGATCACGCGTTGGTAGTCGAGGCGCTGGGGCAGTCCGTCGTGCCAGGGACGCCGCTCGGCCTCGGTGAGGCCGCCCCACACGCCTTCTTTGATCCCGTTGTCCAGGGCGAAGTTGAGGCAGTCGCCGCGAACGGGGCACCAGCCGCACAGCTCCTTCGCCTCCGCGATGTCCTCGTGATCCCGGGGCCCGGGGAAGAAGACAGCGTCAGCATCCTCGACGTCCATGCCGTAGCACGCTGCGCGGGTGTGCCAGCTGGTGTCTCCGATGCCGCGCAGGCCGGTGGCCGGGGCGTCGTGGGTGGTGATGTGGCGCAAGGGTGGTCTCCGATGTGCTGCCGCGTCGGCTGGCCGGGCGGTGCTCGGCGGGGGCGGCGTCGGGTGCCGGCTGCCACGCGCGGGCGTGCGCCGCAGCCGGGGCGGGACGGTGATGCTGGGTGGCGGTGCACCGGACGGGATGCACGCGCCGGATGCGCCGGTCAGGCCATGGCGGGCTGCTGGACCTGCTGGGCGGCGGCGAGGTCGAGACGGCCGGGATGAGGGGTATCGCGCGGGGCGGTTCCGCGCGCTCCGCCGTCGGGGCCGATCCGGCGGCGACGACACGGCGCGCCGGGCTGGGCCAGACACCACTCGCACCGAACGCTCAGGGCGTCGGGCAGCCCCTGCGCGACGGCGGCCTCACGGGCTGCTCGGGCGGGCCGGTAGGGCGCGAGGGCGGCTCGGGCGGCGGGCGGTATGCAGGAGCCGATCTCCCGCAGCCTCGCCTCCAGCCTCGGGTCGATGCCATCGCGACCGCTGGTGATCGCCCGGGCCTGCGCGGGCGGTGCGGTACCGGCGGCGACGGCGCGGCGGGTGCCGACCAGCTCGGCAGTCCAGGCCACCTGGTCGTCCGGGTCGACGGACGGCGTGGGGTCGGAGTGCCTCGCCAGACGGTCGCGCCGGTAGCTCTCCCAGGGACGGGCCACGTCCGCGGGCAAGATCTGGTACGGCGAGGTGCGGATGTGCCGGCGGGCAGCGACGCGGGCATCCCAGCCGTGCGCGGTGGCCATCGGCACGTCGCACAGCAGCTCGTGCCACTGAGCGACCTGGTCGCGGGCCTCGCCCTGGTCGGTACGGATGGTACGGGGGTCGAGACGGCCGATGTAGGCCAGCAGGGCGGCGATTTCGCGGCGGTCCACGGTCAGCTCTCCGTTCCGGTCGACTCGTCGAGGGCAGCGAGAAGAGCAGCCTGGTGCGCCTCGACGCGGGTCATACCGCGCGCCGCGCGGTGCCCGCCGTCGGGTACGGCATAGAGGTTCGAGCGACCCGGGGGGTGCTCTCGGGCGACCCAGGAGCGCCAGTCGGCAGCCCAGGCATCCGCCGGCCTCGGCTTGAAGTCGGCCCGGTGGGCACGCCACTTCGCGTCGGCGGCGGCGAGGCCCTGCTCGCCGAGGCGATCGAGGTGTCCCTGCTGGCGGGCCCAGGTGTGGGTGGCTGGGTCGACCTGCCACTCGGCAGCCGAGAGGACGGCAGCACCACCACTGCTGCTACTCCGGTTCAAATCCGGTTCACTACGGTTCTGTGTGCCGGTTTTCGGTACATCGCTGTGCCGGTTTCCGGTACGTCGGGGTGCCGGTTTCCGTCGGGACCTGCCGGATTCCGGTACTGCCGGTTTCCGGACCCTCGCTGGTGATTCCGGCACCTCGCGCGGGCGGATTCCGACCCGCCGCAGGGCCGAGATCCGGAGCGCCGGAGTGGCCTCGGGCACCGCCTCCGACACCTGCTCGGCGACCTCGTCGTCCTTAGCGGTCTCTGCCACGGCCTTGGCGGCGAGGGGGAGACGGTAGACGGTGCTGCGTTGGGGGCCGGCGAGGTCGTCGAGCTGCTCCAGCTCACCGGCGTGGACCAGGCGGTCGATGGCGTCGCGCACCGTGGAGACGGAGGCGTTCGTGCGCGTAGCCAGACTGGACAACGAGGCCCAGGAGACGCACTGCTCGTCGGCCACCCGGTCGGCGATCGACAGCAGGACCAGACGCGCGGTTCCCCGGCTGGAGCTGTGCTCCCACACCCACTCGCGTGCCTCGCTGCTCATCGGCCGCTCCTGATGAGCGGGCGGGGCCGGAGGCTCGCCGGGGCCGGGATGGTGTGTTCCGGCTCGGGGCGCTGAGGCGCCGAGGCGGAGGTGGCTGCCGCGCAGGCCAGGAAGGGCCTTTCGCGCAGGGCAGGAGGCATGCGATACTCCCCTGTGCTGTATTGCCACGCTGACGCGCCCCTTGGAAGGACTCAGCGTGGTGATGGTGGGCAACCCCGCCCTTGCCGGGGCGGTATGCCGCTTAGCGTTCGGCGTCCGTGAGTTACCGCTCTCGGGCGCCGTCGCTGTATCGCGGACCTTCTCGGTCCGGTCCGTGCTTGCTGACTCCTCGCTTCCGTCGTCGCGGGCGGGCTGCCCGGGGACGACGAACATACGCACGGACCCGTGTCAAGATCCAGAGTTGGTTCTTAATCTCTGTACTAGTTGCAGAGAGTGACGGGTGGGTCCGACAGCGCTGTCAGGGGTCGTGAGGGTAAACAGAGCGCCCATGAGTATGCGGCGGCCGCAGGCTTCGATGGTCGCGCCGCCGGAAAATGCCTTGCGTCACCCATATGCGGCTTGCGGTGCACAGCAGGTGAGACGCCCGGTGTCCGGGTCAGAAGGCAGGCGGATCCTGCGTGGCCATCGGGCCAATTTCCAGTAAAGCCGCGAAGTGGCGTGAGGCCCGGCGGGCGTGAAGAGGGCTGGCCGGGTGAGACGGCCTGGATGCCTGAAGTTCCCGAGGCATTCAGCCTCTCCGTCCTTTCTGATAACCCGTGAATTAATGGTCCATTAGCTGAGGTGAAGCTGCCCGCCCCGAACTTGTGCACCCGGTCACGTTCGGGAGGTGGCGGGGCGCATGCATACTGATTTGCGCACCCTGTGAGGGCGGATTCGCTAATCCCAGCTGTGCTGTTGAGGGAGACCGTTCCATAAATCGGGTGTAGGCGTCAACTGACGTTAATGGATCTTGTATGGTGGTGAGCTGTAGTTAATCGCTAATCGCAGGGAAAAGGATCATGGGGAACAGGGAAGAGGCTTCCTTTGGTGGCGAAGCAGCCACTTTGAGTTACCGGATCAACCGGCTGTTCGAGATCGTCCATCCGGCCGACCGGGGGCCCTTCAGTAACGCTGAAGTGGCGGCCCGTCTGCAGGAAGCCGGTGGGGAGACCGTGTCGGGCACCTATCTATGGCAGCTGCGCAACGGCAAGCGAGATAATCCGACGAAGCGTCATCTTGAGGCCCTGGCAACGTTTTTCGGGGTCCCGGTCTCTTACTTTTTCGATGATGGCGCGGCGGCCCAAGTCGATCAAGAATTGGCGACTATTCGGAATATGCGCGACGCTGGTGTCGAGCGGGTTGCCTTGCGTGCGGTGGGCCTTTCGGGCAAGAGCATGGAGGCGGTCGTCGCCATGATCGAAAGGGTGCGAGAGCTGGAAGGGCTCCCCTCTGATCCAGAGTGAACACCTGGCACTCCCGGGTGCCGGGGCAACGTCGTTAGGAATGAACCATGTGGCATGCGCATCGGCGGCGCCGTGACTCCCTCGCCGAGTTGAACCTCCCCAAGATCGGAAACATCCGGGAACTCGCGGGGGAGGTGTCCAGTAGAACGGGCAGGGGCGTCCACCTCGAACCCGCCTCGATCGGCTGGACCGCGCCATGCGGCACGTGCTGGGTGACCAAAACAGCGTTCTACGTCTTCTACGACCCGCGCACCAGCCCTATGCACCAAGACCACATCATCGCCCACGAGTTCGCCCACATCCTGCTGGGCCACTACAAGGTCAAGAGGCTTTCGGCCGGGCGGACCAGCGGCCTCACCAGCAATATTGCCCCGAGCACGATCGAGATGATGCTGGGGCGCAGGGGCTACGAGGTCGAGGAGGAGCACGACGCCGAAACCCTCGCCTCGAACCTCCAGAGCAAGATCCTCACTCAAACGCCGCAAGAGGGCCGCCCACCAGCGGATACTGTCCCGGAACGCGTCGCCCGGACCCTGCTGCGCCGCGGGACGAGCTGAGATGAAGGACATCCTCCACCCGATCAGCCTGACAGCCGCAACCCTCGGTTTCCTGTTCCTGCTGCGCGACCTGCGAGCCGGCCGCCGAGACACCGCCCTGGTCGCCCTGGCTGCCGTCTTCCTGCTGTCAGCCTGCAGCTTCGTCTTCGCCATCACCCCGATATGGCGCCGCGTCGATGCCACCTTCGGAACGACGAACCTCTCTGTCCCCCTGTCGATGAGCTGCGTCATCGCCCTGCTGGTCTGCCAGCAGATCGTCCTGGACCACTGGGCCAGACCCGCGGCCACCCGCAACCGTGACCGAGTGTGGCTCGCAGCCGGAGCCGCGGTCGTCACCGGCCTCGTCATCCTGTACCTGTGCCTGACGCCCGCCGTGCAACGGCCGACGGACTTCTCCCTGTACTACGTGCACGACCCCTTCTACGCCGCCTACATGACCCTGTACGTGACGGCCTACACCGTCGGCGAGGTCCTGCTCGCCCGCGCCTGCTGCCGTCTGGCCAACCAGACCAGCCAGCGGTGGGTGACCTACGGGCTGCGCGTGGTCGCCCTTGGCGCCGTTGTCACCCTCGGCTACAGCGCGGTCCGGATCGGCGGCGTTATCGCCGCGCCGTTCGGCGCGACCCTGGCCGGATGGGAAGGTTTCGCCTGGACCTGTGGAGACGCGGGTGCGATGATCACCTTGCTCGGCTGGTTCCTGCCCACCATTGCCGACCAACTGCATCGCGCTGGCGCCCGGGCTCGGATGTACCGGCAGCATCGCCAACTGCGTCCACTGTGGCTCGCCCTCTACCAGGTCGACCCGACCATCAAGCTCAAACCGGAACGCTCCAGTCTCATCGGACGGCTCCGCGCCCGGCCGATTTCGTTTCGCCTCTACCGCCGGGCCGTGGAAATCCGGGACGGCCAGATCAGCATCCGGCCCTACCTCGACGCGGCCGTCCGCGAGCGCTCCGAGCGCGGCCACACGGCCGCCGGACGAAACGGCAACGAACTGCACGCGGCCGTGACCGCCGACCAGATCCGCGCCGCCCTCCATGCTCAGGCTCATGACGCCAACCCACCCCGGCCGACCGAATACGCAGACACCCAGATCGAGGCCCCCGCCTCGCTTGAGGACGTGGACATCCTGTTGGCCATCTCCCGCCACTATGCAGCACGCGAGCACGAGACCCCGTTGGAAGCAGCCAGATGAACTCCCCCGACTACATCCACGCCCCCGCTCACGAGCACCTCCGCGCCTTGGCCGCCCGTGAGATCAGCAGCAGGGAACTCCTCGACCTGCACCTCGGCCGCATCGCGGCGTCTTCCCTCAACGCCGTCATCACCCTGGACGAGGAACGCGCACGTGCCCATGCCCACGCTGCCGACGAACGCCGAGCCCGCAACCAGCCCGGGGGAGTGCTGGACGGGCTGCCGATGACCGTCAAAGACTCCTTCGAGACCCAGGGCATACGCACAACCTGCGGCACGTCCGAACTCGCCGACCACATCCCCCACCAGGACGCGATTGCCATAGCCCGGCTGAAGAACGCGGGCGCCATCATCATGGGCAAGACCAACCTGCCCGCCTACTGCCAGGACCTGCACACGGACAACAGCCTGTTCGGCCCCACGCTCAACCCGCACGATCCCAAGCGCACCGTCGGCGGCTCCTCCGGCGGCCCCGCCGCCGCAGTCGCCGCCCACCTGACCCCCGCCGACCTCGGCAGCGACCTCGCCGGCTCACTTCGGCTTCCGGCTCACTACTGCGGCGTCTACGGCCTGCGCCCCACGCTCGGGCTCGTACCGGCTCGCGGCCACATTCCCCGCCCTCCGGGCTGGATCACCAGCAGCGACATGGTCACCCCCGGCCCCCTGGCCCGGCACCCCCGCGACCTCGACCTACTCCTCGACGCGCTGACGACACCCTCACCCGCCGAGAACAGCCCGTGGCTCGTCAAGCTGCCCACGGCACGCCGCGCAGTCGGCCAGCTCCGCGTGGCGGTATGGGCCGAGGACACAAGCTGCCCCATCGACCGCGACACTGCCGACGCTCTCGCCACCGTCGAGCAGACACTGGCCTCCACCGGCACGAACGTCCGCCGCACCACGGGACCGGTCGGCTTCACCGACTCGCTGCACCTGTTCGAACAACTCCTCCACGCCACCACGACGGCCGCCACCAACGACGAAGCCGGTGCGGCCGAACTCGCAGCAGCACGTGACCTACACGAGGATGAAACGAGCCCAAGGGCCACCTTCCTCCGCCACCGAACACAGACACACCGCTCCTGGCTCCGTGCCAACGAGGAGCGCCTCCGGCTTCGGGAGACGTGGCACCGCTTCTTCGCCGACGCCGAGCACGATGTCCTCATTACCCCCGCCGCTCCCACCGCGGCGATCCCGGCCGGCACTCGCTCTCTCACGGTCGACGGTGTCGAGCGGAGCTTCTTCGACCAGACCGGCTGGGCCAACCTCACCAGCCACGTCGGACTGCCCAGCCTGGTTCTACCCGTCGCACGGAACGAGGAGGGGCTCCCCATTGGCGTGCAGCTTGTGGGGCCGACTTACTCGGACCGGATCTTGCTCGCATTGGCTGAAGATCTGGCATCGCTTCTTGGAGGGACGGCCGGGGGAATCTGACGTCCGCTGGTTTCGTGAACGGCCATCGTCCATGCGTCACGGCGGAAGCGGAGCCACAGGCCATGGCCGAGGACGACGGATCGGCCTGCCCAGAGGTGCTGCACGAGTTGCGCGAGCATGGCTGCGCCGACGGGCGCATCTCGCCCGAAGGACATCTGCGCCGACGCTGCGGCATCCCGCCAGGGTGCCGTTGAGGAAGATCGAGGAAGCGGCGCAGCTGTCCCTTGCACGCCCGGAGCTTCAAGTCCACACCACGTTGGCGGACACGAACGAAGGATGCCACACAGTGATACGGGTCTCACGATGATCGTGGGCTGGGCCCTTCTCGGGGTCCTCGTCGCCTTGGTCAACGCGGCCGTCGGACGCGGAGTCATACGCGCGGCCCGGGTAATGATCAGGCAGGATCTGGTGGCGCTAGGCGAGATGCAGGAGTTCGCTGGAGCACTGGCGAAGTTGACCACCACTGTCTACGCCTTCGCGCCGCCTCTACTCAAGGAGCGGACATCTTGGATTGGCTGGCTGTGGTGGCGCACCCGGATTGGGCCGGACGGGAAGACCGAGCGGGACATGGGCTGGGCCCTGACGTACCGGCGGGCGCGGAAAGCGTCTGGGGCACCTCTCGGCTGGCGATTGCTCAGCGGAAGCGAGCTCGTTGTCGTCCCCAGGGACGCCCAGTTGCTGGCATCGGCCGAGGGGGAGCCGAACGACGCCCCCTCACAGGGGCGTTGAAGCACCAGACACCGGCACTCTCACTCGGCCCGAAACCTCCGGCCCACCGCTCGCGTCTTGCCTGAGACCAGCGGTGCCGTGCATCACTTCCTGACCGCCTACCTGGACCAGCAACGCAACCTTCTCGCCGCCACCGCCGATGACCACCCCCAAGCACTCGCCCTGATCACCGATCCCGAGCTTCGCCGACGCCGACACGATGTCCACACCGAGGCCCTCAGCCTCTCAACCGACGTCCGCACGGCATGCGGTGCCTACGCGGGCGAGTATCCCTCCTCCACGCTGGGCGTACGGGTGCTCGCCGTGCGGACGTCGGTTGAGCTCCGGCCGGCTCACGAGAACGAACCCGTGGTGCCGGCGAAGTCCGTCGCGGGGCGGGTGAATCCCCTTAAGTTCGTCCAGGAGCTGAGCAGGCGGTCCGCCTTTGACCTTGACGCCTTCTGCATGATGCGCTCGCGCCACCTAGCATGCACGCCACCGTGTCTCGCCGATTCACCGCCGGGCACCGGGGGGTGCCCTGCGCCGACACCCGCGCGTTCTCATGTTGCTGAGGGAGTATCCGGAGTTCCGGCCGACCGAGGTCGATGGAGGCGTGGAACCGTTCCCCGGGGGAGGCAGGAAGTGGCCATGCCCCCGAGGGCACCCGGTTACGCAAAGGGGATAGCCACGGGCTGGACGCGCGTGGGCCTGGGCATCGCCCTCAAGGCCGGATCAGCTCAGAGCCTCGCAAATGCAGGATGTGCTTGCGCTCGAAGGTGTAGGTGCTGCGCTGTGGGTGCTGCTGCTCCCATACCAGCCACACCTTGTTGATCTGGGCCAGCGCGCGGCCACAGAGGATGCTTTTGCCGATCTTCGAGGCGAACTTGTCCGAACGGGCTGCCAGCTCCGGGGTGTCAGTGTCCTGCACCCCGTACCCGCAGGACATGTGGCACCAGAAGACCTCCTCGGCTGGCGGCAGCGCCATCCCGGCTGCCTCCAATCCTGCACGCACCCGCCGGTTGAGTTCCGCCGGGCCCGCCTGCGGCCAGATGTCCACAACGCTGGCGGAGCCGACTGCCCGGGCCGGACCGATCTCGATGTCGAACGGCGCCATCCCCTCCAGCTCCCGCTGGATCAGGCCGGCGGCGAGGGCCAACTGCTCATCGTCCACCCGCGCGCCCTTAGTGTTGAACTGGCGGACGGACTGGATCGTCATGTGGACGTCCTCGTCAGCGATCGGCGCGATCACGTCCGGGAAACTGTCCACGACCTGACGCAGCCGACCGAAATACCCCATGACCTGGGGCTGGTCCTGGGGGAGCCATAACACGTGAGGCTTGACCCAGTCCTTGTCCGGCCCCTCCTGGCTGCCCCACAGCCGACTCGGGCCCATGAAGCGCCGCATCACCGCTCTCCGCTGATCTTGCTGGGTACGAAGTCCGCGTAGACCGGGAGGTGGTCGGATGCTTCCTTGGCGGCGGCACTGAGATGAGCCTGGTAGCCGGTCAGCGCGGGCGCGACGGATCGGCTGGCCAGGATCAGGTCGATGCGCCTGGGCCCCCATGGGTCGGGGTCACCGCGACCGTCCTCCCAGCGCCCGACCGTCGGCTCCCACGGAGCACCGAGATGTGCAGCGGCATCGACCATGTATCCCTTGCGCAGCAGCGCCTCGGTTGGCCGACGGGCCGCCAGCTGCGTCGTCCCGATCGTTCCAACCCGCACCTGGGACTCCATGTCGTCATGGTGCATGTCGGTATACGGCTCGGTGTCGTAGTACCGGCGACCGCCTCGACCGTCGTTGACCTGGGCGGCGGAGAGGATCGGTTCCCTGGCGCCGACGTCGAAGCTGGCCGTGGTACAGCCGTGCCAGTAGTCCGGCGCGCCGAAGGGGCGGTAAGAGCCCTCGACCAGTTCCACGGTGTCGGGGTTCCACATCAGAGCCGTCCACCACGGCCGGTGCCAGTTCGCGGCCATGGCGGTGCCGTGCGGGTGGCCGTCGCTCGCCTCCACGCTGGTGGTCAGGCCGCACTGCTCGGCCAGGTCCTTGATGAGCGAGGCGGCTTCGTCGTCCCAGGAATCGCGGCTGGTGGTGTTCTCGTCGATGACGACTTCCTGGAGGGCGAGGATGTCCGGCGAGATCTCCCGGATGGCGGTGGCTTGGGTGTTCCAGGAGCTGGTGCCTCGGGTGGCGGGTGTGAGCTTGTAGGCGTTGAGGTTGGCGAGACGCATCGTCCGCACGATCCCCTCCTTGTCATGGACGGCTGTTCGCTGGGCAGAGCGCCGAAGTCGCCCCGCCGGGGTGGTGGGTCGATCTGGCGGTGGCGGGCGGGCAGTGTCCCGGACCACGGGCGTTTCCACGGTCACGTTGACGGGAGTTCGGTGATCGGCGCCGGAGTGGGGCGGGGGATGCCCCAGCGGTCTTCGGCCAGTCGGGCTGCCAGTTCGGCCTGCTGGTAGCCGGGCTCGCCCCAGCCGAGGAGAGCGGCTGCCTGGTCGGGGGTGGCCAGCAGCCGCGCGAAGGTGCGACCGGTGGCCGGATCCACTGCGGCCGGGCCGACGGAGGTGACGGGGGCGGCCAGCCGGAGGCGGGCGCAGGGCCCGATCCCGCCGTACACCTCACCGGTCGCGTCATAGACCCAGCCCAGGCGCACTGGTTCACCGATCGTCGCTTGGGCCTCCTCCACGGCCTCACGGCACAGCGTGTCCTCGGGCGAGGTGTCGGCGGCCTCAATCGTTCCGCCCGGCAGCGCGGGGAGCCTGTTCTTCGGGTCGACCACCAGGACGACCCGGCCGTCCGGCACGAACAGCCATCCCCACGCCTGCTTCACCTCCAGGCCGGCGGGCACCGGCTCGGCGTGCCAGGGCAACCCCCCGCCGGCCCGCGGCCGCACACGGACGTCGTACCGGTCCAACGGTGGTTCCTCACCCACGTGCCGACCGCCCTCCAGGTGCGCGGTCGTGCCGGACAGCCGCGCCCGCAGCGCGGCGAGGAGGATCCGCGCGTCGACCGGGATCATCCGCTGCTCCACCTGGGTGAAGTCGACGAACTCGAAGCCGGTCAGCTCCTCCGCGGGGGTGCGCACCGCGGCGATCTCCTCATGGGTGAGAGTGCCGCCGTCGAGGATGTAGCGGATTTCGCCAGGTACTCGCATGCCCGGGGTGATGTCGGGGTGATCCGGGGGCAGCCAGTGCACGGCCAGGAGCCGCCCCGGTTCGCGCGTCAGGCCGAGCTCCTCGCTGATCTCGCGTCGGCAGGCATGTGCGGGGCTCTCCCCGGGCTCAGCGGCACCGCCGGGCAGCAGCCACTGCTCACGGTAGGTGGGCTTGACCAGCAGAACGCGGCCGAGCGGGTCGGTGACCAGGGCAGCGGCACTCAACCAGACCGCGTGCTGGGATCGGGCGTACTCAGCCGCCGACATAGGGGGCTGTTTGGGGAGAGCGGGGGCGGTCTCGTGCTCCGCGTCCATCAAGGACTCCTTTTCCACGTGCGGATCTGGGGCATGACGAGTTCCGGCTTGGCCGGGCCCTGCTTCAGGCCGAGCGCGGCCGCTCGCCTGTTAGCCGGGGTGAAGTAGCAACGGCGCCCGGGCAGCAGGACTTTCGCCGAAGCTGGTTGAACGGGTGAGGGGTCACGACGAGGCTGTATGCGGGGCGCGCGGATCGGGGGCGAGGGTGATGGCCATCCACGGCACTCCTTCCTCGCGGAAGGAGTGCCCGACAGGGTCGGTGCCGCTGCGGTCGTCGAGGCTGAAGCCGGTCACCATGATCATGTCCGAGTCGTCGGCGACGGAGACGAGGTGGCTTCCGCAGCGGGGGCAGAAGCCGCGGCGCAGCGTGGGCCAGGTCGCGTACCAGGTGGGCTCGCCACCGGGTCCGGTCCAGACCAGCGTGGCCTTCGGGAAGCCAACCCACAGCACAGCGGGCCCGCCGGAGAGGCGTTTCTCGTGACGGCACGAGCACAGATGCGGATCGTCCGGGACGCCGATCACCTCGTAGGCGATGTAACTGCACTCGCAGCGTCCTGTCCGCACCTCGGACCTCGGAAGGGGCATGTCGGGATAGGTCACGAGACAGCTCCCTCATCGGTCGGGCGGGGGACAGGAAGCTCCCAGGACAGGCGGCCACATTGCGATGCGGCCCGCTGCCCACCGTCTGGATCAAAGGAGAGGCGGTAGCGGTCGGGAGAGCCTCCTGCCCGCCACGGGGCGGCGAGGTCCTGGATCTCTCGCCAGATGTCGCGCGGTCCGTGCGTGATGACGGTCCAGCGCCGAGGGCCCACCGGCTTCACGCGCAGCCACGAACCACAGCCGGGTGCCCCGATCACCAAGTGCTCGGCGCCGAAGTCCCGCACCAGGCCGCCGAGGAGATGGTCTGCCGCCAGCCACAGGCCCCGGTCGGTGTCCGCGGGCAGGGCCAGCGTGCTCCGCTGCGTCCACGCGCCCACCTCGGTGGTGATGCGCTGCCGGAACTCCTCGGTCAGGAAAATCCGCTCCACGCCGTGCCCGGCCCGGTGGGCGAACTCCACGGCCCGCAGCTCCGCTTGGAGTTGCCCGTCGGCGGTTCGCTCGACGACGGCGAGGGCGGGCCACGAGGGGGACGCGGTCGTCACGTGTACGAGCAGCTTGCCGCCGGGGGCGAGTTGCTCGACGAGGGCTGCTGGCACGCGCTCCGCCGTGTACGACACGAAGATCCGGTCGAACACCCGGCCTGGGCAGCCCACTTCGCCCGATCCGTACACCACCTGCGACCGGAAGCCGAGGTCAGCCAGTCGTACCGCTGCCGAGTCGGTCAGGTGCCGGTCCCGGTCGAGGGTGACCACCCCCTGGTCACCGCAGACCTGGCATGCCACCGCGGCGGTCACCCCCGCACCGGTGCCCACGTCCAGCACTCGCTGACCGGGCCGGAGATCCAGCTCCTCCAGCAGCGCGGCGGTCAGGCTCATCACGGTGGACATCGACGTGATCGCCGCGCCCGACCGGGACCCGCGCGCCCGGCCGAGCAGCGGCTCCCCGTCGTGCTGGACGAGCACACTGGCTCCGCCGTACAGCACCTCCAGCAGTGCGGGGCGGTCGCGTGGCGTCGCCCAGTCCAACAGGTCCCACCGCGGCGTCTCGCCCGGGGCGCTGCGCCGTACGTATGCCTGCGGCATCAGCACCTCGCGGGGCAGCACCGACAAGGCATCTCGGACAAGCCCCGGGCCCAGCGCACCCGTTGCCTCCAGCCGGGCGACCATCGCCGCTCGCGCGACGGCCGGACCCACCGCCGCTCCCGGCGGCGCGGCGCCGTCGACCGGACATTCCGTTGGCGGCGTTGCCTGGCCAGCCCGGGCAGGGCCCGTGTTGCTCATCACTCGGCCCAGCCCATTTCTGAATACCGGTGCCCGGTGAGGATTCCGTGGATTGCCTGGCGGGTGTATGGCACGATCTCGGCCGGAAGGTCCTGTGGCTTCCACCACCGCCACTCCACGCACCGGTCGGGCTCCAGGATCTCCGGGGTGCCCGACCAGGAGTGGGCCCGGAAGACGAGCCCGATTCGCGGCCGTGCGACCGGTGAGTCGACGAGGTGAACCAAGTGCACCAACTCGACGTCGCAGGGCTTGATGATCAGTCCGGCCTCTTCCTTGGCCTCGCGCACCAGACAGCTGATCGAGGCTTCCCGCTCGCAGTGCCCGGCCAGAAAGCGCCACGTGTTCCCCGCGTAGGCCGAGTCGGGGTGGCGCAGTCCGAGGAGGACTCGCCCGTGCTCGTCCTGGAGGTAGAGGTGGACACCGACGATGTGCAGCTCGGTACCCTCCGGTGCCTCGTGGCGCAGCAGACGGACGCCGTCCGGTGGGCTGCTGGTCACTGGGTGCTGGGCCGCGTGGCGGCGGATCAGGTCACCGGTTCCCGGGCTCAGGCGCAAACGGTCCAGTGCGTCGGGAGTGAACCATCGCAGCAGCACGCCCGCTTGCAGGTCCACCGTGTCGGGGTCGCCGCTCCAGCGGCCCGCGTAGACCTGGATGGGCACCGCGAGGCCGTCGACGCTCGTCGCCTCCTCCACGGCGTACGGCGCCAGATCCGCCAGCGTCAGGCCAGGGGCCTCTTCGGCGAGCTCGCGCCGCAAGGTCGCCTCCAGGCATCGGTCGCCCATCTCGCGCCCGCCGCCGAGGAGGGCGAATACCCCCGGCTCCCAGATGCCCGGCCAGTTGTCGCGCAGGTGGAGCAGGTAGCGGCCCTGACCGTCGTGGATCACAACGGAGGCGTTGACGGGTTCCGGCCGCCCGTCGAGGCCATGAACTTCGGCGTCCAGGAGTTTGGCGCGCAGTGTCGGAGACCCGACGTCGGAGAACGGAAGCCACTGGGCGCCGGAGACCTCCTCGTCCTGGAGCACGAGCAGCGGCCGCTGCTCGGCTGTCAGGTAGAACGCGAAGCGGAAGTCGTAGTGCTGATGGGCAGGCTCGCCCTTGGCCGGGTTGGCGTCGATGCCGTGGACGTCGATGTCGATTGCCGCGCCGAGGAACTGCGGGGTCAGGCACAGGTGTCCGCTGTCGATTCCGGCTTCCTCGGACACTTCCCGCAGGGCTACAGCCAGGAGGGTCCGGTCGTCCTCCTCGACGTGGCCGCCTGGCGTGAGGAGCTTCCCCGACGCCTTGTGGCCGATGTGCAGCACACGTCGATCCCGGTCGATGACGACCGCGCTACAGGTGACGTGGCCGGGCAGCGTGGCACGGCTGGACGGATCGCCGGGGCCGTCGAGGACGGCCAGCAGCCCTGCCAGGCCCTCCCGCTCACGCGGATGCCGGGCCAGATACGCCTCGGTGGCTGCACGGATGTGGGAGTGGGCGGGCGGAACGTCATCACCTGGGGAGCTCGTGGAACAGGGGGTTGGTCGGTCGAAGGAGTGCGTGGCCGTCGGAGGGGCGTTCTCGGCTGGGGTTCCTGAAGTGGCGTCGGCGCGGCTCATGCTCGTGTCCCGTGTTGCTCGCCGTCCGGGTCGGAGGTGACCTGGTAGGACAGCAGCTGCTGGAACAGGCCCGGTTGCTGGACGAGCTGTGGGTAGGTGCCTTCCTGCACGACCCGGCCGTCGTCGAGGACCACGATCCGGTCGGCCACGGCGACGTTGGTGATGCGGTGGGTCACCAGCAGCACCACCCGGTCGCGTGCCAGGCCCCGCAGCCGCTGGAAGATGCGGAACTCGGCCCGGGGATCGAGGTTCGCGGTCGGTTCGTCGAGGACCAGCAACCCTGCCTCGCGGAAGAACGCCCGCCCCAGAGCGATGCGTTGCCATTGGCCACCGCTCAGCTCCTCCCCGTTGAGCCATTCCCGGGCAAGGAGGGTGTCCAGGCCGGCGCCGAGCTTGTCGACGACTTCGTCGGCGTCGGCGGCCGCGCACGCCTCACGCACCGCCGCGTCGCCGCGCGGCGAGGGCTGTCCGAGGGTGATGTTCTCGCGCACCGTCAGCGGCCAGTGCGCGTAGTTCTGCGGTACCAGGGCCACCTGCTGCCACAACGCCTGCGGATCGGCGTCACCGGTGGGGGTACCATCCCACAGCACCTGCCCGTCGGTGGGCAGGTACAGGCCGCTGACCAGCTTCGACAGCGTCGACTTCCCCGAGCCGTTGAAGCCCACCAGGGCGGTGACCTCGCCGCGACGCAGGGTCAGCGAAACCTCGGACAGCGCGTTCTGATCCTTCCCGGCGTAGCGGTGGGAGACCGACTTGATCTCGATCGTCTCCGGCGGCCGGGGCCGGCATGTGCCTCGACGCATACGGAACCCGCCGGCCTTGTCGAGGAACCCGCTCCAGTCATCCATGTACAGCCCCGTGCGTACGGCGCGCGCCCCGACGCCCACCAGCCCGCGGACCGACTGCCCGACCGTCTGCAAGGCGAAGATGGCCGTCCCGGCGTGCCCGACACTGATGCGGCTGGTGGCCATCAGCCACACCACCGCCCCCCACACGATCGCCGAACCCACGCCTCCGCACAGCGCGCCGACCAGAGACATACGCGCCCCCTTGTCGGCCGCGGCCCGGTCCTCGCGGTTGATCCGGGCGACCGTCTGCCGGTACCGGCCGGACAGGAACGGGGCCATGGTCCCGGCACGGATCTGGTCGGCGGCGTCCTTGGTGTAGATGTTCCAGCGCAGCACCGACAGCATCCTGAGATCGCCGTTGCTGCGAAGGTTCGCCAGGTAGCGCACCCGCGCGGCGCTGACCTGGGCAACGGCCTGCGGCAGGCTCGCCGCCACCAGCAGCGGCAGGAGCACCCAGTGCACTCCAGTCAGCACAACGGCCCCGGCCAGGAAGGACGCCGCCGAAGCGATCAGGTCCTGCCCCTCGTTGATCAGGTCCCCGGTGACCTGCGCCCCGCGGTCGGCGGCCTCCCGGTCGCGGTTGAAGTCAGGCTCGTCGTAGGCACACAGCTCCACCTCGGCACAGGCCGTCAGCAGCATCTGCTCCGCCTCCCGCGACATCAGCGGACCCAGCCGGGAAGACAGCCAGCCAACGGTGATCCCCAAGAGCGCCCGCACCCCGGACGCACCGGCCAGCAGGGCCACCGACGGCCACGCCTCCAGAAGCCGGTGGTAGACGTCTCCGCTGGCCAGCAGCGCCGTCAGGGTGCCGCTGATCGCGACCAGGCCCACAGCCTGCATCACGCCGGTGACCGCCTGACACAGCAGGAGGCCGACGGTCGCCGCCCGGTCGACCCGCCAGGCCAGCGCCAGTGACCGGCGCACCAACTGAGGTAACCGCCGCGCCATGTCGCTCATCCGGATCGAGCGGCCGGCCGCTTCACGGCTGCCCGTCACGTCCACGTACCGCATCTGCGACTCGGCAGCATCTGCCTCCGCGGCGGCGGCCGGCTGGGCTCCAGGAGGGACGGTCGGTCCGTCCTGTGCTCCAGCGGGCGTCGTCACGGGCGGCTGGGGGAGCGGGGCGGAGCGCGGCGCCGGAACGCCACGGTCGCCGGAGGGCGGTCCATCGTGACGGTCGCTCATGCCGCCCACCTCGTATCCGGTCGTGCCGAGCGGCGGCCAGTGGCGTCAACCTTCTGTATGCCGAGGACGAGAAGGGCGGCGTCGGGTTGCCGCCGTTCGAATCCGAGAGGCTGATGCACGAGGGCGAGTGCAGGGTTCATGGCGTCCTCCATGTGGGCGCACGAGGGGTACTGGTGCTCTAAGAACGGAGGCAGACGGGGTGCGGTTACGGCTAGTTGAGGAACAAATGTTCTGGAAGGTGACGGTTCGCTTGCCGCTGTGGGCTTGCTGCGGTCATGCACTTTCGAACGGGGCGCCATCACCCGACCGGGGGGTTGCCGCGCTCGCGGAGTCGGTGCACGGTGGTCGTCGATTTGCAGCACGCCTGGGACCCCCTTGAAGGCGGCGGCGACCGGCTGATGGCCGCGTGGATAGAAGTCGAGTCAGGTCGCCAGGGCGGGGGCGGTGGACTGCTGAAGGATGTCGATCAATCGGCGGGAGTCCAGCGTGACGCGCAGGATGTGGTGGTCGGAGAGAGCCGGGTCGACCTTGATCACCTCGACGTCGGTCAGCGCGGGCAGAAGCTCGGGGGTGGCGTACGCGCGGTCGATCCGGGCATCGGGACCGTGGGTGGGCCAGGCATTGACCGTAGGGGCGACGGCCTTCTCGTACCCCTGGCTGGCCCGGTAGCGGGCGACGTCTTCCAATCCGGCGGTACGCAGGACGTTGTCCGGCCGATCGTCCATGAGGCGGGTGCCGTCCGGGCCGATGTAGGAGCGGTGCAGCCGGTGAGGGCGGTTTTGGATCTCGTCGAGGTTCGGCAGAGCCGGGTCACCGGGCGTCCCGGGGGCCGGGTAGGAGTTGTTGTCCCCGCCCATGAGCGCAGGGAGCGTGACCTGTTGCCCGTCCGCTGTCGACCAGCCCTTGTCAGCCCACGTGGTGAGCCACTCGGCCTCGGTGAGCCGTTGGTCCGAGCTGGCGTACGCCAGGTGGTAGGAGACCATGACCAGGGGCAACGCGCCCCCGCCAGCGGGCAGGTAGCGCAGGGTCAGCCCGGTGGGCGGCATCACCCAGGCCGGGCCGCGGCTGTCCCTCCAGTCCCGGACGATGGCAAGCTTCGTGGCGTCGAAGAACAGGGCCGTGCACGAGCCCTTGCCCAGCTCACCTTCCATCCCCAGTGTTCGCTTCGCATCCGAGAAGATCTGCCGACCGTGGTCACCGGCGTCCCACATCTCCTGGACCAAGGCAACGTCGGGTTTGAGGGATCGGATCGTGCTGTAGCCCTTCTGCCGCCGGGTTCGGTCGCCCTTTCCGTTGTTCTCGAAGTTCCAGAGCACGATCGTCAAGGTGTTGTCCACAGCTGCGTTCCTTCGGTCCGGGACGCTCATGCCCTGATGCAGTGGGGCATGAGGCGTGGTTGATGTCCGGGGTCGAGTTGGTGCGGATTCCAGCTCACCCAGCGGCTGGGAGGGTCACGGAGACGAGCGCCTTGTCGTCGTGGCGGGCTTCCCGGGGCCAGCGCCGACCCTGGTGGTCATCCAGTTCGGCGTCGCGGATCCTGTCCAGAACCAGGGCGGGGCCGTGCGTGCGGCATACGCGGGCCATGTCGGCCCACGACATGAGGCCGTACTCCTCGACCGCGGCGCTCACTCCGTCAGTCATGATCAGAATCGTGGAGAGGGATGCCGCCGACCAGGACCGCACCAGCGCGTGCCGGGCGGCCTCCGGGACGGCCTGGGCCATCCAGTAGCCGCCCTCGCCGCGGTTGAGATGGCGCATCCGGTGGTCACTCAGCCGGGCCAGCAGGTCGCGGTGGTCGGCGTCGAACCCGCCGGGGCCTGTTCGGAGTCGAGCCCGGTATTCCTCATATTCCGGGCAGGTGGCCTTCACGCGAGCTGGACGGTCATCTCGGACTGCCTCGACCACCGTTCCGTCCGCCGCCATCGCGACGACCGTGCAGTCGCCCAGGACGAGCGCGTCGACTGCACCGTCGTGGTGGCGCACCATCGCGACCGAGGCGGTCGAATGTACCGCCTTCACCCCGTGCGGGACGGCCAGTTCACCGATGGCCTCTGCCAGTACCTGCCGCAGGTCGGCGTCCGGAGTGGCGGTGAGAGCCTTCGCCGCCACCTCCCCCAGGTCGTACGCATACCAGCCGCCGGACGGCGTCGCGTCGTACACGTGGGACTCACCGTCCAGCACGATGACGGCTCCCGGTGTATCGAAGATCTTGTCCTCGGACGGCTTGGTCCCGCCAGCTACGTTCACTTTGCATACGACCATTTCGTGACTGGTCATGGTGCTCCTGGTTCGGTGTGCGCTCCACCGTGCTGGTGGTTCGGGGATTCGCGATCGCGTCATGTGAGACGGTGCGGTCGGGGCCCGGGGGCGGGGCCCTGGTTACCGGCGGCGGGTACGCCGAGCGCTGATGGCGACACCTTCGGCGCGTAACCCCTGGGGCGCATCGGGACGCCGCGCTTGCGCAGGGTCCGGTGGATGCATCCGTAGGAACGGCCAGACTTCTCGATGATGAAGCTGATGCTGGCGCCACGGCGGTATGCCTTCTCGATCTTCGCGCCGAATTCCTCGGCTGCCGCGTCGGTCAGCCGGGTGCCTTTGGGGATGTGCGGTATGTCGTAGTCCTGCGCGGCCGTCGGCTCGTTCTCGGCCGCTTGGGTCGGCTCATGGAAGGTGCTGCTCACGAGTACTCCGTACGTCGTGGGGTTACTGGGTGGTCTCGTCGTGGGCGAGTACGAGGAAGCCGCCGCACGTACGAATGCGCGTCAGGGTGTCTTCGTAGATGTCGTGGAAGGTCGTGATGTCGGTCCGGGAGGCGGCAACGATGCCGTGCAGCTCGCGACGGCGGATTGCGGCGTAGAGGCGGGCCAGGTGCGGGCGCGTGGCCGGGTCGGTCATGCCGGTGTCGTCGTAGGTGGTCATGACCATCTGCCAGCTCTCGCGGACAACGAGGGCACGCGTCTGGGCGAGACGATCCGCAGGGTCCTGGCCGGGCCGGACGAGGGCGTACTCGGCCACCCGGACGGGAGGCGAGGTGATGCCGCGCATGACGTCGGCGTAGATCGCCAGACGCATCGACCGCAGTCGTGCGGCGTTGGACCCCCGCCGTGCGGTACCGCCGATCGGGACGGCGGTCTGGAGATCTGCCGCCGGAGCGAGACCCTCATCACTTCTGGGCATATGCGGTGAATCCGTTCGTTGTGGGCGCTGTTTGGGGTGCAGCGGGTGGCGTTGGGGCCAATCCGTTCCGTTTCGGACGGTCGCCCTGCGCGGCGGTCAGGGCGACGGCTCGGGCCAGGCGCCACGGTGTGCTGCCGGAGCCCGGCGGGGTGGTGTCGGCAAGGGAGAGGTGGTGGAGCAGGGCGTCGACGGCGTCGGGATCGCTATGCCGGGTGTGGTCGAGCCTGGCGCGGTACTCGACGAGCGCGGCATGCCTCTGCGTCCAGTGGGATTCGAGGAGGGCCTGCCCGCCGGGCAGCCTGCGCAACGCGGGCCAGGCCGCGGCGGGGACGGCGAGCGTGCTTGCCTGGGGCAGCAGATCGCGCCCCAGCGCCGGGCTCGCGTGCCGGACCGCCTCGGCCACTTCCGCGATGCCCCAGATCCCCCGCATCCACGTGCACCAGGACCGTACGCCCGCAGGCGTGGCGTCGGCGAGGTCTGGCCATGATGAGACCTGCACCCCGGTGTGGTGCGCCGCGCGCACCATGAGGTTGCGCCTGGCGCTGTGACGCGGCCGAGGGGAACCCATCTCTCTCCTTCTTGCGGATGTCTTGCTGCTGGTGGTGGTTGTTCGCGGGTTCAGGGGGAGTCGAAGAAGGTCCTGAAGGCATCGGCTGTGCCGGGCACCTCGGCCTCGTGTACGTCCAGTGCGACCGCCAGGGAGCGGAGGGCGTCTGCGTCCGCCCGCGCCTCGTCGCGGCCAGGGCCAACCGCGGGGGGCGGCGGCTTCACCGTGATGTCCTCCCGCGAGCAGCCGAGGGCCCGTATCGGGCGACGGCCGCCCCGGGGGCAGCAGAGGGCCGCCACGATCGGGTGGAGCATCAGTGGCGGGGTGAGCAGATGCCCATCACTGCGGCTCCGTACCCACCCAGACCCACTACCGGACTGATCCCGCGTCCAGCACGAGGGCGGCAGGGTGACCTGGGAACCGGAACGGAGGTACTGGACACGCGCGGGCCAGGGCGGGATATCGGACTCCGGTGGCAGGAAGAAACCCCAAACGCCATGAATGGCGAAGACGGCGCCCACCGGGTTGGTAGACAGGGCACCGAGAGCCACTACGGCCCGGTGGGCCACCTGTTCGGGCACCAGGACCACGTCCCAGCCAGGGCCCACCTCCCGCTGCCAGGGGGCGTCGTGCAGGTTCACGGTCGGCAGACGAAGGGCCCGAGGCCCGCTTGGAGGGGAGACAGGGACGTTGCTCATGAGGCTGTTCCCCGCTCGCAGGCGTGTTCAGCGGCGTTCATGGACACGCTCGGCCCGCGAGGGCCGAGTTCGACGGCGACGGGGAGCTGTCCCCAGCCGTGGAGAACGTTGTTCAGCACGCGGACGGGCTCTCGGCAAATGGTGAGGCGGGTGCAGCGCGCGGCCAGCGCGCGCAGGACGGCGCGGGCCTGGAGCTCGGCCAGGGGGATACCGGCGCACAGGTGCGGGCCTGCGCCGAAAGCGAGGTGGCGTTCAGGCCGGAGCCGGAGGATGTTGAAGGCGTCGGCCTCGGGGCCCCAGAATTCCTCGTCCCGGCCCGCGGAGCCGTACAGCAGCCAGACCTGCTCGCCTCGTTCGATGCGCACACCGTCCAGCTCGGTGGGCCGGGCGGCGCGCCGCCCGAAACCCTGTATCGGGGCCTCCAGACGGAGCGCTTCGTGGAAGGCGGGGGTGGCGGCCCGCGTGGGGTTGCGGCGCAGCAGGTTCCACTGGTGGGGGTGTCGGGCGAGCTGGGCGATGGCTTCGGTGATGCCGAGGATCGTGGTGTCCATGCTCGCGGCGGTGTAGGCGGAGGTGAGGGGGATCGCATCGCTCTCGTCGAGGCGGCCGTCGTCGACGGCCTGGAAGATGGCGCCCATCCAGGACTCGGGCACGACGCTCTGGCGGGTGATGGTCTGGTGGAGGAACTCGACCATCTGGCTGGCGATCGGCAGAGCGCGCTGGAAGCGGGCGTTGTCGGGCCCGAACGTGTCGAATGTGGGTGCGGCTCCGGCGAGCAGGGGCTCGCGCGCCTCCTCTTCCAGGCCCATCTGAGCCATGACGGTGTCGCTGACCATTTGGCGGGCCAGCTCCGCCGCGTCGAACTGGCCCCCGTCGGCAAGGGCGGCATCCACCAGCCGCTGCGCGCGGTCGGTGACGGTCCCGACCAGGTGCCGTATGGCGCGGGGAGCGAGCTGCGCGGACAGTACGCGGCGCAACTGCGCGTGCTTCTCCCCGTCCGAGGCCAGAACAGTTCCGGCGAGGATCTGGGTGTTGGCCATCTCGGTGAGGGCGACGCCGTTCTCGGACCGGTAGGTGGTGGGGTCGCGCAGCACCGACTCGACCGCCCGGTGTCGGGTCACGGCCCATACGCCATAGGTGTCCAGCCGGACGACGGATCCGGTCGCGCGCAAGGCGTCGTGGAGGGGGTAGGGGTCGCGCAGGGCGGCATCGGTGAACAGGTCGACGCTGGAGGAGGGAGCGACACCGGCTGTGTGGGGCACGGGAGATTGGCCTTTCTACGCGTGGGCGGGCTGTGACCGGTTGATGAGGCGGTCCAGGAAGGCGAGCAGCACGTTGCGGACGTCCTCGTGTGTGCGGGCGTCGACCATCAGCACCGGGATGGCGGGGTCGATGTCCAGGGCGGAGGCGATCTGCTCCTTGGTGTAGTCCTGCTGGCCGTCGAAGCAGTTGGCCGCGATGACGTAGGGCAGGCCGTGCTTGTCGAAGAAGTCGACGGCCGCGAAGGACCGCTCCAGGCGCCGGGTGTCGACCAGGACGACCGCGCCGACGGCTCCCTTGGTCAGGTCCTCCCACATGAACCAGAAGCGCTCCTGTCCGGGGGTCCCGAACAACAGCAGTTCGGCGGCGTCCAGCGTGATCCGGCCGAAGTCCATCGCCACCGTCGTGGCGCTCTTGTCCGGGGTGCCGGTCAGGTCGTCGACACCGACTCCGGCCGCGGTCAGCCTCTCCTCGGTGCGCAGCGGCTTGATCTCGCTGATGGCGCCGATGAGGGTGGTCTTCCCGACGCCGAAGCCTCCGGCTATGAGGATCTTGAGCGTGGGGGGTGGTGTGGCGGCTTCCGCGCCTGCTTCAGATTTGCGCAAGACCGTTCCTGACTCTCCAGAGGAATGCGACGTCTGCCGCCTGGTCGGCGGTCATGGACGGTTGATGGGTGACCAGACCGTGGGCTCGCAGCTCGGCGAGCATCACCGTGGTCGGCGTGAGCCTCATGTGCAGGCGGGCGCTGATCTCCGCCACGGCGATGCCGGTCCCGGTGCACCACCGCAGGACCGTCTGCCACTCCTCCGGGATGCTCCCGGCGGCTTCGACGGGAACAGCTGCGCAGATCAGGGATTGCATGGTGATGCGCTCACCGGCCCCTTGGCCGCCCTGGACCGCCGCCTGCGCGGCGGTCAGGGCGAAGGTCCGCGTCCGGCGCGGCCGCGGGCCGGTCATCACTGCGCCTGGGCGTCCGGGCGGTGGCTGGTGCTCAGCTGCGGGCCGAAGGCGCGGGCGACGCGGACGGTCTCGCGGATGCTCACGCCGATCGCGCCGTTCGGCTTGATGTAGGCGACGAGGTTGCTGCCCTCGCCGCAGGCGGTGACGACGACGTGCGCGTGCTCCAGGGTCACGTTGGTGTGCGTCACCGCCCCTCCGTCCACAGGGAGAGAGAGCCCCTTGCCGAGGCTGGCCAGGCCGGAACAGGCGGCCGCGACCGTCTGCACCTCGGCCAGGGAGAGGCCGTAGCCGCACTGGGCGATGCCGTCGTTGGACAGCAGCACCAGGGCGAATACGTCGGGCACGTCGTCGAAGTGGTCGCGGAGGCCGTCGTACGTGGCGGCCCACCCGGGCGTTTCGGCGGGGATGACGTTGGTCAGCGGCTTGAGGCTCATCGGGTCTCTCCGTTTGGGGTGTGCGTGATGTCGTCGAAGGCGCTGAAGATGTCTTCGATCTCCTCCAGCGGGCGTGTGTCCACCGCCTGCCGGGATATCTCCGGCGGGGTGGCGTCGCCCCGCAGCTGCTCCACCAGGTGGGTACCGCGTCGGCGCTGCGGCAGCCTGGGAGGAGCCTTCGCGCCGGGCACGGACTCGGCCATCGGCGATGCTGCCTGGGCCGTCGGCGGGGCCGGGTATTCCCGGCGTCCGGACTCCCGCGGTGCCGGGCGCGCGGGCGGCTGATGAGGAGCACCACGAGATGACATGCGCTTGACCAGGCCGCTGGCAGTGGTCGGCACCTCCGGCACCGGCTGACCGCGCTCCGCACCCTCCCCTGCTGTGCGGGTGGGGACGGGCATCTGATCCAGCGGCTCAGGGGCCTGTGTGAGCAGGGCGTAGGGCACCAGTACGGTGGCCAGGACGCCGCGGTAGCGCGACTCGCTGAGGGTGACGGTCACGCCGAGCCGCTGGGCAAGGTGGCCGACCACGAACAGGCCCAGCTGGTGCGAAGCCTGCGCGAGAGCGCCGTAGAGGGGAAGTTCGCGCAGGCGGGTGTTCAGCACGTCCATCTGCGCGGGCCGGACCGGCTGCCCGCGGTCCTCGACCTCGATGGCCACACCCGCGGACGCCTGAACCGACCGGACGGTGATCTCGTACGGCTCGGGGCAGAAGGTGGTGGCGTTGTCGATCAGCTCGGCCAGCAGGTGCGTCAGCTCCCCGGCCACTTCCGGGGCGAGCCAGGCTTCGACACGGAAGTCCTTCACGACGCGCTTGAAACCGATCGACTCGCCTGCCGCGTCCATGAGGAGGTTCGCGACGTGGACCGGCCGCTCGTGGGGGTGTTCGAGCTGGCCGCCCGAGAGGATCTGGAGGTTCTCGATCAGCCGCCGCATACGCACGGTGTGGTGGTCGAACTCGTAGAGGTGGGCCATGAGCTGGGGGTCATCGCCGTAGGTTTCCTGCAGCTGGTCCAGCAGCGGAAGGAGCTTGCGGCCGACGATGACAACGGCCCGGGCGCTGACGCCTTCGGTGAATGCGGCGAAACCGCGCCGCTCGTCGTAGACGGTCTCCGCCGCGTCGGCAGCCTGCTGCGCGAGGAGAGCCACCGCGTTGGTGACGTGGTCGAACTCATCGCGGGTGTGCGGCTGCGGTTGCGGCAAAGGGGAGCGATCGGCTCGCCGGCCGTGCTGAAGCGCCCGCACGATGCCCGGCAGCACGTCCTGGGCGACGGTCAGGGCGCTGGTGCTGACCTCGCTGGTGCGGCGGATGACGGTGCGGATGATCCCGACGATGAGCACGGCCAGCGCGACCACGATGGCCAACGAGACGCCGAGCTGCACGTACACCTGAGTGCGGATCTCGTCCGCCCGCTCATACCCGTGGGCCAGCAGGCCCTGCGTCCGCGAAAGGTTCAGCCCGGCGACCTGCCGAGCCACCCTCCCGTAGGCGGCGTCCCACTGCTCCACCGAGCGCGGCAGCCTCTCCACAGAGCCGTTGCTGTTGTTGGTGGGGGCGTTGATCAGGTCCCGCTCGATGCGCTGCACGGTGCGCCACGCCTTGCTGGAGACGATCCGGTCGTAAGTGGCGCGGTCCTTCTCAGGCAGGTATGGAGCGATCCACCGCCGGTACATCACCTGCTGCGACCCGTATGCCGCGGCGAACGCGCGGCGGTGTTCCGCGCTCATCCCGCCGGCGGCCCGGGCCTGCGCCACCAGAGCGTCCTCCTGGCTGGCCCCCTCGGACGCCCAGAAAAGCGCCACCAGCGGCCGGGTCTCCTGCGTGAGCCCGGCATCATCCATCGCCGACAACGCCTGGTAGAACTCGACCATCGTGGACAGCAGATCCGTGTAGTACCCGACGGCGGCGTCCGGATCGCCGCTGCGCAGATCGACTGCCCGGCGGTTCCCCCGCAGCGCGTCGAGCTTGGAGTAGACCCGCTCCACGTACTCCCACTTGTGGCGACGGCTGGTCTCCAGCTCCGTACCGGACAGGTGGCGGAAAGAAGCGACGCCCCGGTCAGTCGCGGCGCGCTGCTTGCCGAGTGCCTTCTTCGCGGCCGCCGTGGGATTGCCCAAGTAGGCTGCGGTCAAACGCCGTTCAGCCTGCGCCCCGACGAACAGCGGAAGACTGGCTTCTCCTCCCAGCTCGCCCGTCGCCGAGTCGTTGCGCAGCCGGGTCTGTTGCTGCCAGTCCCCCCACGCATCCACCACCACGAAGCCCAGGAGGGCGGTGATGGAGACGCCCGCGATGAGAGTGAGGCGGGTTCGTACGGTCAGCCGACGGCGCGGCGCCCGGTGATCGGAGCGGTGCGTGGAAGTCATGAATCCTCGGAAATCGGAATGCGGGAGGTGCGAGCTGGGGTGGTGGACCGGCTCCCGCGGGGAAGCCCCTGGCGCCTGCGGAGGCCGGGAGGGTGCGGCACCGGGGGTGCGCCGCGTCTCGCTCGGGCTTCCGTAGCCGTCCCGGTGACGGCCGATCACCGGGGCGCTTCCAGGGGCGGAAGCCCGAGCCCACGAAGGGGAGCCGAGCTTCGGCACAGGTGTGCCGGACCTGGCTCAGGCGGCTTACGCGACGGGCGGTCTCTCATCGCGCAGAGAACCGACGGCCGTCTGGACGGCTTCCGCGAGGCGACTGGTCCGGCGGCGCAGGGCGGCCGGCAAGGCCCGCGCGGGAACGGGGCGCAGCTGGTGCAGCCGATGTGCGAGGTGAGGCGGCTTCGCAGAGGTAGGAGCGCCCATCACGTGGTGCCGACCTTTCAGTACGCCGCGGATCGAGGAAGAGGAAGGGGGAGCGTGCTGGGCCGGACCGAGGAGATCCTGGGTGACCTCCGCCAGCCGGATCACGTGAATGCAGGACGGCAGGTATCCAGCGGGTATCGGGGCGCGGCACAACCCGCGCGCCTGCCGCAACAGGCAACGGTCAACCGGGCGCTCGGCGCGAGCCGTAGCGAGGACGGCCGTCCGGGCGAGGGGCCGCAGATGACGGCGCAGAGCTTCCGCGAGGTCTTCCATCTCGCCCCGGTCGCGGGGCAGCGGCGTGTCGATGGCCAGGACGCGGTGGGCCAGGAGGCGGACCTCATGCTCGTCGGGTGCTCGCACAGACCGGCGCGCACCAACCGCCTGCCGCAGTCGCCGCCAGGCCACCACCGCCGCGGCGTCGGCAGGCGAAGCCTGGCCGACCCGAGGTACGGCGGGTGCTTGAGTCGGTGACACTGGGATGTCTCCAGAGGTAACGGTGGAGCGGTGGCGGTGTGGCCCGGAGGCCGCGCGGTGGGATGAACTCGATGCTCTTGTCCGGCGGTTGGGCCGTGGAGGAATATCGTCTTGACCAGCGAACCGTGAATCGCGGCGCCGGAACATCCCGTCGAGGGCGTGGATGCCGTCAAAGCCGTCAAAGATCATTTCGGGACCGGGGGGCGCACCATGGCGCGCACACGCAACACCCTGCTTGCGGCCGTCATCAAGGAAACTGGCTGGCCGCAGACCCAGGCGGCCACCCACTTCGTACGGGTTGCCGCCGAGCACGGCGCGGACGAACTGTTGTCGGTAACGCGCTCGCATATCGCGATGTGGATCAGCGGGACACGCCCCGAGGGCCGGGCAACCCATATCTTGTGCGAGACACTCTCGCGCCGCCTTGGGCGCGTCGTCACGCCTGCACAGATCGGGCTCGCACCGGTTGAAGCGGCGGAACCGACAGCCGCGCGCGGCTGGGACGTCGGCAGGGACACGGTGGCCGCACTGGTGGATCTCGGGGACGCATACATGGACATGAACCGCCGACAGGCACTGAAAAGCTCCGCGTACTCGCTCGCGGGAGCCACACTTCCGCCGGACCGCTGGTGGGACGAGACCCTCGACAGAGCGCAGGCTCGCAGGGCCGTCTCCCGGCTCACCGTCACCCCAGCCCACGTCGAGGGCGTCCGCGACGCGATGCGGTTCTACAGCCGCCAGGACCAGCGACTGGGAGGCCGTGCAGGCCGCGACGCACTCATCGCCTACATACGCTCCGATGTCGCGTCCTACATGAGCGCGTCCTTCCCGAGCGAGCAGATCCGCCGGGAGTTCATGACCGCTGCTGCCGAGCTGGTGTACCTGGCTGCCTGGACCGCCTTCGACTCCTCCGAGCACGCCCTCGCCCAGAACACCTTCGACCTCGCCCTCCAACTGGCGGCCGAAGCCGACGACGCCCCTCTGGCGGGGCACATCCTGCGGGCAGCCGCCCACCAGGCCGTCGATCTGGGACACCCCGCTCGGGCGATGGAACTGGCCACCGGCTCGATGAGCAGCCGCCGCTACTCTCTGGCCAGCCCGCGGGAGAAGGCGCTGCTGGGCGTGGTTCACGCCCGGGCTCTGGCCGCGGACCGGCAGAAGACCGCGGCGCTCGCGGCCCTCCGTTGCGCCGAGGGCGACCTCGGCAACGCCGACGGCACGGAGGACCCGGCCCGCGTCTTCTTCTTCGCCGAAGCCTCGCTCGCCCACGAGACCGCCTGCACCCTCCGGGACCTGGGCGATCTCAAGGGCGCGGAGGCCGAGTTCAAACGCAGTGTGCGCACTCGGGCCCTGCCCATCGCGGCACGGACCCACGCGGTCACCCTCGGGTACCTGGGCGATGTGCAAGTGCGGCAGGGGCACCTCGACCTCGCCTGTACCACCTGGTCCACGGCCCTGGACACCATGACCGGCATCCAGTCCGGACGGGCGCGCGACACCGTCGTCCAGATGCGCCGAGCGCTCTCTCCCGTACGCAACCGAGGAGGCAGCGCCGCCGCTGAACTGGACGCACGGGCACGGGAAATGCTCCGCAGCGTAGGCTGACACCACCAGGACGACCTTGCGGCGCGCGCAAGACCACGCAGTGCCCCACCAGCAGCAGGAGATGAGGGAGCGCTTGTGAGCGAGCAGTTCATCACGGTGCCCGTGATCGGTACGGTCGTCGGCGGCCACACCGGGCGCCTCGATGACTACAAGGGGGGCGTGGAGTCGATCATCCGGCTCAACCCGGACTACCCCTTGGAGACGCTCCAGGGCGCGAACGAGTTCTCGCACCTGCAGGTCATCTGGCACTTCAGCGAGAGTTCGCCGGATGATGTCGCCTTGCACGCCCGAAGCCCGCGCGATAATCCCGATTGGCCGGCGACCGGCACCTTCGTCCACCACAACCACCGCCGCCCGCCACAGCTTGGGGTTTCCTTCCCGAAGTTGCTGCGCATCGACGGCCACGATCTCCACGTCACCGACCTCGACGCCGACGACGGCACCCCGCTCATCGACCTTGTGGTGGTCTTCAAGGAGTTTCTGCCGCGCGGCCCCGTGACCCAGCCCACCTGGCCGACGGAGATGCTCGCGGACTACTGGGCCGACGCCAGCCAGCGCCCCAGGGGATAGCCACAGAGCGCGGCCGGGACCGCTGAAGCAGCCCTTCCAGGTGATGGCGGACACCGTCGAGAACGGGTGGCACAGGCCCTTGGGCACCGGTGGCCGAAGGGTGATCCCCTTCTCCCGGCGGGGACTGGCGAGGGCCACGAGGACGAACCGCGTGACACCGGTATCGCTGGCTGCGCCCATCACGCCCTCCCCTCAGGAAGGGCGAGGGTGGCCCAGACCATCTTTCCGTCGCGGCTGCGGCTGACCCCCCAGTCTTCGGAAAGTGCGGCGACAAGCCTCAGTCCACGACCGTTCTCGTCGGCCACGCTTGCGGTCCGCATGAGAGCCGGGGCCGGGCTGCCATCGGTGACCTCGATGCGCACGGTGTTACCGCAGCACATCACCTTCAGCTCCACCCGCCCGCGACCATGCTGGATGGCATTGGTGACCAGCTCGGAAACGATGAGCGTGGCGCTGTCGACGAGCGTTGCCAGGCCCCAATGCCGAAGCCGAGCTGTAGTGATCCGCCGCATCTGCGGAACGCGACGATCCTCCGGGAGGAAGTCCTCCTCGAAACAGCGCGGCACCGCCTGGCGTGCAGCTGAGGGCACGGCTGGCGTGGCGGTCATCGGGGGCCTCCCGCTTTCGACAGCTCCAGCCGCTCGATGTCCATCCAGCTAGCGGCCCTGCAGGTGGTGATCGTGCTGTGGCACATTGCTAGTCTCGGCTCATCAGGGGGCGGTGGGATTACCAGTGCGCCCCGGTCTCTCAGGTTCCTGGCCCGGGCCCCACAGAGGGCGGGACGCACGCGACTTGGGAGCGCACGCCCCCAAGTGCCGCCGGAGAATGGCTCCGGTTCGACTACTGCACCTAGCTTGATGCGCGCGCTAATTAACATTCAAGGGAATCCCCGCACGAGTGCTAATTGGCATGTGCCCCTGAGTGGACAAGGGGTGTTGCAGAGAGGACAGGACGTGTCAAACTCCGAACAGCGCCCTTCTCCTGACAGACAGAAGCCTCGTTCTGCAGGACAGGGACTCCGATCTAGCGAACAGCGCACTGAAGTGAGGGGACAGGTGGCGGCACGACGGGGAGCAACATACCTGCGGGTCATGCTCGGCAAGGAGCTGCGTGAACTGCGCGAGCGGAAGAAGGAGCATGCCGAGGAGACGGCCGGGCCTGCCGATGAGGTGGACTCGTCCACGGCCGAGGCGGTCTCCCAGAAGCTGGGCTTCTCCCGATCGAAGCTCAGTCGCGTGGAGGCTGGCGAGATCCCGTTGCCCAAGTTGGCGGACCTCGAAGCACTGCTGGACGAGTACAACGTCATAGAGCCCAACGACCGCGAAGTCCTGCTTCAGATGCAGCGCGATTCGCTCAAGAGTGAACCCCTGACGACGTTTCGGAACGTGCTCCCCTCCGGCATGCCGCGGTACCTGGGTCTTGAGCGTGAGTCCGTGCGCATCCGGGGCTTTGAGAACAACGTGGTGCACGGCCTGCTCCAGGACGAGCAGTATGCGAACGCCCTCATGGGTTCGGCCAAGATTGTGGAGGAGCGAACGACCGACGCGGTTGAGCGCAGCGTGCAGGCTCGCATGGAACGCAAGAAGCTGCTGGACGGCGACCGCGAGGTTCACATCATCCTGACCGAGGACACCCTGCGTACGAAGATCGGCAGCCCCGAGGTGATGCGCGCGCAGTACGCGGAGATCATTGGCCTTTGCGAGCGAGACAACGTAGAGGTGCAGATCATCCCTGAAGACCTGTCTACCTATCGCGCGGGGTTCTGCTTCACGGTGTTGGAGTTCGACGAGCTGGACCCTGTGGTTCAGAGCGACGGCTATAGATCCATCACCATGTGGTCGAAGCCTTCCGATGTTGGGCAGTACCAGCGGCAGTTCGATGCCATGGTCAAGGCGGCGCCGGGGCCCTCCCAGACGCCGTCATTCCTGATGGAACTCGAAGAGAAACTGTGGAAATGACTGATCACACGAAGGCCGTTCCCTCTACGGAGTTCGCTCCGGATGGGGTGTGGTTCAAGTCGTCGTACAGCGACCAGGGCGGCGGCAACTGCGTCGAGGTCGCCGACTGCAAGACCAAGGTCGGCGTCCGTGACTCCAAGAACACGGAGGGCCCAGCTCTGACCCTTCCCCGCGAGACCTTCCTGTCCTTCATCGACTCGGTGAAGTCCGGCGCCATCACCTCCGGCGTGGTGGACTAAGCGCCCTGCACCAACAAGATCGTGGCGTGTTCCTCCCCAGGGGTTTTGGGGAGGAACACGCCACAGCCTGTGTTCATCGTGCTGCCCTGGACTCTGAGCAACAAGGGCGCATCACGAGCGTACGTACGAAACATGATGTTGCCCTGGCCCCTGCGGTCCCCACACCGTCCCGAGATCGTGGCGAACCTGGGCGGCGGCGGGAAGTCCGCCTCTTGATCGTGGACACCGACGCGCGGCGACCGCCGTGCCGTTGGGCGGCCCGGTTCCCCGGACGCAGGCCAGGCTCCGAAGGCCCTGGTCGGTGACAAGCAAGCGGGTTCTCGCCGCACCCCTAGGGGCGGCGGGCGCGGCGGCCCGACGGGCGGTGGGATGGGGCCGGTGTGCTGGACTCGCGCCAGCCGGGCGGGGCCTCGGCCATGACGAGGGCGAGGACGAACCAGAAGATCATGGCGATGCGGTCCAGGTTGGCCGGGTGGTCCACCGTGGCTGCGAGGAAGAACCCCGTCAGGGCGGCGAGTCCGACGACGCCGGTCACGGACTTCTCCCGGGCGGCGCGGACCGCCGAGGCGAGGGAGATCACGGTCACCAGCACCATGCCGAGCAGACCGGCCACGCCCGCTTCGGCCAGCCAGTTCAGCCACATGTTGTGCGCGTGGACGAAGGTCCTGCCGCTGGGTACGGCCGCGGAGATGGCGGCGCCCGCGCGGCCCAGCCCGACGCCGAGTGGCTGGTCCACGGCGAGGTCGACGACCGCCTTCCACGCCTGGCCCCGGACGCCGAGCGCGTCGCCGGCCCGCGACACCGTCCACAGCGCCACCATCCCGGCCGCGAGGCCGGCCAGTCCCAGGGCCGTCAGCGTACGGACGCCCCAGCGGCCGAGGCGGGGGGCGAGCCAGTACGCGCCGCCGAGTACCAGCAGCCCGGCCGCCGCCGCGACGCAGCCCGCCCGGGAGAAGGTGGTCAGCACCGCGCCGTAGCCGATGAGTCCCACGGTCACGACGGCGACCCGGGCCGTACGCTCGGCGACCGCCACCGCGGCCAGCAGGGCGACCGGGGTGAGGAGTACGAGGAACGCGGCGAGCAGGTTGGGGTTGGCGAAGGTGCCCGTGGCGCGGATCAGCGCGCCGGGCCCACCGCCGCTGTCGCTGTCGCAGTCGACGTCGGTGAAGAGCCCGGTGCGGCAGAAGCCGGTCGGTATCTCGTTGGTCACCTGGGCGAACGCCGACGTGGCGGCGGCCGCCACCGCGGCCAGCGCGAGCAGCGCGACCGCCCGCCAGGACTCGGGCTGCGACCGCCGCACCCCGACCAGCAGATAGAAGGTGGCGACGGCGGTCAGCAGGGTGCGAAGTGGCGCGTCGGGGTGCCCGCCTGCGTACGTGGTGGCGACGGCGGCGAGGAGCAGCAGCGCGACGGCGGGGTCGAGCCGGGTACGGAACGTGGCGAACCGCGGCGCCGTCACCGCCGTCGCGACCAGCCCCGCAAGCACGGCCAGGCGCACCGGTGTGAGGACGCCGACGAGCGGGGCGTCCGGGAAGAAGTCGGTGGCCGCGTCGAGCATGACGATGGCCGTGGCCATGAGCGGAACGGCCTGAACAATCGCGCGCACAGGTGCCATGGCGCCCAAGCGTGTCCGCCCGCGGATACCGGCAGATGGCACGTGCGCGAACAGCGGACGGCGGACAGCGGCTGCGCGGACACCGGATCGGGGCGGGGCGGCCTACTCGTACACCGCTGAAAGAACGACGCCGCAGGGCTGAGACGATTCGTTTCCTTCCTCGTTGGAAAGAGGGTTCATGACGCGCGCCCGAGACCGACTCACAGCCGCCCCTGACATCTTGTACGTGTACGGCACACTGCAATTTGAGCCCGTCCTCCAGGCACTCCTGGGCCGAATACCCACCAGCACACCAACGACCGCCAACGGCTGGCGCGCCGCCGCGCTCCCCGAGCGCGTCTACCCCGGCCTCGTCCCGGCCGCCGGCGCAACGGCAACCGGGCTTCTGCTGGAAGACCTCACCTCTGCTGAATGGGGCGCTCTGGACGCCTTCGAGGACGACCGATATGACCTTCGGCAAGTACATCTGGCCGAGGGCCGACTCGGGTGGGCCTACCTCTGGCCCGACAACGAAGTACTTCCCGAGAACTGGGATGCTGAGGTCTTCGTAGACCGCCACCTCGCCGCCTACGCTGCACGCTGCGCATCGATTGCCGAACAGCGCAACGCCAGCTACTGATCAGACCACCGTGAAGCCCCGAACCGCCGGTTCCGGGGCTTCACCCATGCATATGGCGCGGGTCGTCCGCCGTCGGCGGTCCCGGGTCCGAGATCGTGGTTAACCAGGGCGGCGGCAATGGGAAGTCCTCCCCTGATCGTGGGCACCGACCCGCAGGGGGCGACGGACGCGTCTGGGCGAGCCCGATTCCGGGGACGCAGGTCAGGCCCCGCAGGCCCTGGCCGGTGACAAGCACGCGGGGTTCACGTCGCATCGCATCATGCCGTTGGTCGAACACAAGTCCGCACTTGATGCGTCAGCCGAAGAGCGGCCAGGACGGTCCACTCTCCCGGCTGTCGAGCCATACGGTGTGCTCGTCCGGGGAGATGGTGAGGCCGAAGTCGTGCACGCTCGGACGTCCGGCGTCCTCCCACCAAGCCGATGCCGCCGAGGCTTCACCGAACAGGTCTCGCGGTCCCCACTGGTGCACGGTGTCATCGTCAATGAGCGCCCATGAGTCGTCGCTGCACAGCCAATGGCCGGTGCCCGCTTGCTGCCAGTAGTGCACGCCCGGCAGACGCAGGCCGAGCCCGAACTGGGCGTCGTCGTCGCTCAGGAAGGCGGGGCGGCTGTCGAGATCCTGGTGCCGGGCTGCCTCCCAGTTCTCGTCCGTGAACATCTCCGCGAGGCGCGCTTGGTGTCGCTGTCCGCGCATCGTCATGAACGTCACCGGTGTGATGAACCGGCCTGACGCCTGCCCGTCGTGAACGGTGAGCCGTACCATGCCGTAGGGACACATCGAGGTCTCCCACGGAGCGACGATCACGCCACCCTCGACCGTCTGCTCCACCCATGCGTACGGGAGCCGCAGCATCGAGGCCGTGGCCAGCACGCGATCGAAGGGCGCGCGGGAGGACGTCCCGTCCTCACCGTCGGCGCAGACGGCGCTCACCTCCTGGTAGCCGGCAGCAGCAAGGGAAGCGCGGGCTTGAGCACTGACGCTCGGGTCGATCTCCACACTGGTGACGTGTGCCCGCCCGACCAGGTGAGCCAAGAGCGCGGCGTTGAACCCCGTCCCTGTCCCGATCTCCAGGACCCGGTGCCCTGGCTGGAGGCCGGCTGCGGCGAGCATGAGCGCGACCACGCTCGGCCGGGAAGCTGAGGAGGTCGGCGTAGCCCAGTGGTCGTCCAACGGTTCTCGTCCGCCGTCGTCGATCTGGGTGACCACGGAAACGTCGCCGTAGGCAGCCGCCCACCAGCGCTCCGGGTCACAGCCCCGATCCACCTGTGCGTAGCCCGTAGGTGCGGTGCTGTCGTCCAGCCACACGCGGTCTGGAAGGAACAGATGACGCGGCACCGTCTCGAACGCATCTCGCAACCGGCCGTCGTCCAAGTGGCCGTCCGCGGCGAGCACGGAGACCAGCCGTGCCTGACCGGCCCCCGCACTACCTTCGGTAACCGTCACTTCTTATCGCCGTTTCCCCCGCCGTGCTTCGGGCCGGGCGCTGGTCCGCTTCCGTCTGGGGAGGGTTTTGGCCCGATGATCGGGTCTCCTGGCTTTGAATGCCCGCCCCTACTGTGCTGCTGGGCCTGCACTGATTCCCCCTCCGAGATAGGTTGATTGAGAACTGGAGGGAGCAGTCTGGAGGAGTCCGCCTCCGCACGAAAGGGCGCATGCCGGCGCGAGAACAGCGCACGAACCGACTGCTCCTCGAATTCGGCGGTCACCTCGAACCGGGAGTCAGCACCCCCATGGGCCGTTGCTGGTTCCTCCTCGGCTGCCACCAAGTCGCTTTGGCAGTAGCCGCCAGCCGGGCCTGAGCATGTGGCCTGATGGATTGCGCCGAAGACTCCACAGCCCAGCGGTCGTCGCCGACTGGCTGATCCGACGGCGACGTCCCAGGTGCGTGCCCGGGTCATGCCGCGATTCCGAGTTCCGTGCGGGTTCGACGGATGAACTCGCGTACGGCCTGCTCCCGCCGCCAGGGGATGAGAGCGGCGTTGAATTCGCGTACGTAGTCCTGGGCGCGGGCGGACTGGACTCGGGCGAGGATATCGATGGACCGGTGGCCGAGCTCAAGACCGTGGTCGAGGTCGCGGGCTTGGAGGTGGGCGGTCCCGACAATGGCGAGCCGTATGCCGACGGAGCGGGTGAACACGCCCGGCGGCATCGCGGCGGCCCGCTGGTTCCAGGACAGGGCAGCTCTGGGGTTCCGCAGGTCGCGGAAGATCTCGGCGGCGTCGGCGGACAGCCGGGCGTGGGAGTAGAAGTCGATCCAGGCGGGTTCGTCGCCGCTGTGCTCATCGGCGCGGCCGAGGAGGTTCTCGGAGGCCGCCAGGGCACGGGAGGCAGCTCGGGGGTCGTTGGCGCGGGCGTGTGCGCGGGCTTCGATGAGCTTCGTAAACGCCAGCACCCTCGGTGCTGCGTGTCCCTTCGCGTGGGTGAAGGCACCCAAGGCCATGTCCACGGCCTCGGAGGCGAACCCCCGCATGAGGGACTGCATGGCCATGGTCGTCAGGACGTAGCAGCCGAACTGCATGTCCCCACCTGCGCGGGCGAGGCTGAGCGCCTGGATGAAGTGGCGTTGGGCGGCATCGTGCTCACCGACGTCAAACGCGGTCCAGCCTGCGAGCCGGGATAACTCGGCAGTGACGGAGAAGAGTTCGCGGCCGATTGCGTCGGAGAAGGGTCCCTCCAGCAGAGGGGCGGCCCGGCGGTCGAGGCAGTCGGTGACGGAATTGGCCTTCCAGTTGCCGCCGCCGTACTTGGAGTCCCACCGTCTCGCGTGGTCGGCGGCCTCGCGCAGGTCGTCGAGGTCGACGCGACCGACCTGGGGCCCGCCACGGCGGTCGGGGCTCTCGTCCGTGGGGGCGACGAGCCACCGGATGACGGGGGTGGCGAAGGCGGAGGGGGCGAAGCCTGATCCTGCCAGGAAGGAGCGGCGGTTCACGGAACTCCAGAACGAAGTGGCGGCGTGCAGGCGTCGGCGGGGTAACGCGGGAAATCCAACCCCACCGAGGCATCGATTGTCTCCGCCTGGCCCGAGAAACCGGCGTTGTCTCGTTGGGCGTCATCCGATACGGGCCTGCGTGTAGGTCTCGCGCATGCTTCTCATCACCATAGGTGCCCACGTGGCAACCAAAGGTACTTCCGACGGTACTGACCCCTGGCGGTGTGGTGGGTGTCGGTCGCAACGGCGGTCCATCTGCTGGGAGAGCTTGAGCAGCCGGTCGGCCATGGCGTGCGCGGGCGCCACGATGGCGTGCGGTCACGGGACGATGTGCCGCAGGTAGGCGGCCGGGTTGCTCATGTAGCGCCGCCAATGGTCGACCACTTCAAGGTCCTCCCATTTCACCTGGCGGAAGCCATCGGCTCCGATTTCGATGATGTCCGCGCCGGGGGTACTGGCGAGGATGGGCGAGTGGGTGGCGCAGATGACCTGCGCGCCGCTCTCACCCAGCTCGTGCATGAGCCCGACGAGCTGGAGGCAGGAGGTGAAGGACAAGGCGGCCTCCGGTTCGTCCATGACGTGGAAGCCGGGCGCGTCGAACATGGCGCGGAACATGGTGAGGAAGCCCTCGCCGTGGCTCATGCGGCTGGTGTCCTCGTCCCAGTACCCGGGGACGCCGCCGAGGTTCTCGGTCATGTCGAACGCGGTCTCGGCCCGGAGGAAGAAGCCCTTCTTGTTCTTACGGGGCCCGGCGAGCAACCGCGCCCCGGCCCGGGTGGTGTCCGCCCGCAGGACCTCGCCGAGCGGAGTCTTCGTCGGATCGGGCCGAACGCGGACCCGGGCCAGACGCCCACCGTAGGCGTCCAGCTTGAAGCTCTCCGCGATCGCCTCGACAAAGGTGGACTTGCCCGAACCGTTGTCCCCCACCAGGAAGGTCACCGGTCGGGCGAAAGCAAGGTCCCCTTCGAGGAGCTGGGCCACGGCTGGCACGGTGAATGGCCACCGCCCTCGCTCGGCAGGGCCAGGAACCAGGCCCGCCGGTACACGCACCCGGTCGACGAACATGCTGCTCCTAGTCCTGGCCGTCGAAGTAGGCGGCCACGCCAGTGCGGCGGGCCTCCACCACCACGCACAAGCGCGCGAAATCACGGGACGTCATCAGTGCTTCCCACTCGGCGAGCGGCAGGACGCGGAGCTCGTCGTGCTCGTCCGGGTCCAAGGCGATGCTATGGATCTGCGCCGCGGTGAGCTGACCCCCGTCGAAGATCAGGCCCATCGTGCTGTAGGGCCACTCGGCGCCGGGCGGGCCGAACACCGATGCCAGGAGGCGCGGTGGTCCGGTCGGGGCGATGCCTGTCTCCTCCCGGCATTCGCGGACGGCCGTCTGCCACGGGCGCTCGCCGGGTTCCATCGTGCCGCCCACCATCTGCCATGGGTGCGCGGAGGAATAGACGGAATGCAGGTGGAGCGGATGACCATCTTCGTTGGTGAAGAAGATGGTCGCGAAGCCGGTCGCCCGCATCACCGTGTCGGCATACTGCTCGGGCGGTGCCCAGGAAGGGCCGCCCACCCGCTCACGGGCGGCGGGCGAGAGGTCACGGTTCATGGTGTCTCCTCGCTGTGATCGGTGTGGGCAGCGTTCGGCCGGTCTGCCGGTGACCGGCCTGCCGGACGGGAGCGCTCGGCCGTTCCTGGGTCTCGTCCTACGATGTTCTGGCACTTCGCTCATCACGGTTGTCACCGCGTCTGGTGGAGCCGTGGGCTGCGCTATGCGAAGGCCAGTTGGCGGAAAATGTTGCGGATGTCGGTCAGCGGCTGCCTGTCGCGGGTGTAGTAAAGCTTGTTGGTCAGCAGAACCGCCCACTGGTTCTTGGCGGGGGAGATCCACATGCCGGTGCCGGTGAACCCGTAGTGGACCCATACATCCTCATCGTGGTGGGTCAGGGGGGCCGGGTGCCAGAACAGGCCGCGCTCGGGCTGGAGATCGCCGGTGTGGATGGCCAGCGAATAGTCGGTCCATTTCATTCCGAATCCTGCCCCGGCTGGGGAAGTTGAGGCGTCGAGCATGTAGCGCAGGAAGGCCGCGATGTCGGCGATGGTGGTGAAAGCGCCGGCGATACCGCACACCCCGCCCAGCAGACGGGCCGAGAAGTCGTGGGCTGTGCCCTTGAGATGGGCGTTGGTGTCCTGGTCGAGTTCGGTGGGTGCACACGTGGCGGCGATCGCGGGGGGCAGGGGGCCGAAACGGGTGGCGTTCATGCCCAGCGGCTGCCAGGTCCGTTCCGTGGCGAGCTGGTCCAGGCTTTTCCCAGAGAGGTGTTCGGCGAGGTAGCCGAGGATGAGGGCGGCTCGGTCGGTGTATTCGACGGCTTCGCCGGGTGGCCGGTGAAGGGCCTCGTGCAGTACACCGGCTCGGATGGTGTGCGGGTCGGTGCCGTAGAGGTGCTTCAGCTGGGACCGCAGCGGCACCCCGGCGGTGTGGGTCAGCAGCTGCCGGGCAGCCACCGCGCCGAGCGGGCGGCCGGCGACTTCGTCCCAGAAGGTGCCGAGCGGGGCGTCGAGGTCGAGGACGCCGTCTTCCCACAAGGCACCGATGGACGACCACACGGCGAGGATCTTGGTGAGGCTGGCGGCGTCGAAGATGGTATCGAGCCGCATCTTCACCTCCGGCTCGTCGGGGTCCAAAACGCCTGTCGTTCCGGAGGCGTGGATGCGGGCAGCGTCGCCGACGGCCCATACGGCGCCGGGGTAGACCTTCTCCCGGACACCTTCGTCCAGCACAGCTTCGATACGGTCGGTGCGATACGTCATGGTCTCGTCCTGTTCGCCGTCGGTGTCCCGCTGGGCAGCCTAATGATGCTGACGGGTCCTCACACGCAGTGGCGCGGCGTCTATCGGCAGCCGCGGCTGCCGATACACGAGCCCATGCCCCAGGGAAGGTCCCCCCACAGAAAACCACACAAGTAAATTAAAGTAGAGAGATGGGGGATGACATAGGAAAGACTT
>NZ_JBEXVE010000023.1:0-151904 GCF_040629205.1 Streptomyces sp. NPDC005962 | reverse complement strand
CACACCCGCCCAGCCACTTCGCACGACTTCGCCCCGCCGAGAAACAACTCGATGGGACCAAGTGATCAGGACCACGAATTAGCCAACAGCGTCCCGATGGTACCGGGGTGGTTGTCGTGCTCGCTTCGGCACTGCCTGCCCCGGATGAGTCCAGGTGAAGAAAGGGATGGTGACAAGTGCGAGGCATGCACGGCGAGGTGGGTTCCACGCTGGCGATGCGCGATGCGTCTACGACACGCTGCCCAGCCACGGCGATACGGGAACCGACGCGGAGCGACCACGACGGGCCGAACCACCGCGCGGCAGCAGGCGCTCCCCGCCCGCCACGTCCAGGGCGGCACGTCTGCTCACGCGCCCGCATCCGTGACGGCGGCAGTACGGCGGCCGGCCACATCAGACCGGGGTTGACGGCCGACGCTCCTCCTACCCCGGCTCCCCTCCCCCGCCGCTGGCCGTTTCTGCGCGCACAACAGCGATGGCCGCAGTCGGCGGACGGTCGGCCATGTAAACCGCTCCGCGTAGCCGCCGTTCGACGGCCAACCGGTTGGGCGCTTGGCCCTGGTCGCTCCGCTGTCTGTACGCGTTTGCGGCGATCGTCGGGGCGCACTGCGACAGCTGTTCCCGATGCTGACTGTGTCCGGTGGGTCGCTGGTGTGGGTTGGCGCGCTGAGCGGCACGGGGGCGCCGCAGAGCGGGGCGGTAGACAGGAGCGGGCGGCGGCCACGGGCCGCCAGCGCGCGGCCCGCGCAAGCGGGCCGCCTTGATGCCGGGGAGGTCACGGTGCAGCTTCAACGCATCCGTCGGCGTCTGGTGCATGACGAGACCAAGACCGAAGCCTCAACGGCCGTCCTGCCGCTTCCCGACATCTGTGTCACCGCTCTTCAGGTGCGCAGGAAGGAGCAGGAAGCGGCCAAGCAAACGGCCGGAGAGCTGTGGACGGACTCGGACTTCGTGTTCACCACCCGCTACGGAACCCCGATCGAGCCGCGCAACTTCAACCGCTCGTTCGCCGACCGGTCCGCCAAGGCTGGCATCCGCCGGATCCGGCTGCATGACACGCGTCACACCTGTGGGTCGCTGCTCGCCGCACTCGACGTGCACCCGCGCATCGCGATGCAGATCCTCCGGCACAGCAAGATCGCGGTGACCATGGAGATCTACACGCACGTCCCGTCCGAAGCCACCCGTAAGGCGCTGCGGAGGCTCGGCAAGCACCTCGGTAAGCAAGATCGGAAGTAGTTGCTGTACTTCGCTGCTGTACGGCACCAAAAAGCCCCCGCCAGGTTTCCCCGGCGGGGGCTTCGAGCTGCTGTGGACCTGAGGGGATTTGAACCCCTGACCCCCTCGATGCGAACGAGGTGCGCTACCAGTCTGCGCCACAGGCCCTTGCAACGAGTGAAACTCTAGCATCCCCTGCGGGGTGCTTGGAAATCCGTTCCCCGCTGGTCAATGGAGTGCGCGTCACTCGTTGGCGGCGCGGGGCCGGTCCTCGTCCGCGTACTGGTCGAAGAGGGGGGTGCGGCCGCGTTCCCGAGGGGTGCGGGACGGGGCCGGGGGGCCCTGACCTGCGTCGGGCTCGGCGGGCGGCGCCGGGGCCTGGGCGCGGTCGACGGTGCTGGAGCGGGCGGAGCTCCAGGCGTCGGGGGCGGCCAGGTCGACGCTGCCGGTCGCGCGGGGGGCGACGGGCGCCGTGACGTACGTCGGCAGCGGGACCGGTACCGGCTCCCAGCCCTCCCCGGTGGCCGGGCCGCGCTCACGCTCGCGCTCCTGGTCCACCCACTCCGCGTGGTCGGTCTGTTCGACCAGGGCACGGCGCCCGGCCGCATGCGGGGAGGCGGACGGGACGGCGGCGGGCTCGGCCTCGGCGGGGGCGGGCTGATCGGCGGGGCCGTCGACGGCGGAGGGGCCCTCGGCGGACGAATGGCCGCGCGGGCGGCGGCGCTCCCGCAGCCGCTGCGCGGCCTGCTCGGCGTGGCGCTGGTCCATGGTGAAGGCGAAGCGGCGGCGCTCCTGGGCGCGCAGATAGGCGATGTACGCGCTGAGCAGTATGGCCGGCATGGCCGGGGCCCACAGGAAGGCGAGACCGCCGACCGCCGCGACGACCGCGCCGAGGGTGAAGACGACGAAGAGGACCACGGTGGTGCGGCGACGGCGCTGGAGCACCCGCGCGCGCCGCCCGCGCTCCAGCGCGCTGCCGCCGACGGGGACAGCCGGAGCGGCCGGAGCCGGGGCCGCGGCCCCGCCGTCCGCCTGCGGCGTGTCCGGACCGCCGGGAGCGGGCGCGAGCAAGGTCACGGGCTCGGCGAAGGCCCGGACGTCGACCGCGTCGGTGACGGCTTCCGGGTCGGCGGAGAAGCGCTCGGGATCGACGGACCGCCCCCCGGCGTCGGGGGTGTCCGCGTCCTGCGCGGTGCGCACCGCCGGGTCGTCCGGGGTCCCCGGGCGCTCTCGGTCCTCAAGCCCCTTGGCGTAACGGCGCTCCATGCCCGCCCGTCCGGACAACAGCCGGATGGCGGTGCTGAAGCGTTCCGTCGGACGGGCCTCATTGAGCTCGTCCTGCCTACGGAGCCACATCGGCACCAAATAGGCGGCCCAGGCCCCGACGATGACTGCGTAGATGAGGCCACTGCTGCTCACGCTCACACGGTAGAGGGGTCCGCATGAGGCCATCTGCCAATTGGCGCGGTGTGTCGCACGATCTGGCTGATATCTCGAAAGTTTTTTGTGATTGTTGGGATGACCAGGTTGGGAATGGGCCTAATGTAATCGAACAGATTTCTTATTTCTGTGATGCCCCTGGCCGGGTCCGGTGCCATCGGGCGAGCAGCCCCTCCGACAACTCCTCCACGGTGAGCGCGAAGACCAGATGGTCGCGCCAGGCACCGTCGATGTGCAGATAGCGCGGCCGCAGCCCCTCTTCGCGGAACCCGAGTTTCTCCACCACCCGGCGGCTCGGCAGGTTCTCCGGCCGGATGCACACCTCGATGCGGTGCAGTCCGACGGTGCGGAAGCAGTGGTCGGCGGCGAGCGCGACGGCGGTCGGCATGACGCCGCGGCCGGCCACCGACTGATCGACCCAGTAGCCGATATGGCCCGAGCACATCGAACCCCAGGTGATCCCGGCCACCGTCAACTGCCCGGCCAGCCGCCCCTGGTGCTCGATGACGAACGGCAGCATCCGCCCGGCATGCGCCTCGGCGCGCAGATGGCGCACCATCTGCCGGTAGGTGGGCCGCTGGGTGAGGGGGCCGCCGGGCGCGGGCGGCGGGATGGTCGCCTCCCAGGGCCTCAGCCAGTCCCGGTTGCGCTGGTTGACCTCGCGCCAGGGACGCTGGTCCCGCAGCTTTATGGGGCGCAGGAGCGTGTCGCCGTCCGCCAGCACGACGGGCCAGGGCGCGTTCAGCTCGCGCTCCCGGCCGCGTCGGCTGCGTCGGCGGGACCGGCGGGTCGGGGGTGGTCGCCGCCGTGGATCTGGTCGACCGCGTGCGCCAAGAGCCGCCCGAGCACCGCAAGACCGTCGCGGACGCCCCCGGTCGAGCCGGGCAGGTTGACGATCATGGTCGTCCCGGCGACCCCGGCCAGCCCCCGGGAGAGCGCCGCGGTGGGCACCTTCGCGAGCCCTTCGGCGCGGATGGCCTCCGCGATGCCGGGGATCTCGTAGTCCAGCACCTTGCGGGTGGCCTCGGGGGTGCGGTCCATCGGGGTGAGGCCGGTGCCGCCGGTGGACACGACGACGTCGTACGAGGCGGCCACCGCTTCCCGCAGCGCCGCCTCCACCGGGTCGCCGTCGGGCACCACGCGCGGGCCGTCGACCGCGAAGCCGAGCGCGGTCAGCCCCTCGGCGATCAGCGGGCCGCCCTTGTCCGGGTAGACCCCGGCGGCGGCACGGTTGGAGGCCGTGACGACCAAGGCGCGGTAGCGCGGCGCGTCATCAGGGACGTCAGGGACGTCAGGTCCGGTAGGTGCGCCGGGGGCGGTCATTCCCGGCTCCAGTCGCCGGACTTCCCGCCCGTCTTCTCCTCCACCCGCACGTCGGTGATGACCGCGCCCTTGTCGACGGCCTTGACCATGTCGATCACCGTCAGGGCGGCCACGGAGACCGCCGTCAGGGCCTCCATCTCGACGCCCGTGCGGTCGGTGGTCTTCACGGTGGCGGTGATCTCCACCGCGTCGTCGGCGACCGCGAGGTCGACCTTCACGCCCGACACGGCGAGCGGATGGCACAGCGGGATCAGGTCCGGGGTGCGTTTGGCGCCCATGATGCCCGCGATCCGCGCGGTCGCGAGGGCGTCACCCTTGGGGACGCCCTCGCCGCGGAGCAGTTCGACGACGCGCGGCGCGACGAGTACGCGGCCGCTCGCGCGGGCGGTGCGCGCGGTGACGTCCTTGGCCGAGACGTCGACCATGCGCGCCGCGCCCGCCGGGTCGAGATGGGTGAGGTGGTCCTGGGCGCTGCTCATCGTTCTCCCGGTCGGGCCAGGTGGCTCTGTGCGACGACACCGTACCCGCCGTAGGCCCTGGCTAGGCGAGAAGGACGACGTCCACCTCGGTCCCGGGGGCGACCTCGGTCACGTCCTCGGGGATCACGATCAGCGCGTTGGCCCGGGCGAGGGCCTTGATCAGATGCGATCCGGCACCGCCCACCGGGGCGACCGTGCCCGGCTCGCCCGCCGTCGCCGACGGCTCGTACCAGCCCCGCAGGAACTGGCGCCGGCCCTCGGGCGAGGACGCGATGACGTCCGCGCAGACGGCCCGCACGGTGGTGCGGTGGACCAGGCCCACGCCCAGCATGGTGCGGATCACCGGCCGTACGAACAGCTCGAAGGAGACATACGAGCTGACCGGATTGCCGGGGAGGGCGAGCAGCGGGGTCCGGTCGGGGCCGATCCGCCCGAAGCCCTGGGGCTTGCCGGGCTGCATGGCCACGGTCCGGAACTCGACCTCGTGCATCGCCTCCTTGACCACGTCGTACGCGCCGACGCTGACTCCACCGCTGGTGACGACGATGTCGGCGCGGCTCAGCTGGTCCTCGACGGTGGAGCGCAGCGTCTCCGCGTCGTCGGCGACCGCGCCCACCCGGTAGGCGATCGCCCCGGCTTCCTGGGCGGCGGCGGTGAGCTGGTAGCTGTTGGAGTCGTAGATGCGGCCGGGCCCGGTCTCCTCACCGGGCTGGACCAGCTCGCTGCCGGTGGACAGCACCACGACGCGGGGCCGCGGCCGGACCCGGACCGTGGCCCGGCCGATGGCGGCCAGCAGCCCGATCTGGGCCGCCCCGAGGACCGTACCGGCGCTCAGCGCCAGCTCCCCCGCTCCCGCGTCGCTGCCCCGGGTGCGCACATGCTGCCCGTCCCGGGCCGGCCGGAAGACCCGCACCAGGCCGCTACCGCCGTGCGGATCGGTACTGCGGGCGGGCATGCCGCTGACCGGCCCGTCGTCCAGGCCGCCGTCGGTCCACTCGACCGGGACGACGGCCTGGCCGCCGGGCGGCAGCGGGGCGCCGGTCATGATCCGGGCGGCCTCGCCGGGGCCGACGGCGGGCAGCTCACCGCTGCCCGCCGCGATGTCCCCGACGACCGTCAGCACCGCGGGATGCTCCCCCGTCGCCGCCCCGACATCGGCTGTGCGGACGGCATAGCCGTCCATCGCGCTGTTGTCGAAGGGCGGGAGGGCGGCGGGCACGGTGACGTCCTCGACCAGGACGCAGCCCAGGGCGTCCAGCAGCTGCAGCTCGATGGGGTCCAGCGGGTGCATATGCCCGAGGATGTCGTCGAGATGCTCGGCCACCGACCAGACCCGTTGACGCTCCCGGCCCTCGCCCGTGCCCTGATCGGCGGCCCGTGCCGCGGTGCTGCTCAAAGTGCTACATCTCCTCGGTGACGTAACTGCGAAGCCATTCCCGGAAGTCCGGGCCCAGGTCCTCACGTTCGCACGCGAGTCTGACAATGGCACGCAGATAGTCGCCACGGTCGCCTGTGTCGTACCGCCGGCCCGTGAAGACGACGCCGTGCACCGGGCCTCCGAGGTCCGGATTCGAGGCGAGCGCCTGGAGCGCGTCGGTGAGCTGGATCTCGCCACCGCGGCCGGGCTCGGTGCGGCGCAGCACGTCGAAGACGGCCGGGTCCAGCACATAGCGGCCGATGACCGCGTAGGCGCTGGGCGCGTCGGCCCGGTCGGGCTTCTCGACCAGTCCGGTGACCTGGACGACGCCCTCGTCCAGGGTGGGCTTCACGGCGGCGCAGCCATAGAGGTGGATCTGCGCGGGGTCCACCTCCATCAGGGCGATGACGCTGCCGCCGTACTGCTCCTGCACCTCGACCATGCGGGCCAGAAGCGGGTCGCGGGCATCAATGAGGTCGTCGCCGAGGAGGACGGCAAAGGGCTGGTCACCTACGTGCGGGGCGGCGCAGAGCACGGCGTGGCCGAGGCCCCGGGGATCGCCCTGCCGGACGTAGTGCATGGTCGCCAGGTCGCTGGACTCCTGGACGCGGGCGAGGCGGGTCTCGTCGCCCTTGCGGGTCAAGGCCTCTTCGAGCTCGTAGTTACGGTCGAAGTGGTCTTCCAGGGGCCGCTTGTTGCGACCTGTGATCATAAGAACGTCGGACAGGCCGGCGGTGACGGCTTCCTCGACGACGTACTGGATCGCCGGCTTGTCGACGACCGGCAGCATCTCCTTCGGGGTGGCCTTGGTGGCCGGGAGGAAGCGGGTTCCGAGCCCCGCGGCAGGGATGACAGCCTTGCTGATCCGAGTACGCGCTTGAGTCATGTCCCGAACCTTATCCGGTGCCTTTTAGGCAATTGATGAGGATACGGTGAATATGACATGAGACAGGAAGTATGTGCACTCAGTGAGCCCCATCGACGCTAGTAAGCCGACGTTGCGGAAGCGCCTCCTGGCGGTGAGATCCGGGTTGACGGCGGATGACATCGAGGCAGCCGGAGCCGCGCTGGCGTCTCGCGCGCTGGAGCTGCCGGAGCTGACCCGGGCGGACACCGTGGCCGCCTATGTCTCGGTGGGGAGCGAGCCCGGCACGCGCGCGCTGCGGGACGCGCTGCGCGCGCGAGGCGTACGGGTGCTGCTGCCCGTCCTGCTGCCGGACAACGATCTCGACTGGGGCGCGGACGAGGGCCCGGACGGGCTGGTGCGCGCCGGTCGCGGCCTGCTGGAGCCCGGCGGGCCGCGGCTGGGCCCGGAGGCCGTCACCCGGGCGGACGCGGTCCTGCTGCCGGGGCTCGCGGTGGACCGGCGCGGTATGCGGCTGGGGCGCGGCGGCGGTTCGTACGACCGGGTGCTGGCCCGGCTGGCTCGGGCCGGGGCCGACCCCGCACTGGTGGTGCTGCTGTACGACGGCGAGCTGCTGGACGCGGTCCCGGAGGAGCCCCACGACCGGCCGGTGCACGCGGCGGTGACGCCCTCGGGGGCACACCGCTTCACCTGAGCCCCACCCGGCAACGCGGCGGCCCCGCCACGGGCGCCCGAAGGCGCTGTGGCGGGGCCGGGAGGGTCGCGGGCCCCCGCCTCGGGGCGGGGGCGGGAACGGCCCGCAGCGGGCCGTCTGCGGCCTCAGGGGGTGAGGGCCAGCTGATCGTCCGTCGACTTGTCCACCGCGCTCTTGCTGAACGCCCAGGGCAGCAGCTCGCCCTTGGCCCACTTCTCGGTCTGGTCCGTGTAGTGCGCGTTGTAGGCGTGGCCGGAGGCACCGGTGAGGTTGATCCACCGCGACTTGTCGAAGTTGTCGAGGTTGACGACCATCCGCATCGACGGCACCCAGGTGACCTCGTAGCCGCCCGCCGCGTTCCAGCCGGTCGCGTTGACCGCCGCCTCGCCGCCCGCGAGGTCCCACGGGCCGCGGTTCAGCATCCACTGGACGACACCCGGGCCCGCGGTGCCCAGCGTCTGGTTCTTCAGCGTCAGCCGGTGCAGCCGGCCCCAGCTCCAGGTGTTGATGTTCTTGCCCAGCTTGGCGGTCAGCTCGGAGCGCGCGTCCTTCATGGCCTCCGCGAGCAGCTCGTCACGGTTGGCCGCGCCCGGCTGATTGCGGGTGCCGGCGGTCTTCCACCAGTCGTTGCCCGGCTCCTTGAGGATCTTCCGGACGACCTCGTACCAGCGGTCGCCGCCGTCCGGCTGGGCCTGGTCGGCGTCGCGCGTACCGCATTCGCGCACCAGCCGGGTGTTGCCGTCCAGGTCCTCGATCGGACCGGAGTCCCCGGCCGGCCGCACCCGCAGGCACTGCCCCTTGACCCGCAGCTCCTTGGGCATCTTCTCGCCGAAGGCGAGCATCAGGGTGTTGCGCCAGACGGCGTTGAAGTACGCGGCGGCCGCCGAGTCGGCGTCCTGGGTGTAGTCCCAGCCCTCCAGGAGCTTCTGGGCGTCCCGGACGAACGGGTCCTTGACGTTGATCTTCAGCAGATAGGGCGTCAGCACCTTGGCGATCTCACTGCTGTTGTCCGTCTGCAGGGTCTGCATGTCGTCCGTGGAGATCTTCCCGCCGTCCTTGATCTTGGACTGGATCAGGTCGGTGATGCGCTGGCTCCGCGCGCCGTATCCCCAGTCGTCGGTCAGCAGGTACGGGTACTTCTTCTTGTCTATGACGGCCTGGTTGGCGGTGACGATGAAGCCGCGGTCCGGGTTGTACTCCCAGGGCAGCGCCGACTGCGGGATGAACTTCGACCAGCGGTAGCGCGAGTCCCAGCCGGGTGCCGGGTAGCGGCCGTCGCCCTTGGAGCGCACCGGAATACTGCCCGGCGCCTGGTAGCCGATGTTGCCCTTGGTGTCCGCGTAGATGAGGTTCTGGGAGGGGACCGCGAAGTCGCCGGCCGCCTTGCGGAAGTCGTCGAAGTTGCGGGCGGTGTTGAGCCCGAAGACCGCGTCCATGCTGTTGGACGGGGAGAGCGCGGTCCACTTCAGGGCGACCGCGTAACCGTCGCCGCGGTCGGGGGCCACATCGTCGGCCCCGCTGCCGACCGGTGCGCTCTTGCCGACCTTCGTCAGCTCGTCGTCCCGGTCGGAGACGATCGGCCCGTTGTTGGTGCTGCGTACCGTGATCGTGCGGTTCTTGCCACCCGCGACCTTGATGGTCTCCTCACGGCTGCGGAAGGGGACCTGCTTGCCGTCGTAGAGGTAGTGCGACGCGGTGACCTTCTCCAGATAGAGGTCGCTGACGTCGGCACCCAGGTTGGTCATTCCCCAGCTGATGTCCTGGTTGTGGCCTATGACCACACCGGGCATCCCGGAGAAGGTGTATCCCGCCGTGTCGAACGGGCACTTGCTGCTGACCTGGTTGCAGTGCAGGCCCATCTGGTACCAGACGGACGGCACCTGGGGCGCCAGATGCGGGTCGTTGGCGAGCAGCGGCTTACCGGTGGTCGTATACCGGCCGGAAACGACCCACGAGTTGGAACCGATACCGCTTCCGCTGGGGCCGAGCAGCGACGGGACCTTCTCCAGGGTCTTGGACATCGACGTCAGCTGGCTCTGCAGGCCCTGCGCCGCTCCAGTGGCCCCGTTCACCGCGCCGGTGGACCCCGCGCTGCCCGTGGTGCCCGTCGGGGTCGCCTTGGGGTCGAACTCGTCGGTGGCCTCGTTGAGCGCGCCGCCCTGGACGATCGGCTTGTTCCGGCTGTACGGATACGAGGGGTACAGCTCTTCTATCTGCTTGGCGCTCAGCCGGCTCGATGCCAGGGCGCGGTCCACCTCGTCCTGCATGTTGCCGCGCAGGTCCCAGGCCATGGCCTTGAGCCAGGCGACCGAGTCGACCGGGGTCCACTTCTCGGGCTTGTAGCCGTCGTTCTGGAAGCCCAGCGCCGCGTATTCGACCGACAGCGCCTTGCCCTCATGGTCCTTGAGGTAGGCGTTGACCCCGGCGGAATAGGCCCGCAGATACTTCTTGGTGGAGGGCGACAGCTTGGTGTCGTACTCCTTCTGCGCCACCCGGCGCCAGCCCATGGTGCGCAGGAACGCGTCGGTCTCCACCTGGCTGGAACCGAACATCTCCGAGAGCCGACCGGACGTCATATGACGGCGGACGTCCATCTCCCAGAAGCGGTCCTGCGCCTGGACGAAGCCCTGGGCGCGGAACAGGTCCTCAGGTGAATCGCCGTAGATCTGGGGTATGCCTTGACCGTCGCGCTTTACCTGGACGGGGTCGGAAAGCCCCTTGAGCTGCAGCGACCCCGTGGTCTCCGGGAAAGAGGCCCGCACGGTACTGATACTCCAGTACGTGCCGAAGCCGATACCCCCCACGAGCAGCAGCACGACTGCGATCACGATCAGGCGGAGACGACGGCTCTTCTTTTTAGGAGAAGAGCCGGTTGTGTTGGCGGGCATCGCTGTCCTTCGAGGGGCAGGGTGATCCTGGAGTGCTGGAGCAACCATAGGCGCAGGGCTGTCGCCGCCCCTACGCGGAGTCATGACTGACGCCGTCCACCGGCCACCCCGACCGGGCCACCGGCCGCCGGACCGGGCCTTCCACACCTCCGCGGGCGGCCCGCGTGGAAGGCCCGCGTCAAGAACCCGTAAAATGTTAGGTAAGGAAATGAAGTTCCGGTCGGCCGGGAACCGTTCATCTTGTCCCCGAAGGTCCCGCCGCGCACGTGAGAAAGGTTCGGCCCCTGACTGTCCACCACCTCAATGAACTGCTGCTGGTCTGCTCTCTCGTCCTGCTCGTCGCGGTGGCGGCCGTAAGGATCTCCTCCCGCAGTGGGCTGCCCACCCTGTTGCTCTACCTCGGGATGGGCGTCGCCCTGGGGTCGGACGGGCTCGGCGTCACCTTCAACAACGCCGAACTGACGCAGGTCATCGGCTACGCCGCGCTGGTCGTGATCCTGGCCGAGGGCGGCCTGGGCACCAAGTGGGGAGAAATCAAACCCGCGCTGCCGACGGCCGCCGCGCTGTCGACCGTGGGCGTCGCGGTGAGCGTGGGAGTCACCGCGGCGGCGGCGCACTATGTGGTGGGGCTGGACTGGCGGCAGGCGCTGATCATCGGCGCGGTGGTGTCGTCCACGGACGCCGCGGCGGTCTTCTCCGTGCTGCGCAAGGTGCCGCTGCCCAAGCGGCTCACCGGCACCCTGGAGGCCGAATCGGGCTTCAACGACGCCCCAGTGGTGATCCTTGTGGTCGCCTTCTCCAGCCAGGGCCCGATCGATTCCTGGTACCTCATGATCGGCGAGATCGCGCTGGAGCTGGCGATCGGCGCGGCCATCGGTCTCGCGATCGGCTGGCTGGGCTCGTACGGCCTGCGCCGGGTGGCCCTGCCCGCCTCGGGTCTCTACCCGATCGCGGTGATGGCCATCGCGGTCGTCGCGTACGCGGGCGGGGCTCTGGCGCACGGCTCCGGCTTCCTCGCCGTCTACCTCGCCTCGCTCGTCATGGGCAACGCGAAGCTGCCGCACTGGCCGGCCACCCGCGGCTTCGCCGAGGGGCTCGGCTGGCTCGCCCAGATCGGCATGTTCGTCCTGCTCGGCCTGCTGGTGACGCCGCACGAACTGGCCGACGACATCTGGCCGGCCGTCGTCGTCGGGCTGGTGCTGACCATGGTCGCCCGGCCCGTGTCGGTAGTGGTGAGCACGACGCCGTTCCGGGTCGCCTGGCGCGAGAAGGTCCTGCTGTCCTGGGCCGGGCTGCGCGGCGCGGTGCCCATCGTGCTCGCGACCATTCCCATGGTCGGCGAGGTGCCCGACAGCCGTCGGCTCTTCAACATCGTCTTCGTCCTGGTGATCATCTACACCCTGATCCAGGGGCCGACGCTGCCCTGGCTCGCCACCCGGCTGCGGCTGGAGGAGACGGAGGGCACCGCGGATCTCGGTATCGAATCGGCGCCACTGGAGCGGCTGCGCGGCCATCTGCTGTCGGTGTCGATCCCCAAGGACTCCCGGATGCACGGCGTGGAGGTCGCCGAACTGCGGCTGCCGCCCGGGGCCGCGGTCACCCTCGTCGTCCGGGGCGGCTCCAGCTTCGTACCCCTGCCCTCGACCGTGCTGCGGCGCGGCGACGAACTCCTGGTGGTGGCCACCGACCCGGTGCGGGACGCGGCCGAACAGCGGCTGCGGGCCGTCGGCCGGGGCGGCAAGTTGGCGGGCTGGCTGGGCACCGGCGGCGGCTGATGGCGTGGCATAGGTCACCGTGTGCCGTACTGCGGTGGACTGGCGGGCCGGAATACTGCACTATGGAGCGTCGTTAGCACTCAACGAGTGAGAGTGCCAGGAGGAAGTACGTGCCGACCTACCAGTACCAGTGCACCGCGTGTGGCGAGGGCCTCGAGGCGGTGCAGAAGTTCACCGACGACGCGCTCACCGAGTGCCCCGAGTGCCAGGGACGCCTGAAGAAGGTGTTCTCCGCGGTCGGCATCGTCTTCAAGGGCTCCGGCTTCTACCGGAACGACAGCCGTTCCTCGTCCAGCGGCTCGAGCGGCAGCTCGTCGAAGACCGCGGCGAAGAGCGACGGCGGCTCGTCGTCGGACAAGAGCTCCTCGGACAAGGGCTCGTCGTCTTCGTCCTCCTCCTCGGACAGCTCCTCGGGGTCGTCGTCTTCATCCTCGTCGTCCTCCTCATCTTCTTCGTCGAGCACGTCGTCGTCGAGCAGTACCAGCTCGGCCGCCTGACCTCGCACATTTCGCGCCCCCGCCGCTTCCTCCCGGGAAGCCGCGGGGGCGCGGTGCGTCCGGGCGCCGTCGGCCACGGCTGACTAGGGTGACCGCATGGCCGAGACGAGCAGCACACAGGCAGACATAGGGGTCATCGGAGGGTCGGGGTTCTACGCCTTCCTCGACGATGTGACCGAGATCACCGTGGAGACTCCCTATGGGGCTCCGAGCGATTCGCTCTTCCTCGGCGACATCGCGGGACGGCGGGTCGCCTTCCTGCCCCGGCACGGGCGCAAGCACCATCTGCCGCCGCACCGGATCAACTACCGCGCCAACCTGTGGGCCCTGCGCTCGGTCGGGGCGCGGCAGGTGTTCGGGCCGTGCGCGGTGGGCGGGCTGCGGCCGGAGTACGGGCCGGGGACGCTGCTGGTGCCGGACCAGCTGGTGGACCGCACCAAGGGGCGTACCCAGACCTACTTCGACGGTGAGCCGCTCCCGGACGGGCGGGTGCCGAACGTGGTGCACACGACCTTCGCCGACCCGTACTGCCCGGTGGGGCGGCAGGCCGCGGTGGCGGCGGCACGCGGACGCGACTGGGAGCCGGTGGACGGCGGGACGATGTGCGTGATCGAAGGCCCGCGCTTCTCCACGCGGGCGGAATCGCGATGGCATGCCGCGCAGGGCTGGTCGGTGGTGGGGATGACAGGACATCCGGAAGCGGTGCTCGCCCGTGAACTGGAGCTGTGCTACACGTCGTTGACGCTGGTCACCGATCTGGACGCGGGGGTGGAGACGGGTGAGGGCGTCTCGCACGCCGAGGTGCTGAAGGTGTTCGGCGAGAACGTCGGACGGCTGCGCGAGGTGCTCTTCGACGCGGTGAGCGGACTTCCGGACAACGCGGACCGGGACTGCCTGTGCGCGCACGGGCACGACGGCTGGGACCTGGGGATCGAGCTGCCGTAGCGGCTGGGCCGGTGGGGCCGCCGCACGGGTGCGGGCGCGCTGATACGGGTGCCCGCTGGTGCGCGTGTGCACTCGTGCTGGTGCGGGTGTGAACTCGTGTGGGGGACCGAGTTGTCCACAAGGTGGCGGCCGTCCACAGGCCCCGGCGGGATCTGGCGGGGCCGGGCATGGTGAAGGGGCCCAAAGCTCCTGGCTCCTCACGGCAGGCGGTGTTGTGCCATGTCCCATCCGTTCTCCGCGTCCCCGTTCTCCGCGTCCCCGTTCTCCGCGTCCCCGTTTCCCGCGCCCGTGTCCCCCGCGGCTTCTCTGCCTACCCGCGCCACTCCCCCGGCCCGCGCGGTGCCGCGCTTCGGTCCGGTGCGGGTGGCGCGCGACGGCAGATACCGGCTGCGGCGGTCCGCGCGGCGACGGCGGCGCTCCATGGCGGCCGGGCTCGCACTGACGGCCGCCGCGCTCGCGGCCGCGGCACCGTCCTCCGGCCAGGGGTCCGCGCGCCCGGAGCCTGCCCCCGCCACCGCTGCCGGGGGCCGGTACGAGCCGCCGCACCCCGCCATGGTGTCCGCTCCGGTCCGGATCGCCGACGCGGCGGCGGTGCGGCTGCTGCACCCCGGCGACCGGGTGGACGTACTGGCCACGCCCGCACCCGACGCCGTCCGGCACCGCGGGCCCGGGGCCCTGGCGCGGGTGGTCGCGCGCGGGGTCCGGGTGGCCGCCGTCCCCGGCGCCCGGGGCGGCGGCCCGACGGGGGCCGAAGGCTCCCCGGAGGCGGACGGGCCGGATGCCGGGGCGCTCGATGGCGGTCCGGCGGACGGCGGGGCGCTGGTGGTGCTCAGGGTGGAGCGGGCGGCCGCCGCCGCACTCGCCGGGGCCGGGGCCACCTCACGCCTGGCGGTGACCCTGTGCCGCTCCTGACAAGCACGCCTCACCTGCTGGCCCGGCTCGGCGTCGGTGTAGGTTGCGGAACCGTCCGCTCCAGCACCGTCGCGGCGAGAGAAAGGCAGTGGGTTGAAGGAAGAGACAAGGACCGAGGAGAAGAAGGAGAGCGTCCTGGAGGGCTTCAAAGCCTTCCTGATGCGCGGCAATGTGATCGACCTCGCGGTCGCGGTCGTCATCGGAGCCGCCTTCACCTCCGTCGTGAATTCCGTAGTGAAGGGCCTGATCAATCCCATAGTGGGCGCCTTCGGCACGAAGGACCTGGAGAAGTACCGCTCCTGCCTCGAGGCGCCCTGCGAGACGAACGCGGCGGGCGAGGTGGTGAAGGGCATCCCGATCTTGTGGGGCAGCATGCTGTCGGCCATGCTGACCTTCCTCATCACCGCGGCGGTGGTGTACTTCCTGATGGTGCTGCCGATGTCGCGCTATCTGGCGCGCAAGGCCGCCAAGGAGCAGCAGGTCGAGGAGGAGCTGACCGAGACGGGGGCCGAGGAGATCATGCTGCTCCGCGAGATCCGGGACGAGCTGGTGGCCCGCCGCGGCGGCAGCCCCGAGGTCTAGCCGAGCGCCTGCTCGGCTTTGTGCGCCGTCAGAGGTGGTGGGGCGGCTTCTCGTCGAGGAACCGGGCCAGATCCGCGGCGCTGTCGGCGCTGTGGTCGCCGCGAGCCCGCTCACCCCACCCGCGGTCCGTATCGTCCGAGGACGGCTGTGCCAGAGGATCGTCGAAGATCAGCGCGGCGGCCGGATCGCGCGGTCCAGGGGCGGGGGCGGTGCTCATGGCTCAAGCGTACGGCCGCGGCAGCGGTTCGGTGTACCGGCCGAGCTCGTCGTGCCACCACAGGTCCCGGCCGGGCTTCCAGGACACCGGGCGGGAGAGGCGGTGCACGACCAGCACGTTCCGGACGCCGGGGCAGCCGGTGAGCGCCCGGTCGACGAGCTGCTTGAGCGGGTGCTGCTCCCCGCAGCGCTGTTCCCAGTCCGCGGTGATGACGACCTTGGCGTCCATCTCCCTGATCCGGTCGCGCAGTTCATGCGGGCGCAGTCCCACCGGCAGGCTGCCGCGTACGACGTCGAGGCGGCCGCAGGCGAGCGTGGCGATCACGGATTCGGGCACCAGCGGCAGATGGACCGCCACCCGGTCGCCTGCCCGGACCCCGAGCCGGGTCAGAGCGGCGGAGGCCCTGGCGGCCTGGTCGAGCAGCTCGGCGTGGGTCAGTTCCTCGGTGCAGTCGGGCTCGCTGATCCACCGGAGGGCCACCCGGGAGGTCTGCCGCGTGGCGGCGGCCAGCGTCGGGAGCTCCTCCGTCCGGGAGGTACGGGGCACGGCTATTTTCATTGGGGCGGGGACGAACGGCATGGGGCACAGCCTGCTGTCACGTCATCAACGTCTGATGAACGCCCGCTATATGGGGCGGCGATGGCCTGTCGCGCGCCGTCCCGAGGTGTTCGGGAGAGCCCTCGTTCCGGGGCCGGGAACACCTCGGTATACGACCATGGCACGAGTCTCCGTGCTACGCATGGCGTCCATGGATGCCGAGCGAACGACCAACGACTTCCCACAAGCCGGCCGGGCCGACGCGCTGACGGATGTACCCGGGATGCGCGTCGGCCACGCGCAGCGCACCGGAGACGGATGGCTGACCGGCACAACCGTCGTGCTGGCTCCCGAGGGCGGTGCGGTCGCCGCCGTCGATGTGCGCGGCGGTGGCCCGGGCACCCGGGAGACCGATGCCCTCGATCCGCGCAACCTCGTCCAGCGGGTGGATGCCGTCGTGCTGACCGGCGGCAGCGCGTTCGGCTTGGACAGCGCCTCGGGGGTGGTCGGCTGGCTGGAGGAGCGCGGCCGCGGCTTCCGGGTCGGCCCCGATCCGGCACAGGTCGTCCCGGTCGTCCCGGCGGCCGCCCTCTTCGACCTCGGCCGTGGCGGTGACTGGCGTGCCCGGCCGGGCACGGCCCTGGGCCGGGAGGCCGCCGAGGCGGCGGCCCGCGCCGAGCCGGGAGCGCCGGTCGCGCAGGGCAACGCGGGCGCGGGCACGGGCGCGGTGGCCGGTGGGCTCAAGGGCGGCACGGGTTCGGCGTCGCTGGTGCTGCCGTCCGGGATCACCGTGGCCGCGCTGGTGGCGGTCAACGCGGTCGGAGCGGTTGCCGACCCGCGGACCGGCGGGCTGTACGGGCAGGCGTATGAGCCATCCGGAGACGGCGGGCCCTACCGCCCCGGCGGGGAGGAGCACGCGGAGGCGGTGCGCCGCCTGGCGGCCGCGCGGGCCGAGTCGGAGCGGCGCCAGGCCGCGTCGGTGCGGCCGCCGCTGAACACCACCCTGGCCGTGGTCGCCACCGATGCCACGCTCACCCGGGCCCAGGCGCACAAGCTCGCGGGCACAGCGCACGACGGTCTGGCCCGGGCGATCCGGCCGGTGCATCTGATGTCCGACGGTGACACCGTCTTCGCCCTGGCCACCGGTGATCGCCCGCTGGTGCCGGAGGAGACCGGGGGCGGTGCGGAAGATCCGGCGTTCGGGGTGCACCGGGAGAGCGGGGCGCTGAACGAGGTGCTGGCGGCGGGGGCGGACGCGCTGACCCGGGCCGTGGTCAAGGCGGTGCTGGCGGCGGAGGGTGTGGACGGTCCGGGCGGGGTCTTCCCCGCGTACCGGGATCTGTACGCCGGACCGTTCTGAGCCGACGGCTCCGAGTGGGGCTGAGAGGGACCGGGAGGGCTGTGTGAGGGCTGTGAGGGCCGTGAGGGAGGGGATCACCGTGGACACCGATCTGCTGATTGTCGGTGGCGGTCCGGCGGGCTGTGCGGCCGCCGTGATGGCGGCGAGCCTCGGGATGCGGTCCGTCCTCGTCGAGTCGGGCGATGTGCTGTGCGGTGCGCTGCGGCGTATCCCGGTGGTGAGCAACGTCCTGGGCTTCACCACCGGCCCCGGGCTGGCGGGGGCGATCGAGGCCGACGTGGAGCGGTGCGCCCCCTGCCGGGTAGAGCTCGGGCGGCGTGCCACGCGGCTGGACGCGTTCGAGGACCGCGTGGAGGCGACGGTCGAGGGGCCCATGGCCGTCGGCGTACGGCTGACCGCGCCGTACGCCGTCGTCGCCACCGGAGTGGGGCCGCTGGCGCCCGGGGCCGCCGGGTGGCTCGCGGGAGCGGAGGGCCGGGAGCTGCGCCAACTGTGGGAGGCGGATGCCGCGTCGCTCACCGGCCGCACGGTTCTGGTCCTCGGCGCGGACCGTCCCCTGGGCACCCTCGCCCGCGCCCATCCGGGGCTGCGGACCCGGTTCCTGGTCGCCCATCCGCCCGAGGACACCTACAAGACCGAGGAGATCGGGCAGGACGAGCGGGTGGAGCTGGTGGCCGTGCGGCGGCTGGAGTTGGGGCCACTGTCGGCGCCGCCGCGGGCCGAGGCGCTGACCGTCGCGGGCGAGCGGCGTCCCCTCGCGGCCGATCTGGTGTTCCTGAATCTGGGCAGCGCCCCGGCGCCGCCCGGCGGGTCCGTCGTCACCGGCGGGTCCGGTTACTGTCCGCCCGGACGCCAGCACCCGAGGCTCCGTACCGCCGGTGATGTGCGCTCCGCCCGCTTCCAGCGGATCGCGACCGCGATGGGCTCAGGCAGCGAGGCCGCGCTCAGCGTCTACTACGCTGCGCGCGGCCTCGCCACGGACGGGGTGGGGGGTGGCTGAGATGGGGTCAGACCGCGACCGCCACCTTCTCCTCGTCCCCGGTGGCGCCCTTGGCGGAGGTGTCACCACCGGCCGGGGCCGAGGCGCCGGCCTCCGCCTTCTTCCGCAGCCCCTTGAGGAAGACCACCAGTCCGGCCGACACCGCCGTGCCCAGCACGATGGCCAGCAGGTAGAGGAACGGCTGGCCGATCAGCGGGACCACGAAGATGCCGCCGTGTGGGGCGCGCAGCGTGCAGCCGAAGGCCATCGACAGCGCACCGGTGATCGCGCCGCCCACCATCGAGGAGGGGATCACGCGCAGCGGGTCCGCCGCCGCGAACGGAATGGCGCCCTCGCTGATGAAGGAGGCACCCAGCACCCAGGCGGCCTTGCCGTTCTCGCGCTCGGTCTTGGTGAACAGCTTCCCGCGCACGGTGGTGGCCAGCGCCATCGCCAGCGGGGGGACCATACCGGCCGCCATCACCGCGGCCATGATCTTGAGGCTGCCGTCGCTCGGGTTGGACACCGCGATGCCGCCGGTGGCGAAGGCGTACGCCACCTTGTTGACCGGGCCGCCGAGGTCGAAGCACATCATCAGGCCGAGGATCACGCCCAGGCCGATGGCGTTGGCGCCGGAGAGACCGTTGAGCCAGTCGGTCATCGCCTCCTGGGCGGAGGCGATGGGCTTGCCGATCACCACGAACATCAGGAAGCCGACGACCGCCGAGGAGATCAGCGGGATCACCACGACCGGCATGATGCCGCGCACTGCCGCCGGGACCTTGAACCGCTGGATGCCCATCACGATCGCGCCCGCGATCAGACCCGCGGCCAGACCGCCGAGGAAGCCCGCCTTGATCGTGGTCGCGATGAAGCCGCCGACGAAGCCGGGCACGAGCCCGGGCCGGTCGGCCATGCCGTAGGCGATGTACCCGGCCAGGACCGGCACCAGGAAGGTGAAGGCCGCGCTGCCGATCTGGAAGAGCAGCGCCGCCCAACTGGCGCTCTCGGTCCACGTGAAGTGGTCCGCGACGGACTTGGCGTTGGCTATCTCGTAGCCGCCGATCGCGAAGGCGAGCGCGATGAGCAGACCACCCGCGGCGACGAACGGGACCATGTAGCTGACGCCCGTCATCAGCCACTTGCGCAGCCGGGTGCCGAAGCGGTCGCCGCCCGCGTCCATCGGGGCGGAGCCCTCCGAGGCGTCATCGGACGCGCCCGCCGGTGCGCTGGTCTCGCCGCGCGCCGCCTTGTCGCGCGCCTCGGCCACCAGCTCGGCCGGGCGGCTGATGCCCGCCTTGACCCCGACGTCCACCGTCGGCTTCCCGGCGAACCGGTCCTTGTCCCGGACCTCCACGTCATGCGCGAAGATCACCGCGTCGGCGGCGGCGATGGTGGCCGGGGGCAGCTTCTCGAACCCGGCCGAGCCCTGGGTCTCCACCACCAGCTCGACACCGGCCTCACGGGCCGCGTTCTCCAGCGACTCGGCGGCCATGTAGGTGTGCGCGATACCGGTGGGACACGAGGTGACGGCGACGATCCGGAAGGGCGCCGCAGCGGCCGCCGGTGCGGGCGCGGTCCCGGCGAGTTCGGGGGTCCCGGCAGGCTCCGGCGTGCCGCTCGCCGTGTCCTTCGGCTCCTCGGCCGCGGGCTCCTCCGCGGCGCTGTCCGCGCCGTTCTCCGGGGCGTTCTCCGGGGCGGCGGACGGTTCCTCGTCACCGCGGATCAGGGCGGCCGCCCGGGCCGGGTCGTCGGCGGCCCGCAGGGCGCCGGTGAACTCGGCGTTCATCAGAGACCGGGCGAGGCTGGACAGGATGGTCAGGTGATCGCTGTCCGCCCCCGCGGGGGCGGCGATCAGGAAGATCAGGTCGGCCGGTCCGTCCGGCGCGCCGAAGTCGATCCGGGCCGTGCTCCGCCCGAAGGCCAGCGTCGGCTCGGTGACGTGCTCGCTGCGGCAGTGGGGTATGCCGATGCCGCCGTCCAGGCCGGTCGGCATCTGCTCTTCGCGGGCCGCCACGTCGGCGAGGAAGCCGTCGAGGTCGGTGACCCGGCCGGCCGCGACCATGCGCTCGGCCAGCGACCGGGCGGCGGCTTCCTTGGTGTCGGCGGACAGGTCAAGGTCGACCAGATCCGCGGTGATCAGATCACTCATCTCGCGGCTCCCTTGGGTGCGATGCCGCCCTGGGGCAGGCGGGCGGAGGGGGTGGGGACTAGGGGGTGGGAGTGGATCGGGCCGGTCACGCGGGCTCCTTGAGCACGCGATCCAGCGGTACGTCCGAGGTCGTGGTGACGGCGGACGGGTCCAGGTCGGCCGGGGTCGGCATCACGCTGCCCGGCAGTTGTACGGCGGCGGCGCCATGGGCCACGGCCGAGGCGAGCGCGGCGGCTCCGGTGCCGCCCGCGGCGAGGAATCCGGCGAGGGACGCGTCGCCCGCACCGACATTACTGCGGACGGCCGCGACCCTGGCCGTGCCGAAGTAGGTGCCGGTCCCGTCGACCAGCAGCTGACCGTCGGCGCCGAGGCTGGCCAGGACGGCGCGGGCGCCCAGCTCGCGCAGCTCCTCGGCGGCCTTGACCGCCTCGCCGACGGTGGCGATCGGGCGGCCGACGGCCTGGGCGAGCTCCTCGGCGTTGGGCTTCACCACATCGGGGCGCTCGCGCAGGGCCGCGGTCAGGGAGGGGCCGGAGGTGTCCAGGGCGATCCTGGCCCCCGCGCGGTGGGCCCGGGCGACCAGCTCGGCGTACCACTCGGGGGCGAGCCCGCGCGGGAGGCTGCCGCAGCAGGCGATCCAGTCGGCGTCGGCGACCCGGCTCCGTACCGCCTCCAGCAGGGCCTCGGCCTCGGTGTCGCTCAGCTCGGGTCCGCTCGCGTTGAGCTTGGTGAGGGTGCCGTCCGGTTCGGCGACGGAGATGTTGACCCGGGTCGAGCCGCGCACCGGCACGCCCGCCGCCTCGATGCCCAGCTCTTCGAGCAGCCGTGCCAGCAGCGCGCCCTCGGGGCCGCCGAGCGGCAGCGCCGCCACGGTGCGGTGCCCGGCAGCGGCCACGGCGCGCGAGACGTTGACGCCCTTGCCGCCGGGGTCGACCCGGTCGGTGGTGGCCCGCAGCACGGCGCCGCGCTCCAGCGCCGGGATCTCGTAGGTACGGTCCAGGCTGGGATTGGGGGTGACGGTGAGGATCATGCGCGTGCTACTTCCGTGCCCTGCTTTTCGATAGCGAGGGCGTCCTGTGGGCTGAGGCCGGTGTCCGTGATGAGCAGGTCGACGTCGTCGAGGCCGCCGAAGCGGGCGAAGTGCTGCTGGCCGAACTTGCCGGAGTCGGCGAGCAGCACGACCCGGCGGGCGGCGCTGATCATGGCGCGCTTGACGGCGGCCTCCGCGAGGTCGGGGGTGGTCAGCCCGCTGTCCGGTGAGAAGCCATTGGTGGCGAGGAAGACGACGTCGGCCTTGACCTCGCCGTACCCGCGCAGCGCCCAGGCGTCGACGGCGGCCCGGGTGCGATGGCGGACCCTGCCCCCGACCAGGTGGAGGGCGATGCCGGGGTGGTCGGCGAGGCGGGCGGCGACCGGCAGCGCGTGGGTGACCACGGTAAGCCCGGCCTCCAGGGGGATGGCGGCGGCGAACCGGGCCGCCGTCGACCCGGCGTCGATGATCACGCTGCCGTCGGCCGGGAGTTCGGCGAGGGCGGCGCGCGCGATGCGGTCCTTCTCATCGGCGGCGGTGCTCTCGCGCTCGGCGAGGTCGGGCTCGAAGTCGAGACGTCCGGCCGGGATCGCGCCCCCGTGCACCCGGCGCACCAGACCGGCCCGGTCGAGGGCCCGCAGATCGCGCCGTACGGTCTCGGCGGTGACCTGGAACTCCTCGGCGAGGGAGAGGACATCCACCCGTCCGCTGTCGCGGGCGAGCCGGAGGATCTCCTGCTGACGCTCCGGTGCGTACATGTGGGTTTACGTCCCTTCCATGCCCGAACCTGTGATTTCGCGGCCAGATTACGTCGCCGCTTCCGGAAAGTAAACAGACTCGGGCACGAAACAAACTCGACCGGGCAGACTCGGGTCATCCTCGGGTCATCTTCGAAAGCGCAGCCCGGCCCGAGCCGCCTCAGCACGGGCCTCGACGCGGGTCTCAATGCGAGGTCCGAATGCCGCCAGACATCCCCGGACCGTCCCGCCAGGATCAGTGATGCCCGAGGGAATCACAGCACATCTGGACCTCTCTCGTGTTCTTCACATACCTCGCATTCATCACACACGGGAGCGGACATGACACTCGACGGCAAGGCGGCTCTGGTCACCGGCGGCAGCCGGGGCATCGGCGAGGCCATCGCCCTCCGGCTCGCCGAGGACGGCGCCGATGTCGCCCTGACGTACCACCACCAGGCCGACCGGGCGGCGAACATCGTCGAACGGATCAAGGCGCTGGGTCGCCGGGCCCTGGCGATCCAGGCCGACAGCGCGGACCCGGAGGCGGTACGGGCGGCCGTGTCCGGGGCCGCCGCCGAGTTCGGGCGCCTGGACATCGTCGTCAACAACGCGGGCGCGGGAGCACTCGGCCCGGTCACCGAGCTGACGTTGGAGGACGTCGACCGCGTCCTGGACGTCAACGTCCGGGCGCCGTTCCTGACCGCCCAGGCGGCGGTCGAGCGGCTGGCCGACGGCGGACGGATCATCAACATCGGCAGCTGCATGGCCGAGCGCGTCGCCTTCCCCGGCGGCAGCCTCTACGCGACCAGCAAGACCGCGCTGATCGGCCTGACCAAGGCGCTCGCCCGTGAGCTGGGCCCGCGCGGGATCACCGTCAACCTGATCCACCCCGGCCCGATCGACACCGACATGAACCCCGCCGACAGCGACAGCGCCGCCATGCAGAGCGGCTTCACCGCGCTCGGCCGCTACGGACTGCCGTCGGAGGTGGCCGCGACCGTCGCCCACCTCGCGGGCGAGAGCGGCCGCTACATCAGCGGGGCGTCGATCGCCGTGGACGGCGGCTTCGCCGCCTGACGAGGTCCCGATCAGGAGCTGATCAAGACCTGATGAAGACCGGCCTCGCCGGACAAGCGGGCAGGGAAGAGCCCCGGCGCTCGGGGGAGTGCGCCGGGGCTCGGTCTATGGGGTCTATGGGGTCTATGGGGTCTGTGGCGTGACAGCCGGTCCATACGGCGTCGGCGCGGCGGCTCACGCCGCGGCGTCGAAGCCGGTCTGGCGGGCCATCTTCTTCAGCTCCATCAGCGCGTGCTTCTCGATCTGACGGATGCGCTCCCGCGTGAGCCCGTGCTGCTTGCCGACCTCCGTGAGCGTGCGCTCCCGCCCGTCGTCGATGCCGTACCGCGCCTTGATGATGGAGGCGGTCCGGTCATCGAGGCGGCCGATGAGGTCGTCCAGCTCCTCACTGCGCAGCAGCGTCATCACCGACTGCTCGGGCGAGACGGCCGAGGTGTCCTCCAGCAGGTCGCCGAACTGGGTCTCGCCCTCATCGTCCACCGACATGTTGAGGCTTACCGGGTCGCGCGCCCAGTCGAGCACGTCCGAGACCCGCTCCGGTGTGGAGCCCAGCTCCCCGGCGATCTCCGCGTGCTCCGGCTCGCGGCCGTGCTCACGGTTGAACTCGCGCTGCACCCGGCGGATTCGGCCCAGCTCCTCGACCAGGTGGACGGGCAGCCGGATCGTACGGGACTGGTCCGCGATCGAGCGCGTGATGGCCTGACGAATCCACCACGTGGCATAGGTCGAGAACTTGAAGCCCTTGGTGTAGTCGAACTTCTCCACGGCGCGCACCAGGCCCGCGTTGCCCTCCTGGATCAGGTCGAGCAAGGGCAGACCGCTGCGCGGATAACGGCGCGCCACGGCCACGACCAGGCGCAGGTTGGAGCGGATGAAGACATCCTTGGCGCGGGTGCCCTCGGCGGCTATGGCCTCGAGCTCCTCTCGGCTCGCACCCGCGGCTCCGGTGTCCTCGGCCTCTCCGTCCAAGATCTGCTGGGCATATACACCCGCCTCGACAGCCTGGGACAGCTCGACCTCCTTCGCCGCGTCCAGCAACGGGGTGCGAGCGATCTCGTCGAGATACATGCCGACCAGGTCGCGATCGGCGATCTCCCCGCCTGTGGCGCGAACACTGTTGGCCCCATCAGCACCACCGGTGGTGGTCTGATTGCGGGCGACGGCACGGGTTGCCATGCGTGCTCCCTTACAGATGGATCGGGCGCGGACTATGAACGGACCTTCCCTGGGCGGGTGCCCCGTCCGATGGAAACAACGACTGGAATCCGGACAGAATTCCCATGCCGCGCCCACCTTTTTACGATCATGCAGTACCCTGTGCCGCCACAGGGGGTTCAGCGTGACGCCACAGCGTCGAGAAAGCCCAGGTCAGGCGCGCCCCTTACACCGGAACGGCCACCTTTCCCCCGCCTTCCACCTCGCCTCTCATCCCACAAGACGGATCTCATGGCCTTCTGGTTGCCCGGTCCGGGCTTGCCGAAGATCGGCCGCGGGTGTGCGCTGGAGGGAAGGAGGTCCTGCCATGAACGGTTCCGTCTCGGCCCCGGCGCGCAGGCGCCACCGGCCGCATCTCCCCACCATGCCGCTCCACACCTCCGCCGCCTGGCTCGTCCCCGTCGTACTGGGTGTCCTCACCGGCGGCTACGCGATGTTCATCGACCACAACCAGGGCGCGACGCTGCCCTCGGCCGCGCTCCTCGGCCTGGTGGTGGCGGTCGTCGTCGGCGCGGCCTGCTATCTGGCCGGGCGGATTCAGGGGCGGCTGCTGCCGGAGGCCCGGGCAGGGCTGTATGGGGCGTTCCTCGGCTGCGTGATCGGCTTCCTGTACTGCCTGAGCGGGGCCGCGGTGGGGCGGGCGTCCGGCGTCGGTCTGGGGGTGGCGCTGTCGATGGCGGCGGTCTCGTTCTACGTCCTCCACGCCCGGTCGGACTGAACAGCGGCCAGACGTCAGCCGAACCACCTCAGCCGAACTGCACCGACCGCTTCGCCAGCCCCATCCAGAAGCCGTCGATCACGCTCCGCTGGCTGCCCAGTTCCGGCTCCGCCGCGCCCAGCGTGACGAACAGCGGGGCGAAGTGCTCGGTGCGCGGATGGGCGAGGGAACCACTCGGCGAGGCGTGCTCGAAGTCGAGCAGGGCGTCGATGTCCTGCCCGGCGAGCGCGCGCTGCCCCCAGTCGTCGAACTCGGTCGACCAGCCGGGCGGCGTCGGGCCGGTGTGACGCAGCGCGGCCAGGTTGTGGGTGAAGAAGCCGCTGCCGACGATCAGCACCCCTTCGTCGCGCAGCGGGGCGAGCTTGCGGCCGATGTCCATCAGCTTCCGCGGGTCCAGGGTCGGCATCGAGACCTGGAGGACGGGAATGTCGGCGTCCGGGTACATCTCGGCGAGCGGTACGTAGGCGCCGTGGTCGAGCCCCCGGTCGGGGATGTCCTGGACGGGCGTGCCCGCGGTACGCAGCGTCTTGCGGATGCGCTCGGCCAGTTCGGGGGCGCCGGGCGCGGCGTAGCGGACCCGGTAGTAGTGCTCGGGGAAGCCCCAGAAGTCGTAGACCAGCGGAACCGTCGTGGTGGCTCCGATGGCGAGGGGGGCTTCCTCCCAGTGCGCGGAGATCATCAGAATGGCGGTGGGACGGGGCAGGTCCGCCGCCCAGGCGGCGAGCTGTCCGGGCCAGACCGGGTCATCGGCGAGCGGCGGAGCACCATGGCTGAGATAGACGGCGGGCATGCGCGACACGGCGGCGGCTCCTCGACCAGACGAAGAAGAACACTTGAACTATCAAGTACCAAGCTAAAATAACGGTACCGCACACTTGTTTAAAATTCAAGAAGTAGACTTACAATGAACGATGTGGACGCCATGAACTCCCCCGCAGACGCAGACACAGGCACCGACGCAGGCACAGACGCAGGCACCGGCGCCGACGCCGACGAGCCCCGCTGGCTGAACGATGACGAGCAGCGCACTTGGCTGGCATACGTCCAGGCCAGCATGTTGCTGGAAGACCATCTCGACCGTCAGCTGCAACGCGACGCGGGCATGCCGCACGTCTACTACGGCCTGCTGGTGAAGCTCTCCTGGGCGCCCCGCCACAGCATGCGGATGACCGAACTGGCCGAGGCCGCGAAGATCACCCGGTCCCGGCTCTCCCACGCCATCTCCCGCATGGAGAAGGACGGATGGGTACGGCGCGAGGACTGCCCCTCCGACAAGCGCGGGCAGAACGCGGTCCTCACCGAGAAGGGGTTCGGCGTCCTCAAGGAGACCGCGCCCGGCCATGTCCACGCCGTCCGCTCGGCGATCTTCGACCGGCTCACCGCGGAGCAGATCGCCCAGTTCGGCGACGTCTGCCGGATCATCGCCGACGGGCTCCAGCCCGAGGGCGCCGACCTTCCCTGGCTGCGCTGATCTTCCCCTGCCTGCGCTGATCTTCCCTGGCCGCGCTGAACCGCGACGTACGAAAAGCCCCGCCCACCGGCATATGCCGGGGAGCGGGGCCTTCTCATCCGTACACGCTGTCAGTCCCGTACGCGCCGTCAGTGCGCCATGACCGGAACGGCGTCCCGCGCCACCTCGTCGCCCGAGCCGTCGCCCGAACCGGCCACCGCGCCGCCGCCGTCCTGCCTCCCGGCGCTGATCAGCGTGGTGGCGATCGCCGCGGCCAGCAGCAGGATGCCGACCGCCCAGGCGATGGCCGCGGTGTAGCCGTGCACCATCGACTGCGCTTGCAGCAGCTTCGGCGACGAGGCCGTGGCCGCGTGGCCCTTGGCGTACGCCGTGGTGGCGCTCGCGGCGATGGTGTTGAGCAGCGCGGTGCCGATCGCGCCGCCCACCTGCTGCGAGGTGTTGACCATCGCGGAGGCGACGCCCGCGTCCCGCGGCTCGACCCCATGGGTGGCCAGGCTCATCGCGGGCATGAAGGCCGTACCCATGCCGAGGCCGAGCAGCACGATCGCGGGCAGGATCAGCGCCGGGTACGAGGTGTCGAGGTCGATCTGGGTCAGCAGCAGCATGCCGGAGGCGGCGACCAGGAAGCCCGGCCCCATCAGCAGCCGCGGCGGAACCCTGGTCATCAGCCGGGCGCCGATCTGCGTCGATCCGGTGATCATGCCCGCGACCATCGGCAGGAAGGCCAGACCGGTCTCGACCGGGCTGTATCCCTTGACGATCTGCATGTAGTAGGTGAGGAAGAGGAACAGCCCGAACATGCCGATGACGGCGAGGCCGAGCGAGGCGTAGACCCCGCCGCGGTTGCGGTCGGTGACGACGCGCAGCGGCAGCAGCGGCGCCTTCACCCGGGACTCGACGATCACGAAGGCGGTCAGCAGCACGGCGGCCGCGGCGTACAGGCCGACGGTCGGGCCCGCGCTCCAGCCGTCGGACTCGGCGCGAGTGAAGGCGTAGACCAGCGCGACCAGGCCCGAGGTGGCCAGCAGCACACCGGGAACGTCCAGCTTGGAGGGGTTACGGCTCTCACTGGGCTCGCGGATCACGGCGACCGCACCGGCCGCGGCGACGGCGGCGAACGGGATGTTGACGAAGAACGTCCAGCGCCAGTCCAGGTATTCGGTGAGGACGCCGCCGAGGATCAGGCCCACGGCACCGCCGCCGCCCGCGATGGCGCCGAAGACGCCGAACGCCTTGGCCCGCTCCTTGGCGTCGGTGAACATCACGGCGAGCAGCGAGAGCGCGGAGGGCGCGAGCAGCGCGCCGAAGACGCCCTGCAGTGCGCGGGCGCCGAGCAGCATGCCGCTGCTCACCGCGGCGCCGCCGAGCGCCGAGGCCGCGGCGAAGCCGATCAGTCCGACGATGAAGGTCTGCTTACGGCCCCACAGGTCCGCGATCCGGCCGCCGAACAGCAGCAGGCCGCCGAAGGCGAGGGCGTAGGCGGTGATGACCCACTGCTTGTTGCCGTCGGAGATGTTCAGGTCGGCCTGGGCCGAGGGCAGGGCAATGTTCACGATGGTCGCGTCGAGGACGACCATCAGCTGGGCGAGGGCGATGAATATCAGCGCGTTCCAGCGCCGGGGGTCGGCATATGGCGTCTTATTTGGGACGGTTTCAGGCATGGGTGGGCCTACCTAGCGGTGCGGAGAGTAAAGAGAAGTGGAGTAGAGAGGAGAGAAGTAGAGAGAGCAGAGAAGCGAAGGCCGATGACGCGCACCGTCATACGAAGATGAAGACCGGTGGACGCGCGAGAACTAAGCGGTGTGCGGTGAGCGGCCGGGTGCGAGCTACGTCACGGCCGGTGCTGCAGATCCTCCAAGGTGACGGCGGAGCCGGGAAGTTCGGAGCGCGCCGGAGCCGACAGCCCGTCCAGGAACAGCTGTAGATGCCGGTGCACGAAGGCGTCGAAGTTCACGCAGCCGCTGCCGGGCAGCGGCCGGGTGAGCTGGGTGAGCGCGACCATCAGATCGCCGACGTCGATGTCAGCGCGCAGCTGACCGGCGGTTCGGGCGGCCCTCATCAGGGCGTCGATTCCGGCGTCCAGACGGTCGCGGGCGGCGATGTGGTCAGGGTGGTCCTTGTCGATGCTGTCGGAGAGCAGGGGGCACAGCGCGCCGATCCGCTCGTCCGCCGCCGCGTGGACGAAGCGCCCCAGCGCCAGGAAGGCGTCGACCTCCTCGGCCAGGGCCGATTCGGCTTGTTCGGCGACGCGGTACATCACCGACAGGGTCACGTGGTGGATCAGTTCACCGCGGTCCGCGAAGTTCCGGTAGAGAGTGGCATTGCCGACCCCCGCCCGCCGGGCGATCTCGTCGAGCGGGACCTCGGCCCCGTACTCGACGAGCACCTCGCGTGCGGCACCGATGATCCGCTCCCGGTTGCGCAGGGCGTCGGCGCGCAGCCGGGGCGGTGCCTGCCGTGCGCGATCCGCGGCCTGCGCGGCGTCCGCCTGCGCGGCAGTGGCCCGTGCGGCGCCAGCCTGCGCGGCGTCGGCCCGTGCGGCATCGGCCTGCGCGGCGTCGGCCTGCGTGGTGGTGGTGGCTCCGGCCATGACAGCTCCCCTTTCTGCGTCCGGATCGTCCTGGATCGAACGATGCGAGGTTCAACGCTTCCGGGGACTCAGTCCCCGTTTGCGCGGTCACCGGTTTAAACGGGGAACCACTCCCCGGAATTTCGCAGTCCGTGGGTGACCTGCGTCACACCTGATGTGCGGGCATTTCGCCCGCCCGGCCCAGCCGATTCCCCCGTGCGGACGCACCCCGGGGGCGCCCCCGGGTGCCCCGGCACACCGTGGGCGGCAATGAAGCAGACCCGCGAGGCCCCCCGCCCTCGAATACGCAGGCTCCGCCGAGGCAGCGCGTTCCTCACCGCCACCGTGCTCACGGTCGCGGTGGTCGCCCCGGCGGCGATGCCGCGTCCGGGCAAACCGGCCGCCGCCCAGCGGGCCCCGGCGCCGGTGACCACGGCGGAGGCCGGATCGCTGGAACCGTGCTCCCTCTCCCCCGGACCCGGTCTGCAGATGTCCGAGGGCATCCCCACCAGCCACGGCTACAGCCGCAGCACGGGGACGGTCAACGCACTCAACCTGATGATCGACTTCCCGGATGTGCGCGGCAAGGGCACGGCCCGCGAGCGCTTCGAGGAGTTCTTCCCGCAGACCACACAGTGGTTCGCGCGCAGTTCCTACGGACGGCTCGACTACCGGCCCGCGATGCCGGTCGACCACTGGCTGCGGATGCCGCACTCGTTCCGCTCGTACGGCATAAAGCGCGGCAGCCCCTTCGATCCCGGCTACCGCAAGCTGGTCGCGGACATAGCGAAAACGGCCGACCCGAAGGTGGACTTCCGCCGCTACGACCTGGTGAACGTCCTGGTCACGCCCAACGCCGGGCCGCCCGCCGCGCATGCCGTGCTCTCCGTGACCTATGCCGACAACCAGCGCGCCCCGACCGCGGACGGGGTTCCGCTGGCCAATGTCTCCTTTGTCTACAGCCGTCAGGACGACGGTTCCGGTTCGCTCCGGAAGACCGGCTTCCGGGTCCTTCCGCACGAGAACGGCCATATCTTCGGGCTGCCCGACCTCTACACCCACGGCGGCGGCGACAACGTCGGTCACTGGGACGTGATGTCCGAGGACTGGGGCGCCGGGAACGACCTGCTGGCCTGGCACAAGTGGAAGCTCGGCTGGCTCGGCACCCGCCAGGTCGACTGCGCGGCCCACCCCGGCACATCCGTGCACGCGCTGTCCCCGCTGCACCGGCCGGAGGGCACCAAGCTCGTCTTCGTCCCGGTCACGGACTCCACCGGATACGCCCTGGAGGCGCGTTCCGGCGGCGGCAACGACGAGGCGGTGTGCAAGCCCGGCGTCCTCGTGACCTGGGTGGACACCCGTCTCGACTCGGGCGGCGGCCCGGTCACCGTCATGGACAGCTCCCCCGGCGGGCGCGGCTGCACCCAGGAGCGCAACGTCCACCCCGGGCTCAGCGACGCGGCCTTCGGCCCCGGCGAGACGTACAGCGCGGACGCGGACGGTGTCAGCCTCCGCGTTCGCGTCACCGGCCGGGACGCGGACGGCTCCTACCGCGTCGAGGTCACGCGCCGCGCCAGTACCGGCGCCCGAGGCTGATCAGCAGCAGCTGCTTACGGGCGGTGTCGGCGATCCGCTCGCGCTCCCCCTCGTCCCCTTGCGCCTCCATGAACGCGGTCGCCGTCGTCACCATGCGGTCGACGTACAGCTCGGCCAGCATCCGGACGTCCTCCGGCGGCCACCCCGCGGGCGTGAGCCGGGGCGCGAAGGCCGCGGCGACCTCGTCGGTCAACCGGCCCAGCTCGGCGGCGATCGCCTCCCGCACCGACCGCACCCCGCCGTGCCGTTCGCGCGCGATGAAGCGGATGTGGGTGGGGTGGCGGCGCACATGCTCGGCGACCGCTTCCACCACGGCGTCGATCCGCTCCTCGTCCCCGTCGTGCTCGGCGAGGATCGCGCGGATCATGCCCTGCAGACTGCCCAGGGACTCCTCGACCAGCGCCACGCCCAGATCGGCCATGTCCCGGAAGTGCCGGTAGAAGGCGGCCGGGGCCATGCCCACCACCCGGGTCAGCTCGCGCAGGCCCAGGCTGCTGAGGCTCTGCTCCTCCAGCAGCCCCAGCGCCGCGTCGAGCAGTGCGCGGCGCGACTTGCGCTTACGGGCCTCGCGGGTCCCGCATGTGTGACTCATATCATCCCAGTAAACAGGTGTTCGCCGACCTTGGCCGACCGTACGCGGGGGTAGCCTAGATGTCAGTGAACAGTTGTGAATCCAATTGTTCACTAAATGAGCATCCGCATCCCGGATTCACCACCATGAGAGAGGCTCACATGCTCTTCATCGTCGCAGCTCTCGCCCTGATGGGGGTTCTGCTGGGCGCGGCGGCACATACCCCGCTCCCGGTCTTCCTCGCCGCTTCCGGCGTCATCGGCGCATGGCTGCTCATCTTCTTCATCCGTGAACGCACCGGACACAAGGAGAGCTGACCCATGGCACTCACCGCACCCACCCGCACCTCGCCGGTCCGCGCGCGCCGGGACGCCGACGGCATGGCCGTCGCCTCGTTCGTGCTCGGCCTCATCGGCTCCCTCCTCTTCAACGCGGTCTTCGGGCCCTGCGCCATCGTGCTCGGGACGCTCGCGATCGCCCGGGAGACGGAGCGCCGGGGCCGCGCGCTGCTCGGCATCGCGCTCGGCATCGCGGACGTGATCCTGCTGGTCGTCCTGATGACGCTGGACCACTCGGTCTTCTGGCAGTTCGGCAGCTGATCCGAAACCGCGCGGCGGCCCTTCCACTGAGTGGAAGGGCCGTTGCCCGTGCATGAGCCCCGTCACCACGCTGCTGTGCATGACCGCATTCGCACGGAACCAGTGGTACGTCGCCGCCTACGGCCGGGAAGTCGGCCGCGAGTTGCTGGCGCGCACCATCCTGAACGAGCCCATCGCCTTCTACCGCACCGAGCCGGACGGCACCGCACCGGACGGCGCCGAGTCGCAGGGCACCGTCGTCGCGCTCGCCGACCGCTGTGTGCACCGCCGCTATCCGCTCTCGGCCGGCCGTCTCGACGGCGACAAAGTCGTCTGCGGCTACCACGGCTTCACCTACGACACCTCCGGCACCTGCGTCTTCGTCCCCGGCCAGAAGCGCGTCCCGCGCACCGCCCGGGTCGCCTCGTACCCCGTCGTCGAGCAGGACTCGCTGGTCTGGGTGTGGATCGGCGATCCGGCGCTCGCCGATCCGGCCGCGATCCCGCGCGCCCCCTGGCTGGCCGATCCGGGCTGGACGACGGTCGGCGGCATGGAGCCGATCGACGCCGGTTACGGGCTGCTCGTGGACAACCTGCTGGACCTCTCCCACGAGACGTATCTGCACGGCGGCTATATCGGCACCCCCGAGGTCGCCGAGACGCCGATCACCACCGAGGTCGACGAAGGCGCGGGCATCGTGCGGGTCAGCCGCCATATGGACGACGCCGCCTGTCCTCCCTTCTACGCCCGCTCCACCGGCATCGAGGGCCGCATCACCCGCTGGCAGGACATCGAGTACCACGCGCCCTGTCTGTATCTGCTGCACAGCCGCATCGCCCCGGTCGGGGTGCTGCCGGAGCCCGACGGTTCCGATCCGAACGCCTTCCATGTGGAGATCACGTACGCCATCACGCCCTCCACGGACCGGCACGTCTACGACTTCTGGGCCGTCTCACGGGACTTCGCCCGGGACGACGACGAAGTCACCACCTTCCTCCACGACTTCAACCGCACCGTGGTGATGCAGGACGTGGACGCGCTGAACCTGCTCCAGAAGGCGCTGGACACCGAGCGCGAGGGCTATCAGGAGCTGAGCATCAACATCGACACCGGCGGCCTGGCCGCGCGCCGCATCCTCGCCCGCCTCGCCGCCGAGGGCGAGCAGCGCCCCGCCCCGGCGCCGGTGACCGCCCCGTGAACACCGCCGAGGTCTACCGGATCGACTGGCTGCCCGGCACCGACACGCTGCACGGCGTCTGCCACTGCGGCGCGGAGCGCTCCGCCGAGGACCCGGTCGAGCTGTGGCAGTGGATGCTCGCGCACCCCGACGGGCACCATCTCGACGGACACCACCTCGGCCCGGAACAGAAAGGCACCACCGCGTGAGCAGTGTCACCGAAGGCGCCGAAGGCACCCAAGGCCGGACGTACGACGGCACCCTGCTCGTCGCCGCCAGAGCCGAGGCGGCCACGGACGTGGTGACGCTCACACTCCGTCATCCGGCGGGGCGTGAGCTGCCCGGCTGGGAGCCCGGCGCCCATGTCGACCTCGTCCTCGGGGACGGGCTGATCCGGCAGTACTCGCTGTGCGGGGACCCGGCGGACCGTACGTCGTGGCGGATCGCGGTGCTGCGCGCACCCGGTGGACGCGGCGGTTCCGCCCGGGTCCACGACACACTGGCCGAGGGCGCGTCGGTGCGGGTGCGCGGGCCGCGCAACCACTTCGCGCTGCGCCCGGCCGCCCGTTACGTGTTCATCGCGGGCGGCATCGGCATCACCCCGATCCTCCCGATGACGGCCGCCGCCGAGGCCGCGGGCGCCGAGTGGACGCTGCTGTACGGCGGGCGCACCCGCGACTCCATGGCCTTCGCCGCCCAACTCGCCGACCGCTACGGCGAGAAGGTACGGCTGGTCCCGCAGGACGAGGCGGGGCTGCTCGACCTCGCCGCCCACCTCGCCGAGCCCGACCCCGAGCCCGAGCCCGGCACCGGCACCCTGGTCTACTGCTGCGGCCCGGAGCCGCTGCTGCGGGTCGCGGAGGAGCGGTGCCGCGCCTGGCCGCCGGGCGCGCTGCGCACCGAACGGTTCCAGCCTCGTTCGGTTGACGAGAGCAACGAGACCGACGAGAGCGAGGACGGCGACGACGCGAACTCCGGCGCTTTCGAAGTGATTCTCGACCGATCCCGACGCTCCCTCACCGTCAAACCCGGACAGAGCGTGCTGCGCACCCTCGACGAGGCGGGGGTGCCAGTTTTGTACTCCTGCGAGGAGGGCACGTGTGGTACGTGCGAGACGGATGTCATCGAGGGCGAGGTGGACCACCGCGACTCCGTACTCACCGACGAGGAACGGGCGTCGGGCGAGACGATGATGATCTGCGTCTCACGCTGCCACGGCCCGAAGCTGGTGCTGGACCTGTGAACGACCTGTGAAACGACGCTGAACGACCGCTGTCGCCTCTCAATAAATGGGGCCGGGGTGGCCCCGCCCACTGGACAAACGGGTTGGTTAGGCTAACCTAAGTAAGCCTTCGGGATGCCGTCCCTGGGCTCCGTCCCCGTACGTCTTGAGAGAAGGCACAGCTCCATGCGGTCCATGCGCCACGCCAGAGAACTCCCGCTCTCCCGTCGCGGCCTCCTCGCCGCAGGCGGCGCCACCGGGCTCGGAGCCCTGGTCACCGCCTGCGGTGGCAAGGGCGGTTCGGGCTCCGGCGACGGAAAGGGCGGCGGCTCCTGGTCGTTCACCGACGACCGCAAGAAGAAGATCACCAACGATGGCGCCCCCGAGCACATCGTCGCCTACGTCGCCGCGGCGGCCGCGCTGTACGACTTCGGGATCGACAAGCAGATCACCGGCGTCTTCGGCCCGACCAAGCTGAAGAACGGCAAGCCCGACCCGCAGGCCGGGGACATCGACGTCGACCGGCTGACCAGCCTCGGCCAGACCTGGGGCCAGTTCAACGTCGAGAAATACGCCTCGCTCAGCCCCGATCTGCTGATCACCAACATGTTCGACCCGGGCGCGCTCTTCTACATCCCGGACGACAGCAAGAAGAAGATCCTCGCGCTGGCCCCCAGCTGCGCCATCACCACCGGCCGCGTCTCCATGCTGGAGCCCATCAAGCGCTACGCCGCGCTGGCCGAGGCGCTCGGCGCCGACCTCAAGGCCAAGAAGGTCACCGACGCCAAGGCCCGCTTCGAGAAGGCGTCCGAAGAGCTGCGCAAGACCGTCAAGTCGCGCAAGATCCGGGTCATGGCCTGCTCCGCGAGCGCCGATCTCTTCTACGTCTCCAACCCGAAGATCAGCGCCGACCTGCTGTACTTCCAGGAGCTGGGTGTCGACCTCGTACAGCCGCAGAAGCCCGACAAGGGCGGCTACTTCGAGAGCCTGAGCTGGGAGAACGCCGACAAGTACGACGCGGACGTGCTGTTCCTGGACAACCGCACCGCGACCCTCCAGCCGAACGCCCTGACCTCCAAGCCGACCTGGTCGAAACTGCCCGCCGTCAAGGCAGACCAGATCACCCCCTGGAGCAGCGAGCCGCGCTTCTCCTACGCCGGTGCGGCCCCGCTCATCGAGTCCCTCACCAAGGCCATCCAGGACGCGAAGAAGGTCAGCTGACGCGGGCTGACCAGCACATGCGCTGACCTTAAGGCAAGCGAAGGGAAGACGTCGATCCCATGACGACCGCAGCCACCACCACCCGTCCCTCCCCCACCGCCGTACCGTTCCGCTTCTTCGACGCGCAGGTCGTACGGACCCGGGCGCTCGGACCGTCCATGTCCCGGATCACCTTCGGCGGCACCGGCCTCGGGACCTTCACCACCGGCGGCCGCGACCAGCGCTTCAAACTGTTCCTGCCGCACCCGGGCCAGCCCGCCCCGGTCGTACCGGTGGAGGACGGCGACGGCTGGTTCGCCACCTGGCGGACGATGGACCCGGCCGTACGCGGCATCATGCGCTCGTACACCGTGCGCGAGCAGCGCCGCGAACCCGACGAGATCGACGTCGACTTCGCGCTGCACCACGACAGCGGACCGGCCGCCAGCTGGGCCGCGCGCGCCGAGCGCGGCGACCGCGTCACCCTGCTGGGCCCGGTCGTCGAGGACAACGGCGGTGTCGACTTCCGGCCGCCGTCCGGCACCGACTGGGTGCTGATCTCCGGCGACGAGACCGCGCTGCCCGCCGTCGCGGGCATCCTCGACTGGCTGCCCGCGGGCACCCCGGCGAGGGTGTGGATCGAGGTCCAGCACGCCGAGGACATACAGGAGCTGCACACCGCGGCCGACGCCGACATCACCTGGCTGGTCCGGGACGGCGCCACCCCCGGCTCGCCGCGCTCCGCCCTGCTGCTGGACGATGTACGCGCCACCCCGCTGCCCTCCGGCACCCCGTACGCCTGGATCGCGGGCGAGGCCGGGACCGTCAAGGAGATGCGCCGCCACTTGGTCCGCGAACGTGGCTTCGAGCGCAAGGCCGTGACCTTCACCGGCTACTGGCGGCTCGGCGCCTGCGAGGAGCAGCTCGTCGAGGAGGCCGTCAGCGGCAGCGGCCCGAAAGCCGACGACTGACCGCGTCCCCTCTTCCGACGCTCACTGAACATTCCTCCACTCTTCCTCCACATATAGTCCATCAACTGGCCGACGGATTCCGATCGCCGCGGCGCGCCACCGCGCGCCCGGCGCCCCGGCCGGTGCACCCGCATGCCCCCACGCATCCCCCCATGCACTCCGCAGGCGCGCACACACCCGCACGCCCGCACGCACCACCGCACGCTCCAGGAAGGACAGACCGTGAGTTTCCTCGCGCAGACCGCTGAGGACCCGTCGCCGGAGTCGATATCCGGGGCGGCGGATGGCAGGGCCCACCTCTTCAACGACCGTACGGCGGAGAGCTACCGGCGCTCCGTGACCGACGGCGTCGGCCTGGTGGCCTCCACCGTCGCCCGCACCGACCGCCCGTTCACCGGCGTGACCCCGGGTGAACTGGCCCCCCAGATCTCCGGCATCGACCTGGAACAGCCGCTGGGCGACCCGGGCGCCGCGCTGAAGGAGCTGGAGCGCGTCTACCTCAAGGACGCCGTCTACTTCCACCACCCGCGCTACCTCGCCCACCTCAACTGCCCGGTGGTCATCCCGGCGCTGCTCGGCGAGGCGGTCCTGTCCGCCGTCAACTCCTCCCTGGACACCTGGGACCAGAGCGCGGGCGGCACCCTCATCGAGCGGCGGCTGATCGACTGGACCGCCGAGCGCATCGGCCTCGGCGAGGCCGCCGACGGCATCTTCACCAGCGGCGGCAGCCAGTCCAACCTCCACGCGCTGCTGCTCGCCCGCGACGAGGCCTGCAAGCTGGTCGAGAAGGAGGCCGCCGCGTCCGGGGAGCCCGTTCCCCCGAAGTCCGAGATCCTGCCGCGGCTGCGCATCCTCACCTCCCAGGCGAGCCACTTCTCCGTGAAGAAGTCCGCCGCCATCCTGGGGCTCGGCTACGAGGCCGTCATCTCGATCCCCTGCGACCAGGACCGGCGCATGCGCACCGTCGCCCTGGCCCGCGAACTCGACCGCTGCGACCAGGAGAACCAGGTGGTCATGGCCGTCGTCGCGACCGCCGGAACCACCGACTTCGGCTCCATCGACCCGCTGCCCGAGATCGCCGAGCTGTGCGCCCGGCACGGCTCCTGGATGCATGTGGACGCCGCGTACGGCTGCGGACTGCTGGCCTCCCCCACCCGGCGCCGGCTGCTCGACGGCATCGAGCGCGCCGACTCGGTCACCGTGGACTACCACAAGTCGTTCTTCCAGCCGGTCAGCTCCAGCGCCGTCCTGGTCCGCGACCGCGTCACGCTCAGCCACGCCACGTACCACGCGGACTACCTCAACCCCGAGCGCAGCGCCGAGAAGCTGATCCCCAACCAGGTCGACAAGTCCATCCAGACCACCCGCCGCTTCGACGCGCTCAAACTGTGGCTGACGCTGCGCATCATGGGCGCGGACGCGGTCGGGGCGCTCTTCGACGAGGTCGTGGACCGGGCCGCCGAGGGCTGGCACCTGCTGGACACCGACTCTCGGTTCGAGGTCGTCACCGAGCCGCAGCTGTCCACGCTCGTCTTCCGCTACGTACCGCCGACCGGCGACGACTCCGACCCGGACCTGGTCGACCGCGCCAATCTGCACGCCCGCGAGGCGCTGGCCGCCTCGGGCGAGGCGGTGGTGGCCGGGACCGTCGTCGACGGCCGCCACTACCTGAAGTTCACGCTGCTCAACCCGGAGACGTCGCTGAGCGACATCGCGTTCGTCCTCGACCTCCTCGCCGAGCACGCCGGTCAGTACCTGGCCCTGCACATCGAGCCCGAGCTCAGCCACTCCCGCGCCAGCTGAGTCGCCGACCGCACGTCCCCACCCCGGAGAACCACCGTGTCATCCCCGCACATATATGACTTCATCGGCGTCGGCCTCGGCCCCTATAACCTGGGCCTCGCCTGCCTCACCGAACCGATCGACGAACTCGACGGCCTGTTCCTGGAGAGCAAGTCCGACTTCGACTGGCATCCGGGCATGCTGCTGGACGGCGTCACCCTCCAGACCCCGTTCATGGCCGACCTCGTCACCCTGGCCGACCCCACCTCCCCGTACTCCTTCCTCAACTACCTGAAGGAATCCGGGCGGCTGTACTCGTTCTACATCCGCGAGATCTTCTATCCGCTGCGGGCCGAGTACAACAAGTACTGCCGCTGGGCGGCCCACAAGCTCTCCAGCGTCCGCTTCGGCCACGAGGTGACCACCGTCACCTACGACGACGCCGACGGCCTCTACACCGTGCGCTCCCGGCGCCCCGGCGGCGAGACCACCGAGCACCGCGCCCGCCATCTGGTGCTCGGCACCGGCACCCCGCCCTTCATCCCCGAGACCTGCCGGGGCCTCGGCGGCGACCTGCTGCACAACGGGCGCTACCTGGAGCACAAGGAGGCGCTGCAGGCCAAGGAGTCCATCACGATCGTCGGCAGCGGGCAGAGCGCGGCCGAGATCTACCAGGACCTGCTGGCCGACATCGGCAGCCACCGCTACCGCCTCAACTGGGTGACCCGCTCCCCGCGCTTCTTCCCGCTCGAATACACCAAGCTGACGCTGGAGATGACCTCGCCGGAGTACGTGGACTACTTCCACGCCCTCCCCGAGGACACCCGCTACCGGCTGGAGTCCGAGCAGAAGGGCCTGTTCAAGGGCATCGACGCGGACCTGATCAACTCCATCTACGACCTGCTCTACCAGCAGAGCCTGGACGGCCCGGTACCGACCCGGCTGCTCACCAACACCGCGCTGACCGACGCCTCGTACGACGAGTCCACCGGTACGTACACCCTCGGGCTGCGCCACGAGGAGCAGGGGCGCGACTTCTCCCTCACCACCGAGGGCCTCGTCCTCGCCACCGGCTACCGCTACCAGGCGCCCGCCTTCCTGGAGCCGGTGCGCGACCGCATCCGCTGGGACGACCACGGCCGCTTCGACGTCGCGCGCAACTACAGCATCGACACCACCGGCCGCTCCATCTTCCTCCAGAACGGCTCCACCCAGGCGCACAGCCTCACCTCGCCCGACCTGGGCATGGGGCCGTACCGCAACTCCTGGATCATCCGCGAGCTGCTGGGCCGCGAGCACTACCCGGTCGAGAAGTCCATCGCCTTCCAGGAGTTCGGCGCGCCGGAGGGACCGCTGACATGACCCTGTTCAAGCGTCACGACGACCGTCTCGGCAGCTTCGAGCTGCGCGCCCTCGACCCGGAGGCCGACGCCGCGCTGCTGCACCGCTGGGTGACCCACCCCAAGGCGTCCTACTGGATGATGGAGGACGCGAGCCTGGCCGACACCGAGGCCGAGTACCGCAGGATCGCCGAGCACCCGCACCACGAGGCCTTCATCGGCCTGCACGAGGGCGAACCCGCCTTCCTCGCCGAGCGCTACGACCCGGCCGAGGTCGAGCTGAAGGGGCTGTACGAGCCCCGCGAGGGTGACGTCGGCATGCACTTCCTGTGCGCGCCGACCGACACCCCGGTGCACGGCTTCACCCTCGCCGTGATCACCACCGTCATGGAGTTCTGCTTCGACGACCCCGCCGTCCGGCGCGTCGTCGTCGAGCCCGACGTCCGCAACGACGCGGTGCACGCGCTGAACGCGGCGGTCGGCTTCGACATCGTCGAGAAGATCGTCAAACCGGAGAAGGACGCCTACCTCAGCACCTGCACGCGCGAGCGCTTCGTCGCCGCGCGCGCCGCCCAAGGAGTATTCCGATGAGCCCCCGCGATGCCGTCGCCCACCTCACCCCCGACCTGTGGGAGCGGGCGGGCCGCCTCCTCATACGTAAAGCCCTCGCCGAGTTCACCCACGAACGCCTGCTGAAGCCCGAGCCCGAGGGCGACGGCCGCTACGCCGTCACCAGCGACGACGGCGCCGTGACCTACCGCTTCGCCGCCCGCGTCCTCACCCTGGACCACTGGCTGGTCGACGCGGACAGCATCACCCGCCACGGCCGGGACGGCGCACAGCGCCCGCTCGACGCCCTCGACTTCTTCATCGAGCTGCGCGGCGCGCTCGGCCTCAGCGACGACATCCTCCCCGTCTACCTCGAAGAGATCAGCTCCACCCTCTCGGGGACGGCCTACAAACTGGCCGCCGAGCCGGTCGGCGCGGCGCAGCTCGCCAAATCCGGCTTCCAGGAGATCGAGACGGGGATGACCGAGGGCCACCCCTGCTTCGTCGCCAACAACGGACGCCTCGGCTTCGGCATCCACGAATACCTCTCGTACGCCCCGGAGACCGCGAGCCCCGTCCAGCTGGTCTGGCTGGCCGCCCACCGCGACCACTCCACCTTCACCTCCTCCCCCGACCTCGACTACGACGCGCTGGTCCGCGCCGAGCTGAGCGAGGAGACCCGGACCCGCTTCGCGGACACCCTCGGCGGCCAGGGTCTCGACATCGCCGACTACCACCTGCTGCCGGTGCACCCCTGGCAGTGGTGGAACAAGCTGTCCGTCAGCTTCGCCGCCGAGGTCGCCCAGCAGCGGCTGGTCTGGCTCGGCACCGGCGAGGACGAGTACCTCGCGCAGCAGTCGATCCGTACCTTCTTCAACGCCGACCACCCGTCCAAGCACTATGTGAAGACCGCCCTGTCGGTCCTCAACATGGGCTTCATGCGGGGCCTCTCGGCCGCCTACATGGAGGCCACCCCGGCCATCAACGACTGGCTCGCGGGCGTCATCGCCTCCGACGACGTCTTCCGGGCCGCCCGCTTCTCGATCATCCGCGAGCGGGCCGCCATCGGCTACCACCACCGCCAGTACGAGGCCGCCACCAACCGGTACTCCCCGTACCGGAAAATGCTCGCGGCCCTGTGGCGCGAGAGCCCCGTCGCGTCGCTGGAACCCGGCCAGCGCCTGGCCACCATGGCCTCCCTCCTCCACACCGACGCCGACGGCGGCTCCTTCGTCAGCGCCCTCATCGAGGAATCCGGCCTCACCCCGGCGGCCTGGCTCCGCGGCTACCTCGACGCCTACCTCACCCCGGTCCTGCACAGCTTCTACGCGTACGACCTGGTGTTCATGCCGCACGGCGAGAACGTCATCCTGGTCATCGAGGACGGCGCCGTCCAGCGCGTGATCTTCAAGGACATCGCCGAGGAGATCGCCGTCCTGGACCCGGAAGCGGTCCTGCCCCCGGCCGTCGAGCGCATCCGCGCGGACGTGCCCGAGGACAAGAAGCTGCTGTCCGTCTTCACCGACGTCTTCGACTGCTTCCTGCGCTTCCTCAACGGCATCCTCGTCGCCGACGGGGTCGTCGAGGAGGACACCTTCTGGCGGACGGTCGCCGAGTGCGTGCGCGGCTACCAGGAGTCGATGCCGCACCTCGCGGACAAGTTCGCGCAGTACGACATGTACTCCGAGGACTTCGCGCTGTCCTGCCTCAACCGGCTCCAGCTGCGCAACAACCGCGAGATGGTCGACCTCCAGGACCCGGCGGGCGCGCTCCAGCTGATCGGCACACTCCAGAACCCGATCGCCCGGTTCCGTCCCGGCAACTGAGCACGCGCCAACAACGGCACCGGGCACCGCTGCTACTTCGCAGCGGTGCCCGGTGCCGTTCGTGTGCCGCCGGTTATGAACCACCCGTGGCGACATACGGACGGCAGACCCCACCGTCATAGTCGGTGGCGATCTCCAGCACCTTGCTGCCGTCCTCCGACGGGAGCAGGCTGGAGCTGTAGTTGGGGCAGGAGTCGAGCTTGTCGGACTTCACGGCGACCGGCGCCGGGATCTCGCGCCACGTCCCTTCCCCGCCCTTGCTGTTGGTCCAGATCGTGCGCCCGCTGCCCTCGGCCCGGCTGCCGTCCTTGTTGTACATCGCCTGTCCGATGAGCAGCAGCTTGCCCTGCGGGTTCCCCTTCTCCGGCGCCCAGGCCAGGTTCGGTGCGTGCAGGAAGTACTTGCCGTCCGCGGTCTCCGCCCGGGTGCCGAGGTCGGTGGGGTCGCCCCAGTCCCACCCGTCGGACGAGGTACGCAGGTGCGCGACGCACGAGAACTTGCCCCCGGCCGCGCAGATCTCGTACGTCATGACGTACGTGCCGCTCGGCAGCTTCCGCACGACCGGCATCCCGGGGCGGTCGGACTCCAGCTTGCTGGTGACGGTTTCGCGGGGCTTGCTCCACGAGACGCCGTCCTTCGACCGTACGGCGACGAGCTTCTGGCTGTGGCGCGGATCGGTCTCGTCGGAGTAGTGGGCGACCAGGTTGCCCTGTGCGTCGATGGAGAACTCCGGCTCCCACAGCCCCCTGGCGCTCGGCGAGGTGGCGATCGTGGACAGAGGGCTCCAGTTCCGCCCGTGATCGGTGCTCTTGAACACCCGGATCGACATCCGGGGCTCCGGCTTCTCGTCCTGCCCGAACGACGCCGCCCACAGCAGCGTCCCGGCCGGCATGTCGCCGACCTTCTGCGGCAGCTCGTAGAGGGTCGAGCAGCACAGCCCCTTGCCGTTCGCGGCCTGGGGGGCGGAGACGGCGCCCGCGTGACGGAAGCTCTTGCCACCGTCGGTGCTCTCCTGAATCTCCCCGACGCCGTTGCCACCCTTGTGGGTGACGGACGAGGCGAGCACGCGCCCGTTCGCGTCCCCGCTGTGCTGCAGCCGGATCGCCCGCGGATACAGCGACCCGCCGTCCCCCAGCGGCTTGGCGTCGGCCTTCTCCATGGGCGGCGCCTGCCCGGGCGCCGCGTTGTTGCTCACCCCGCCCTTGCCGGACTCACTGTCCTGCTGCGGGTCGCCGCTGCAGGAGGTGAGGAAAAGAGCGGTGCATGCCGCCATGAGCGATATGAGAAACGCCGGACCGCGTGGGCGTGAACGGGGAATGGTACTTGTCGGCATGGGGCCTCTCGCAATCGACGTCCTGATGGCTCGCCACATAACCCTGCACCGGTTTTCTGTATAGCGCAACAACACTAAAGACGCCCCATTTTCGTTAGCGAGGCGTTAGTGAACCAACAGCGATTCGCCAGCACCGCAGGGCAGTCTTGTCAGCAGCACCTCACCGCCCTGAGCTGCACGGCTATAAAGAAATGGCCTCATAGACGCTGATGTGGCACCAGCTGGCGGCATCGAACAGCTCACCGTTCCACCCGCCCCACCGGCCGTGCAGCCGAAGCCCCGCGATGCGAGCCATGAGGTCGAACTCAGACGGATAAGCCAGCCTCAATCCGATAGGGCTGAAAGCAAGACCATAGACGCCAAGACGGACGTGATTCTCATCGAGAATCTGAGTGCCCGGGTCATACCGGCAGACGTACAGCCCGACACGATCGGCCTCAAGGCGCTCGATGTCGATGAACTGGTGGCCCGGCCGAGCGGGCGCCGTCGGCACCCGGCACTCCAGGACGAACACACCGTCGCCGGCCAGGTGGCGCGCGGCGTTCTCGAAACACCGCACCTGGTCGTCCTGGGTCAGCAGATTGCCGATCGTGTTGAACACCAGGTAAACCAGCCCGTACGTCTGCCCGGTGGCGACACGGGACATATCCCCCAAGGTCACCGCGACCCGCCCGCCGCCAGGCTTCTCACGCATCCGGTCCACCATGTGCCGCGACTACTCGATGCCATCGACCCGCAGACCGGCCGCCTGCAACGGCAAGGCGAGACGCCCGGCCCCCACGGCAAACTCCAGCGCGTCACCCCCCACCCCGGCGAGAAACCTGACCGTCTCCTCCTCATCGCCCCGCGCGTCGGCGTCATAGCTCCGCGATGTCTCATACCCGAAGCTCGTCCTGGGATCGGCCCCCTTCATACACATCCCCCGTCCCGGAGCCCAGCCTGGCGGGACAGCAAGATCGTGACCACCGGATTTTTCGCGCCACAGCGACCAGGGCCGAACCGACGAGGCTCCACCCCCGGAACCAGCGCCTGATCACCCACGCCCCCGCCCCCCACCAGGACAGCACGACGTCGGCAACCCGTTCCGCACCCCGACCCCGAACCCGGTAGGCTGACCCTCGGCCGCCATACCAGCGACCATGCCTCCGTAGCTCAGGGGATAGAGCACCGCTCTCCTAAAGCGGGTGTCGCAGGTTCGAATCCTGCCGGGGGCACCATGCATTACGCCGCTGACCTGAGGTTCCTCCCTCAGGGAAGCGCTCTATCCGGCCTCGGGCTCTTCACCCGGGGCCGTTCGCGTGAGCGGGCGGGGAGTCCTACCGACTATCGCCCAACGAATCAGCCCTACCCGGCCCGAGGTGGCGGCTTCCCCGAGAAGAGCAGGCCGCGACACCCAGAACATGGCATACTTGAAGTATGGCAACCCGGAAGATCACCATTACCGTGCCGGAAGAGCTGGTGGAATCGATCAAGGAGCGCGTCGACGCGCGTGGAGTGTCCAGCTATATCGCCGCCGCCGCCGCCCATCAAGACGCCATGGACCGACTGCACGAGTTGGCCGAGCGCCTCGAAGAAGAGCACGGCGCCGTGACGGACGACGAGCAGCAAGCAGCGCTGGACCGCATCGCCGCCATCGACGGCTGGCATGACGAGCAGCGATCACATTCGGACGAGGCCGCGTGAGCCGCACCGCCCGAGCGAAGCCGCACCGGCCGCGACAGCGCGTCTTCGTATTCGATTCCGAGGCCCTCTCCAAGGCGGTGCAGGGCGACCGGGAGATGGCTGCGCTGATCAAGACGGCTCCGCGGCTCGATATCCCGATCGTCACCTCGGCGCTCACGACCTTGGAGGCATGGGACCCGCGCGAAACGTCGAGGCAGGCACTGTGGAACTGGACGCTGTCCCGGATCCGCGTCGTGCACACGGACGATCAGGTGATCGCCATGGCGCGCGACATGCTGAAGACAGCTGGCCTGCATGGGCACAAGTACGCCATCGACGCCATTCTGGCGGCTGTGGCCGGGCGGGCAGCCGCGCAGGGAGCTCAGGCGACCATCTTCACCTCCGACACCGACGACATGCATCAACTCCTCGCGGGACACTCCGTGCGAGTCGAGAAGATCTGACGAGACGGCGGTGGGCACGGCGTGATCAGGCGAACAGCCGGGAGCCGAGCGGGTGTTGGCGGTCGAAGCCGGGGAGGATCAGGAAGGTCGCGCTGGCCGTTGTGGTGGTGAATCGCAGCAGTGCGTCGGCGGTGTCCATGTGGGTGAGGGTGGCGGTGAAGGTCCGCAGGTCGTTCTGGAAGCTGATGAAGAGCAGGCCGGGGGCGGGCTCGTCGGTGCCGTAGGAGCGGCGGAGCATGAGGCCGGCGCCGACCACGGAGGGGTTCGCCCTGCGCACGTGGGCGTCCGCGGGGACGAGATAGCGTCCGTCCGGTGTCTTGGCGCCGAGTTGCGGGCCCGAGGCGACCGGGCCGCCGGAGAGGGGGACGCCGCTGGCCCGGCGCCGCCCGAAGACCGCTTCCTGCTCGGCTAAGGACAGGGCGGCGAACCGCGGCAGGTCGAGTTCCATACGCCGCAGTACGGCAAGGGTGCCACCGGCGACCGCGGAGGGTCCGGCCAGCCATAGATCGCGTTGTTGTTCGGCGGTCGTGTGCGGGCCCACGATGCCGTCGATGAAACCGAGCGGGTTTCGTGGCGCGGTGAGGCCGTTGCCGATGGGCACGTTCGCACCGCGGCGTGCGGACTGCCGCCAGCGTTCGTGGACGCGGCCACCGGCCTGGTCCAGCAGCGCGGCGGCGACGACCGGCAGGAGCAGCGCGTCACTGGCGCAGATCTGTATCAGCAGGTCACCACCGCGTGCCCGCGGGGCGATCCGCTCGCGGGAGAACCGCGGGAGGTCGGCCGCGCCGGGCAGTGAAGCACCGGCCGTGCGCACCAGCCGGGGGCCCACGCCGACGGTCACGGTGAGGTCGCCCGGCTCCAGGCCCAGCAGCCGCGGGTCGGTCCCCGCGATGAGCGTGCGGATGGCCCGGCCGAGTTCCGCCAGTAACGGGCCGGGAGCCACGGTGGCGCCGAGGTCGGCCACCACGGCCAGCAGGTTGCGCTGGGCGGGCTGGGGGAGCGTGATGCCTGCCTGATGCCGGCCCGCCACCGGAACCGGCGTCGGCGCGGCCGCGGCGGTCGGGGCGTGTCGGCCTGGCCGGGCGGAGTCCGATGTGCACCCGGCGGTCAGACCGGCGGCCACCATGGCGCCGGTGGCATCGAGGAACGCGCGCCGCGACGGATGGTGATCGGCTCGATGCATGGTGTGCAGGGTGCCACATCCGAATCGGGCGCGCCGGTCAATCTCGCCGATTATGGCGTGCAATTGGGCGTTCTGCCAGACTGGGATCATGCCTCGATTAGCTCTTCGCGTGGTGGCGGCGGTACTGGGCACGCTGGCACTTGTGGTCGGCTGCAGCGGCGATGGCGATGGCGGATCGGACAAAGGCCGACGGCCGTCCGGTGCGCAGGTGACGATCCGGGTGCCTGCCGATGCCCCGACGATCTCGGCCGCCGTGTCCTTGGCTCACCCCGGTGACCTGGTGCTGGTCGCGCCGGGCGTCTACCACGAGTCGGTGAAGATCGACACGGCTCGCATCACTCTTCGCGGCGCGTCCCGGGACAAGGTCGTCATCGACGGGCGGCTGCGGCAGCCGAACGGTGTCGTCGTCGCGGCGCCCGGAGTGGCCGTGGAGAACCTGACCGTGGAGAACAACACGCAGAACGGGGTCCTGGTCACCGGTTCGGCGGCGGCGGCCGCCGGGCTGCCGGGGCAGAGCGGCGGCTACGACACCGGCGATGAGCCCGTCACCTTCCTGAAGTCCTTCCTGGTCTCGCATGTGACCGCGACCCGCAACGGGCTGTACGGCATCTACGCGTTCTCCGCGCAGAACGGTGTCATCGAGCATTCGTACGCCTCGGGCGGGGCCGACTCGGGGATCTATGTCGGGCAGTGCAAGCCGTGTCACATCGTGGTGCGGGACAACGTCGCCGAACTCAACGCGGTCGGCTACGAAGGCACCAACGCCGGCGGCGACATGTACGTGGTCCGCAACCGTCTTGTCGGCAACCGGGTCGGCCTGACCACCAACTCCGACCACCAGGAGAAGCTGCTCCCGCAGCGGGACGCCGTCATCGCGGGCAATCTGATCGCCGCCAACCAGCAGCGGGCCACCCCGCAGCAGGCCGACGGCGGGTGGGGCACCGGCATCGGCGTCGACGGTGGCAGCGACAACCAGTTCCTCCGCAACCGCGTCACCGGCAACAGCAACGCCGGGCTGGTGATCACCGCGTCCGCCGACATCCCTCCGGTCGGCAACCGGATCGTGGACAACACGTTCACCGGCAACGGCGTCGACGTCGGCTGGACGTTCCCCACCGCCACCCGGGGACGGGGCAACTGCCTGCGCGGCAACGATCTGCGCACCACGGTGCCCGCCCGGCTCGCGACAACCGCGTCCTGTCCGCTGTCCGCCAAGTCGCCCTCGCCGGGCGGCCGGTGGGCGATGCCGACGGCACCCGGTGGCATCCCGTTCACCAAGGTCGCAGCGCCTGGTCCACAGCCTCAGTTCCCCCACGCCACCACTACGGGCGCCACCGCCGTCCCGGCCGTTCCGGCCCCACCGGACCTGGCGGACATCCCGCTGCCGTCGGCGTCCCTGCTTGCCGCGGACGCGCGAGTGCGGACCTCCTGAACAGCGGCTACCGGGTCGGGGTGACTCCGGGGACCGGCTTGACCGGAAGGTACTTGTGGGTGTCGAAATCGATGACCACAGGCCGCGATACGGAACCCACGCTCACGCGCACCCGGTACATGGTGCCGTCCGAGCCGACCCAGTAGCGCACCCTGTTCGCCGTACCGGAGCGGTCCCGGGAGGACGGCCCGGTCATGACGTCCACCCGATGCCCGGCCACCCGGTCTCGTCCCAGCCAGGCGGCCCCGTTCTGCGGCAGAAGCTGGGCGTTCTCCGGCCGGTCGCTGCCGAGACCGAGTGCGATGGCCAGCGCACTGTCAAGCGAGCTGCCGGACGACTGGAGCGGACGGTCGTACCAGCCCGAGCGGGGCGGCGACGCGGGTGCGTGTGCCGGGGCGTTCGCCATCGGGTGGACGGACACCGAGGTGGCCGTCCACTCGATCAGCCCGTCGCTGGATGTGTCGCGCCCGGTGCCGTGCACCACGCCGTAACCGATCTTGCGTTGGTAGTCGACGGACCCGGTGACGATCAGCCCACCGGCGGTGCCCGGCACAGTGATCGTCACCGCGCGGCCGTGCGCCTCGTAGTTACGGAACCGCGTCATCGCCAGCCGGTTCACCTCATCCGGCGTCAGCGCGCGCGGACCGCCGGAGCCGGAGCCGCCGTCGGCGGCCAGGAACCCGGCCACCGCGACGACCACCCCGACGGCTGCTACGCCGATGACCGCTGCCGCCCAGCGTGGCCGCAGCAGCCATCGGCGCCGGTCAGTCGCACGGCCTGGTAGAGCTTGCCGGTTTCTCACTCTCCGCACGCGGCTCGACGCTGACACTCTTCTGAATTCCCCTCTCCTTCACCACACCGCTCGGCCGCCGTGCGGTCGCGGCCACTCTCGGTCGTTCACCGTCGCTCGGCTCGTTCAGTGTTTCCGGGCGCGATGCTTCCGGCTCATGAACGCGATGGCCAGACCCGCAGCCACCAGCAGACCGACGAGGCCGATGGTCTCTGGCAGCCCGGACATACCGGTGTGCGCCAGCGAACCCCTGCTCCCGCCGGCCGGGGCCGGATTGGCATTGGCAGGCGGCGCGCCCGACGGCGGCGACCACGGGCCCGGTGGTGAGGTCGGGGCCGGGGCCGGTGGTGAGGTCGGGTTCGCGGTATCGGTCGGGTTCGGGGTCGGGTTCGCCGTATCGGTCGGCGTCGGGGTTGGGGTCGGGTTCGCCGAATCGGTCGGGGTCGGCGTCGGGGTCGCGGTATCGGTCGGGGTCGGGGTCGGGGTCGGCGTTTCCTTCGGGATGTACACCCCGGCGTCGATCGTGTGATCGACCCCGCCCGGCTTGTCCGGCGCCGTGACAGGCGCGGAGCCGTCGCACAACTGCCCCGTGGTCGGCGGGGTCACATTGGAGTCATGCGCACGGTTGGCACCGGCTCGCGGGAGCGTGAACCGCAGATCGCTCGCCGGGGGCTGCTCGGGCACCTTGCTGGTGTCCGCGGTACACACGTCGAACCGCACCGTGTACTTCGCGCCCGGCGTGAGCTCGTACTCGGCGCCGACACCACCGAAGTAGTACTCGCCGGCGGCATCGGTCCTGGTCGTGGCGACCTGCCTGCCGTCCGCGTCCAGCAGGTCGATCGTCGCCCCCGGCAGCAGCACGTGCCCCGGGTCCTGAATGCCGTTGTGGTCGCCGTCGAACCACACGACGTTGCCGATCTGGATCGGCGCGTTCGCCGCCGCGTACGCGATGTCACCGAGCCCGCCGGCCTTGCCGAACCCGCCTTGTTCCCGGCTGACGAACTGGAACCCGTTGGCCTTCGGGTTGTTGCCCGGGCCCTGACCGGTCGTGATGTCGTGGTACCCGGTCCCCGAGGTCGCGACGTCGACGACCGGGTCGAACTCGGTGCTGACGACCCACTGCTGCTGCGGGATATAGGCCACCGATCCCAGCGCGGTCTCCTGGTGCGCGTTGGCGTAAGTGTCGCCCGGGAAGTATTCGACGACACCGGCGGGCTGGCCGCCACTGTTGGCGGGGGTGGCGTGGTTGGGGCAGCTCCCGGTGCCTTCCCACTGGTATTCACCGGTGGGAGTGGCGCAGACCATGGTGATGTCACCACCGGACATGCCGTTTTCGGCCGTGTCGTTCCCCGGGCGGGGGTCCAGCCCTCCCCAGCTGACCACGTCCATGAACCGGTCACGGAAACCCAGGATCATCGAGCCGTCGCGGCCGAAGGCGAGAGAGGCCAGCTCCGGCTGCGGATCGATGAAGACGCCGCCCGCCTTCCGGTCGTCCCACGTGTCCAGGCTGGTGTTCCACGGGTTCCAGTGGGTGGCCTTGTCGCCGGAACCGAAGACGCTGCCGCGTCCGTCCGTGAGCGGGTGGCTCAGCACCGTGGTGAACCGCTTGCCGTCGTAGGTGGAGACGAAGGCTTTCAGGTCCGCGCGCTGCTGGGTGCTCTCCGCGCTGCACACGCCGCCCACGTACAGCGTGTTGTTGTGGACCTGGAGACCGAACGGCCGCCAGTCGCCGGGGCTCGCGCACCCCGGGTCCGGGATCGGGACCGTCGCCTCGGGCTCCGCGGCGGTGGCCCCTGTCGCGTCGAAGCTCACCAGGCTGCGGGTCCGCAGGTTCACCGCGTACAGCGTGGAGCCGTCCTCCGACAGGGCCAGGCCACCGATGCTCTCCTTGCCCGGTGCGTCGGTGAACCCGGGGTCCTTGATCATGTTGGCGGTGTCGTGCGGCGTCACCGCGGCGTCCGGCACCCGCGCGAACAGCTCCGGCGCACCTGAGCCGTCGGCCGGCACCGTGTAGACCGCGCCTCCGCCCTGCGGCCCGTACGGGGCGTACCGGCGGGCGAACGCGCTCTGGAACAGCTGGGTCCGGTCCTTGTCGTACGCCAGCCCGAACGTCGTGCCCACCTGGTCCTGCGTGGCCAGCGTGTCCGGGCACCCCACATCGGTGGGACACGTGCCCCGGGCCTTCGTCCCGAACGCCACCAACGCCCGGTTGTCCGTCCCGTTGGCGCCGTTGTGGACCGGTACGAAGTACCGCGAGTCCGGCAGCGCGTAGTCGGCCGGGTCCCACACCCCTGTCACCACCGAGGCGTTCTTTCCGTCCGACACATCCACGAACGACGTGAAGCTGTTGAAGTGGTTCTCCGCCGTCGACGCGGGCGCCGCCCGCAGATAGTCGCTGTACGGCGCCGGGATGCTGACGTCGACGCGGTATTGGCCGCCGCTCAGCACCGCCGACTGCGACACCACGACCTTCCCGGTGGCATCCGTGACGCCGGTGACGACGTGCCCGGCGGGGTCGGAGATCTCCACCTTCATGCCCCGCTGCGGCACGTCCATCGTCGCGTTGATCACGCCGGTGCCGAAGAAGTCGCGCAGCACCTCAACCGTCAGCGTGCCGTCGGCGGCCGAAGCGGCGGCCGGTCCGGCCGTCGCTCCCATGACGCCGCCTGCCAGCAGGAGAACGGATAACCCTATGCGCGCCAGCGGCCCCGCGAGTCTGCGGGCCGACCGGCGCGAGTCTCTCCCGACTCGGTTCATGGCATCACACTCCACACTTCTCTTCTCATGAAAACGACCCCCGACGCGGAAAAGGAAAAGGGCCCACTGCTATTGCGTGGACCGCTTTGCGATGATCGTTTGAGGGCATTGCGGGCACGCCGTAAGCGCCGCGGGCCAGGAAAAGCGAACATGCGTTCAGGCCCTCGGTCGGCATCGCCTCGGATTGTGTGTTTTCGCAGCTCAACCAAGGCGCCCTCACCCCCACCGCCGACCTCACCGACCACCATCGCGAGCAGCGCGCGATATTCTATGCGCTAGAACCTCGCCGCCACCAGCAGAACCCCTGGCGTCCATGGGAATCCGCGACAGTCCCCGAGCGATTCACCTGCCAAATGATTGGCGGTGGCATCATATGTGGTACGTGAAAAGGGGATATCCGAACAACAGTGCTCCCCCTCATACTCTGTGGCTGCTGGAGGGACCTGTGCGCGTCCTTCGTCTCAGGTCGTCTGCCCGGCGAGCCTGCGCAGGGTCCGTGCGGCAGGTGATCCGATGGGTAACGAGGGCATCTTCAGACCGCGTTCGATCTGCGAGAGGTAGTCGGGCGAGATGCCGACGAGCCCGGCCACGACGTCTTGCCGCCGTTCGCCGCGAAATCGCCTGATCCTGTCGCCGATGGGCAGATCGGGTGCGACCATGCCTGCCTCCGTACGTATCCCCACTCAGCGTATGGTGCCCGTCACCAACAGGGGCCGGTATCCAACGATCGGAAGGCGGGACAGTGTCGCTGCTCGTGCTGTGGGACATCGACCACACGCTCGTGGATACCCGCGGTGTCGGCCGGGAGCTCTGGGCGGAAGCGTTCGAGGAGGTCACCGGCCAACCGATGCGGGAGCAGGCGAAGATCGACGGCTCGACCGAACCCGTCATTCTCCGGGAGACGCTGAGGCTGCACGGGCTGCCCGACAGTCGTGAACGGTTCGAGCTCTTCGCTCAGGCCCTCGGTGCGGCGCATGTACGGCGTGCCGCCGCGTTGCGCGAGCGCGGGCGCGCTCTCCCTGGTGCGCCGGCGCTGCTCTCCGCCCTGGCGGCGCGCGACGGCATCGTGCAGACGGTGGTGACGGGCAACATCCGTACCGCCGCCGAGATCAAGCTCGCCGCCTTCGACTTCGACCGCGACCTCGACTTGGCGATCGGCGCCTTCGGGGACGACGCAGACGAGCGCCCGGAGCTGGTGCGCATCGCCCTCGGGCGCGCGGGGGTGCCCGCCGAGTCCGCCGTGCTCGTGGGAGACACGCCGTCCGACGTACGGGGAGGGCTGGGGGCGGGCGTCCGCGTCGTGGGTGTCGCGACCGGGCGCACCAGCACGGATGAACTCCGGGCGGCCGGGGCCACAGAGGTGGTCGAAGACCTCTCCGATACGGAGCGGATGCTGAAGCTCCTGACCGGCTGAAGGCCGCAATCGGAAGCGCCCGAAGCATTCGACTTCCGATCCAACGCGTGCACATCCCCGAGGGACTCGTCGCCCTCCAGCAGTGGCAGCCCCGTCCACGGTCCGCATCAGAGAGCCGCCCTTCGCATTCATCGCCAAGGTGAAGGACTTCGCGGAGGTGGCCCGGCTGGTGCTGGACGAGGAAGGGACTGATCCGGCATCGCGCGCCTCATAGCGTGGGGCGCTCTCAGCCGCTGAGGCCCAGTTCGCCCGCGCGCATTCCGGCCTGGAAGCGGGAGTCCGCTTCGAGGGCGGTGAGGAGGTCGGCGACGCGGCGGCGGTAGGTGCGTACGGAGGTGCCGAGCTGCCTGGCGGCTGTCTCGTCGGTGGCGCCCGAGCCCAGGGCGCGGAGGATCGTGCGGCTCTCGGCGTCGAGGTGGGGCTGTTCGCCGCGGAGGAAGGCGTTGAGATCGGTGGCGGTCGTCCAGGCGGCGTCGAAGAGGGCGTAGACCGCTCCGACCAGGGTGGGGCTGGTGGTCACGGTGTACTCGCGGCCGCCGGGAGCGTCCAGGCCCGCGAGGATCGCGAAGCGGCGGTCGATGATGATCGTCTCGTGGGGAAGGGCGGTGGCGGCGATCCGCACCTGGCCGCCCTGCTCGACGATGTCGCTCAGGTGCTTGCGGCTGTACTCGTCGACCAGCGCGGCCGGGCTGCACAGCTTGCGGACCTGCTGCGTGCCGCCGTTCCGTACCCGGTCGCGGGCGGCCTGCCCGGGAGTGCTCAGGTGAGCGTAGGTAGTGAGATCGCGGACGGCGCAGAGGAACTCCTCGCGGATCGACGAGAAAATGTGCTGGGTGCGAGCGAGGAGCTCCAGGTCACCGCGGATCGTCAGGATCTCTGTCACGCGTCCATTGTGCCGCGCTGGCAGCAAGCTGCCACGGGTTCGCGGCCGGAGGCGGCGGCGCGGAAGCTGGGTTCATGAGCGATGACTTCCGCCTCGGCGGCGACCTGCTGATCAACCGCATCGGCTTCGGGGCCATGCGTCTGGCCACGAACAGCTTCTTCGGCCCGCCCCGCGATCCCGAAACCGGGCGTGCCGTCCTGCGCCGGGCCGTCGAGCTCGGTGTGAACCACATCGACACCGCCACCTACTACACCAGCGGCGACGGCTCCGTTCGGGCCAACGCCCTGATCCGCGAGGCCCTCCACCCCTACCCGGCCGACCTGGTCATCGCCACCAAGGTCGGACCGGTCCACAACGCCGACGGCAGCCTGACCCCGACCACCGACCCCGCCGTGCTGCGGCCGATGGTCGAGGAGAACCTGGAAACGCTCGGGGTGGACCGCCTCGACCTGGTCAATCTGCGCATCGGCCTCATGGAGACGCCGCACGGCGAATCCATCGCCGAACGCTTCGAGGCGCTGGCCGCGATGCGTGAGGAGGGCCTGATCCGGCATCTCAGCCTGAGCAACGTCGACACCGGCCACCTCGCCGAGGCCCGTGCGATCGCGCCCGTCGCGGCCGTGCAGAACAACTTCCACGTCGGCAACCGCGGTGACGCCGAGCTGCTGGCCGCCTGCGAGGAGGCGGGCATCGCCTACGTGCCGTTCTTCCCGCTGGGCGGCGGTACGAGCGACCTCTCCGATGACCGCATGGCCATGGTCGCGTCGCGGCACGGAGCCACGGTTCCGCAGATCGCGCTGGCCTGGCTGCTCGCCTCCTCCCCCGTCACCCTGGCCATTCCCGGCACCGGCTCCCTCGGCCACCTGGAGGAGAACATGGGCGCGGGGTCGATCACCCTCACCCCGGAGGATCTGTCGGACCTCGCCTGAACCGACCGGTAAACCCTCGGAAGCTTTCGTGATTCTTTCCGGAAAGCGGTTGACTGTTGATGTGAGCAGATCAAAACTCCGCGTATGGAGAAGACACCGGCGAGTCGCAGACGCGGACGCAAACGCGGTCGATCAGGGCTGCTGGGCCGTTTAAGGCTGCTGATCAGCACTGCCTGTACGACGGTGCTGGTCACCGTGGCCGCGATGGCCCTGCCCGGCACCGCCCACGCGGACACGGTCATCACCACGAACCAGACCGGGACCAACAACGGCTACTACTACTCGTTCTGGACCGACGCGCCCGGAACCGTCTCCATGAACCTGGCCTCCGGTGGCAGCTACAGCACGTCGTGGCGCAACACCGGGAACTTCGTCGCGGGCAAGGGCTGGAGCAAGGGCGCGCGCCGGAGCGTGACCTACTCGGGCACGTTCAACCCGTCCGGCAACGCCTACCTGGCGCTCTACGGGTGGACGTCGAACCCGCTCGTGGAGTACTACGTCGTCGACAACTGGGGCACGTACCGGCCCACGGGTACGTACAAGGGCACCGTCACCAGCGACGGCGGTACGTACGACATCTACAAGACGACGCGGTACAACGCCCCGTCCGTCGAGGGCACGCGCACCTTCGACCAGTACTGGAGCGTCCGGCAGTCGAAGCGGACCGGCGGGACGATCACCACCGGCAACCACTTCGACGCCTGGGCGCGCGCCGGGATGCCGCTGGGCAGCTTCAGCTACTACATGATCCTCGCGACCGAGGGCTATCAGAGCAGCGGCAGCTCCAACATCACGGTGAACGGCGCCGGTTCGGTCGCCGGAGCCCGGCGGGCCTGCTCCGGGTACGTCGGGCTCACCTTCGACGACGGCCCGACCGGCAGCACACCCGCCCTGCTCGGCGCGCTCAAGCAGAACGGGCTGCGGGCCACGATGTTCAATACGGGCCAGAACGCCGCCGCCAACCCGGCCCAGGTGCGGGCCGAGGCCGACGCCGGAATGTGGGTCGCCAACCACAGCTACACCCACCCGCATCTGACCCAGCTGAGTCAGGCGCAGATCGACTCGGAGATCTCCCGGACGCAAACGGCCCTCGCGAACGCGGGCGGCGGCACCCCGAAGCTGTTCCGGCCGCCGTACGGCGAGACCAACGCGACGGTGAAGTCGGTCGCGGCCAAGTACGGCCTGACCCAGATCATCTGGGACGTCGACTCCCAGGACTGGAACAACGCCAGTACCGACGCGATCGTGCAGGCCGCGGGCCGACTCACCAACGGGCAGGTCATCCTCATGCACGACGGGCCCGCCAACACGCGCGCCGCGATCCCCCGCATCGCCCAGGGGCTGGCCGCTCGCGGCCTCTGCGCCGGGATGATCTCGCCGCAGACCGGCCGCGCCGTGGCCCCCAGCGCGTAGCCTCGCCTCGTAGGGAAAGGTCAGGGGCGCAGCGCTTCGATCAGGGCCTTCGTCACGTCCTCCGTCGTCGCGGTGCCGCCCAGGTCGCGGGTGAGGATGCCCGCGGCGGTCGTCGCCTCGATGGCCTTCCGCAGGCGGTCCGCGGCGGCGGGCAGGCCGAAGTGGTCCAGCATGAGGGCCGCGCTGCCGACCGCGCCGATGGGGTTGGCCAGGCCCTGGCCCGCGATGTCGGGGGCGGAGCCGTGGACGGGCTCGAACATGCTGGGGAAGCGGCGCTCGGGGTTGAGGTTGGCACTGGCCGCCAGGCCCAGGCTGCCCGCCAGGGCGCTGCCGAGGTCGGAGAGGATGTCGGCGTTGAGGTTGGAGGCGACGACGACCGACAGGTCCTCGGGGTGGAGGACGAACTTCGCGGACATCGCGTCGACGAGCACGCTCTCCGTCTCCACGTCCGGGTAGTCGGCGGCGACGCGCTTGAAGACGTCGTCCCACAGGACCATGCCGTACTGCTGCGCATTGCTCTTGGTGACGGACGAGACCTTGCGGCGGGTACGGGTGCGGGCCAGGTCGAAGGCGAAGCGCATGACGCGTTCGCAGCCGACCTCGGTGAACAGGGCCGACTGGACGGCGACTTCGCCGCCCGGGCCACGGGCGGAGAGGTTGCGGCCGCCGAGTCCCGCGTACTCGCCCTCGCTGTTCTCCCGGACGACGACCCAGTCCAGCTCGGTGTCGTCGGCCTTGCGCAGGGGGCTTTGAACACCGGGCAGGAACTGCACGGGGCGGACGTTGGCCCACTGGTCGAAGCTCTGGCAGATCTTCAGGCGCAGGCCCCACAGGCTGATGTGGTCGGGGACGGTCGGCCAGCCGACGGCGCCGAAGTAGAGGGCGTCGAAGTCCTTGAGGCGGTCCAGGCCGTCGTCGTCGATCATCTTGCCGGTGCGCTCGTAGTACCCGCAGCCCCAGGGGAACTCCTCCCACGCGAAGGCGAAGGCCTCGTCGGCGTTGCCGGACGCGCGGGAGTCCTCGGCCAGCGCGTCCAGGACGGCGCGCCCCGCGGCGACGACTTCCTTGCCCACGCCGTCGGCGGGGATGGCGGCGATACGGAACGTACGGGGGGCGGCGGTCATGGATGCCTCCGACTCGCTGTGGTGGGGTGGGTCCGAGTCAACACAGGGCGGTCGTGGCGCGTCCAAGACCTGCTTTCGATGCGACGTATAGGCGTGGCCGATGGGTCGCGCGTCAGTCCGTTCCGCGTATGTCGCGCGCCCGCCGGGCGGCCAGTGACCCGGTGAGGGCGAGGAGGGCCCGGGCGGCCGGGGTGAGGTGCGCGGGCAGGCTGACCATCGCCACGTGCAGGTGGGCGGTCGGTTCGAGGGGCGCCACCGCCGCGCCGCAGCGCCGGGCCAGCCGGGTCCAGGAGGAGGGCAGGACGGCGGCGCCGACCCCGGTGAGGACCAGGGGCAGGATCGACGTCCGGTGATCGACGACGGTCACGATCTGCGTGCCGGTGCCGCCCGCGGTCGCCGTGATGTCGTCGACGATGCTGCGCATCAGGCTGCCGGTGCGGGACGCGATGAGCTTCTGGCCCGCCAGGTCCCCGGGCCGGATCGTGACCCCGTCCTCGATCGCCCCGCCGGGCGCGGCGACGACGACGAACGGCTGGTCCTCCACGTGCAGGACGTCCAGCCCGGCCGGGTTCACGGGGCTCGCCGAACCCAGCAGGCCCAGCTCGCAGGCGCCGCTGCGTACCAGGGACAGAACCTCGTCCGGGGTGAAGGCGGCCTGCGTGCTCACCGTCACGGACGGGTGCAGCTCGGCGAAGCGGTGGATGAGGGTGGTGAGGGGTTCGATGCCGGGCGAGGGCATGGTGGCGACCTCGACCGTCCCGCCGTGCAGCCCGGCGAGCCCGGCGGCCGTGTCGCGTACGGCGGCCAGGTCCCGCAGCACGCGGCGGCTGGGCTCCAGCAGCTCCGCGCCCGCCTCGCTGAGGACGACGCCCCGGCCGACCCGGTGGAAGAGGGCCACCCCGAGGTCCGCCTCCAGGGTCGCCATGGCCTGCGACAGCGACGGCTGAGCCACGTGCAGGGCGGCGGCGGCCTTGCTGAAGCCGCCGTGCTCGACGATGGCCAGGAAGTACTCGAGCTGCCGGGCGTCCACGGTGTCTCCCGGGTCCGTCGGTTGTGGTCTGCGGGTGCGGCTGCGGCTGCGGCTGCGGCTGCCGGGTCAACCTATCCGTCCCCGGGGCCGCTACCCGATCCAGCGGTCGGCGGGCAGCCGCGCGGACAGTGCGCTGTCCAGTTCGCGTATGTCGCTCGCGGTCGAGCCCTGCTGGGGCCGTAGGCGGCGGCCACGCCCGTCGCTCCGAGCAGCGGGCTCTCCACGTCGGTGGCGAGGACGAGGCCGACACCGGCCAGTGCGGCGCGGGCCGCGGCGAGGTCGGCGATGCGGAGGTCGGCGAGCCCCCGGCCGCCGGGGCGATCGGCGTGCCGTCCGCGCGGGCCAGCACGGCGCCGAGGGACTGCAGCAGCCCCGCGCCGCCGCCGGTGGTGGCCACGCCGCCGAGGGCGAGGACGACCGTGTCGCCGCGACTGGTGGCGGTGAGCGGTGCCGGACGGCCGTACGGCCGTCCGGCAGCACGCCGAGCCCCGCAGACAGCTGCGGCTTCGACGACGACCGTACGGGGACGGGCGCCGGTACAGGCGGGGGTGCCGGTACAAGCGCCCGCACCGCGGCGTGCACCGCGACGCGCGACGCGACGCGCGGGCCCGGTCGGGCCGGTCGCCGCGACCGTCTCCCGGGCTGAACCGGCCCGAGCACGCGGCAGCCATCAGCTTGCCCGGGCGATCAGCACGGCACCCTCAGGGCGCCGCCTCGGCGGTGTGCGGGGCTGGCGCCACGGGCGTCGCCCTCGTGGGTTGCGTCTCCGTCGGGGGCTCGCCGCCCTTCCCGGCCAGCACCGTTCGCGCCCGCGCCACATCCAGGCCGTTCTCCCAGCGGGCGACGAACAGGGTGGCTACGGCGTTGCCGAAGAAGTTCACCAGCGCCCGGCACTCCGACATGAACTTGTCGATGCCGAAGATGAGCATGATGCCCGCCGCGGGGACGTGTCCCGCCGTCGACAGCGTCGCGGTGAGCGCGATGAAGCCGCCGCCCGCGACCCCCGCCGCGCCCTTGGACGTCAGCAACATCACGGCGAGCAGCCCGAGTTGCTGCGGGATGGACAGCGGCGTGTCCGTGGCCTGAGCGATGTAGAGGGTGGCCAGGGAGAGGTAGATCGCCGCGCCGTCGAGGTTGAAGCTGTAGCCGGTCGGGACGACCAGGCCGACCGTGGACCGCTCGACGCCCATGAACTGCAGCTTGCGCATCAGCCCCGGCAGGGCGGGCTCGGCCGTGGACGTGCCGAGGATCAGGAAGAACTCCTCCTTGAAGTAGCGGATGAGCTGGAAGATGTTCAGCCGTACGTACGCGGCGAGCACACCGCCCAGCACCACCACGACGAACAGGGCGGAGGTGACGTAGAAGAGCAGGATCAGCGAGCCGAGGCTGGTCAGCGTGGACAGGCCGAACTTCCCGATGGCGTACGACATCGCGCCGAACGCGCCGAGCGGCGCGGCCTTCATGACGAAGGACAGCACCTTGAAGACGACCTCGGTCAGCCGGTGGACGCCCGCGATGACCGGCTCGCCGACCTGCCCGACCGACTTCACCGCGATCCCGAAAATCACCGCCAGGAAGATCACTTGGAGGATGTCGCCCTCGACGAACGGCCCGAAGAAGCTGCTCGGGACGATGCCCGTCAGGAACTCCCACCAGTGCTGGTGCGCGCCCTGCTCGATGTACTGGCCCGCGTCGCCCGAGGCGTTGAGCGTCGACGGATCGGCGTGTACGCCGTCGCCGAGCCGGAAGACGTTGATGGCGACCAGCCCCGTGAGCAGGGCGATGACCGTGCCGACCTGGAAGTACGTCAGCGCCTTGATCCCGGTGAGCCCGACCTTCTTCAGGTCGGCGACTCCGGCGATCCCGCCGATGATGGTCAGGAACACGATCGGCCCGATCAGCATCTTCATCGCGGTGATGAAGGTCGTGCCGATCGGCTCCATGTCCGTGGCCAGATCCGGCCACCGCCAGCCCAGGACGATGCCGATCACGATCGCCACCAGCACCTGGATGTACAACTGCCGGTACCACGGTTTCGCTGCGGCTCGCGCTTCTGGGTCCGGGGTATGCGTCATTGCAGCCTCCCTGATCGCGCGATACCGAGCCCGATCGGTCCGCGCCAGCTTGCGCCACAGTGAACCGGGCCACAGCTCAGGGGGTCCACGACCAAAAATCGATGCCCCGTATAGGCGGGGCCTATCTTTTCCGCGCCCCGATGCCGATGCCTAGAAAATATGTAGACCGGTCTATAGTCTGATGCCATGACGGGAACCAAGGGAGCCATGACCAGCGCGCGGCTGGCGGAGTCGATGCTCGAACTGATCCAGCGGAACGGCTACAGCGGCACCGGGCTCAACACGGTGGTGGAGCACTCGGGCGCCCCCAAGGGGTCGCTGTACTTCCACTTCCCCCAGGGGAAGGAGGCGCTCGGGGAGAAGGCCGTCGAGCTCGCGGCCGCGCGGTTCGGCTCTCTCGTCGCCGACTCGGCGCTGGAGTCGGGATCGGCGTCGGGATCGGCGTCGGCGTCGGCCACGCCGGGCGAGGTGGTGCGCCGCGTGATCGACACACTGGCCGGGATGCTCACCGACAGCGACTTCCAGCTCGGATGCCCGGTCTCGGTGGTGACGTTGGAGATGGGCGCGCGGAGCGAGCGGCTGCGGGACGCCTGCGCGAACGCCTTCGAGTCCTGGATCGGGCCGGTGGCCGAGTATCTCGTCGCGCACGGCCGCCCTCGCCCCGACGCCCGCGCCACGGCGACCGCCGTGGTCAGCATGGTGGAGGGAGCGGTGATCGTGTCGCGTGCCCAGCGGTCCACCGAGCCGCTGCGGTGCGCCGCCCGGGCCCTCGCCGTACTGCTGGACGAGGGCGACAAGGGTGACGAGGGTACGGAGGCCTCAGCATGAGCGCGGTCGAGAAGCGGCACGCACTGGTGCTGGGCGCGACCGGCTTCCTCGGACGCCATCTCATCCTCGCGCTCGGCCGGGCAGGCGCCCGGGTGAGCGCGGCCTGCCGGAGCGACGAGTCCAACCGGCGGCTCGTCCGGTGGCTGGCCGAGCACGGGCACGACGAGGCCCCGGCCGACCTCCGGGTCGACTTCGCGGCACCGTCGCTGATCCGGGGCGAGTGCGACGACGTCACCGAGGTCTACAACTGCGCCGGGGCCTACCGGTTCGGGATGTCGGCGGACGATGCCCGCCGCGCCAACGTCGACAGCGTCCGCGCGGTCGTCGCCTTCGCGGCGCGGCTGCCGCACCTGCGGCGCCTGGTGCATGTCTCCGGGTACCGGGTGGGCGGGCAGGACCCCGTCCTCTGGAGCGACGAACGGAGGGCGGCGGCCTACCGGGCCCTCGGGCCCTACGAGGCGTCCAAGGCTGAGGCGGACGCCGTCTTCCAGGCCACGGCGGACGAGTTGGGCGTTCCCTGGTCCATCGTCAGCCCGGCCAGTGTGATCGGGGACAGCGTCACCGGCGAGTCCGACCAGTACGTGGGGCTCGCGTCGAACGTGAAGGACCTCTGGCGGGGCTCCCTCATGGCGCTGCCGGGGGACGCGTCCACGTTCGTGCCGGTGGTCGCGATCGACTACGTCGCCCGGTTCATGGCCCTGCTTCCGGTGGACCAGGCCGCCGAGCGCGCCTCGTACTGGCTGCTCGACGACGACACGCCCCCGCTGCCCGACCTGCTCACGCTCATCGCGCGGCACTACCGGATGAAGCCGCCCCGCGTGCGGATTCCCGTGTCCCTGGTGAAGCGACTGCCCCGGCGGCTCACCAGGGCCGACCCGGAGACCCTGACGTTCCTGTCGAGCGACCGCTACCCCACCGGTCCGGCGCATGCCTTCGCCGCCCGCCACGGCCTGGCCATGCCGGACGCCGCCACCACGATCCGCCGCTGGGCCGACCACCTGGCGGCGCACCGTTTCGGCGACGCCCCGGCGGCCCGCACGGATGGCAGGCGGTTCACCACCCCGGGCGGGATACGGACGTTCGAGCTGGGCGAACCGACCGCACCCGCCGTAGTGCTGCCGGGCCTGCCGGTCAACGCCGACACCTGGGCGCCGGTCGTCACGGCGGTCGGCCGCGCCCGCGCCGTCGACCTGCCCGGGCTGGGGATGAGCGGCGGGCACCGCGACGACTGGCCGTCGTGGCTGACCGCGCTCATGACCGAGACCGGCGCCCGCCACCTGGTGGGCCACTCCATCGGCGCCGCGGCCGCCGTCGAGGCCGCGGCCGCCCATCCCGCCGCGGTGGAGCGGCTCACGCTCGTAGCGCCGTACTTCCTCCAGGCGCGCCCGGCGCTCACCACCCGGTGGGCCGCGGCGACCCGCCGGTACCTGAGCCACGTATCCCCCGAGGCGCTGTCCAGGCGCCTCACCGGCGACGCGACGCACGCGGCCGCGCTCCGGTCGAGCGTGGCTGACCTTCGCCGCCGCCCCGTCGCGGCGAACGTCTCCCGGCTCCTGGCCGCCGCCGCGAAGCCGCGGTCGCGGGAAGCGCTCCGGGCCACGCTGCGGCGATACCCGGGGCGGGTGCACGTCATCGTGGGCTCCCACGATCCCCTCACCCCCGAGGGCCGGGCCCTGCTGGACGCGCTGCCCCGCGCCACCGTGACGGTCGTCGAAGGCGCGGGCCACCATCTCCAGCTGACGCACCCGGAGGCCGTGGCGCAGGCCATCGATGAGCGCCGCCCCCTGAGCGACACGAGTGCCGTCGGGCGGCGGTTCGTCCCACGCGCGGAGTTCGCGGCGATGTCCCGCCCGGCCCCGGACATCTCTCCGGAGGCGTTCCGCGCCGACCAGGACTGCGCTGCTCAGCAGGGACAGGACGACCCCTATGGCCGTTGAATACGCCGAGCGAGTACTTCACGACAGGCAGACCGGCGGGGTGAGGCCGGAGCCCTCAGGCCGCCGCCTTGGCGATGATGCCGCCCATCTCCTCTCGATCGAAGGCCCGCAGGGTTGTGCAGCGGACGTTGCCCAATCCGCTGACCTGCAAGGATGCCGCGGTGGCGGTTTCGTCGTCGGGTGCCTCGATGGTGCAGACGATGTCGTACGGACCGACGGTCCACTGGAAGTCCCTGAGCTTCACCCCGAGCTTGTCCAGCGCCGCCGTGAAGGCCTCGTAGCGGTTCGCGGTGTCCTTGTAGGCACGGACACCCTGATCGGTCCAGTTCAGCAGGATGATGTAGGTGGACATGGCCCTCACCTCCTCACCTCAATTCTGAGGAGCTTTGGGCGCAGACGCACGTCGCAGAGAACGCGGTCAGTGAGGAGGCTCCCCCAAAGCGCACTCCGCCCACACGGTCTTGCCGACCGGCACACGGGGCGCCGTACCCCAGCGGGTGGCCAGCAGCTCGACCAGGAGCAGGCCACTGCCCGACTCGGCATCGGGGTCGGGATCGGGCGAGGTGGTCGGCGGCCTGAGCGGTAGGCGCTCGTCGCGGGTGTCCGAGACCTCTATGCGGATCGTCTGCGTCGGCGTTGTTGCTCGCAGGGTGAGGCGGAGACGGAAGTCCCGTCCGGGGACGCGGCCATGGCGTACGGCATTGGACGCCAGCTCAGCCACCAGCAGGCCCACCGTGCAGGACGTGTCCGACGCGGGCGGGTAGCCTCACTCCGCCACGTGCCGTACGGCGCCCCGCCTGGCCAGCCGTGCGCCGCGGGGCGTCGAGGGGAACTGCGCGGTGAGTTCGCGGTACTTCGGTTCCTCGTCCGGCGTGGTCGTCGTCTTCAGCACGGTGTTGTCCATTTCCGTCCGTCGGCCTTTCGATCGACTCGCAGCGTGTGCGAGTCGTGACGTTCCGCACCCAAGGATCGGGTGGCAGGTCTACGCTCGAAAGGCCACGAAACCCTACCTTCCAGGCTGTAAGGAACGGAAGTGATGTTTTGGCCAAAGAAGTTGATCCTCGCGGGTCGATCGCGGGGCTGTTCGGGTCGCGTGTCCCCAGACTCCGCATGGCCGCCGGGCTGACCCAGGCCGAGCTGGGCAAGAAGACGCATGTGGTGAGCACCCGGATCACCCAGATCGAGCGGGCCTCCGGGGCGAAGCCGACGAAGGCGCTGAGCAGAGCGCTCGACGCGGCGCTCGGGGCGGACGAGTTGCTGGTCGACCTGTGGCCGTACGTGCACCGGGAGGCGTTCCCGGACTGGTCGCAGGCGTTCATGGAGCGTTCGGCGCGGGCCGTGTCCATCAGGCAGTACGCGTCGCACGTCGTGCCGGGCCTCTTACAGACCCCTGACTACGCTCGGGCCGTCTTGAGCGTCGGTCTGTCGCTCACCAGTGACGAGCAGTTGGAAGAGCGAGTGGCCGCCCGGCTCAATCGCCAGGAACGGCTCACTTCGCCCGAGCGCCCGGAGCTGTGGATCATCCTGGATGAGGCGGTGTTGCGACGTCCCGTCGGTGGCCGAGCCGTCATGCAGGAGCAGTTGGTCCGGCTGCTGGAGGCAGCCGCGGAACCCCACATCACCGTGCAGGTGCTGCCGTTCGAGCAGGGTGAGCACGACGTGATGGGCGGTTCCATGACGGTGCTCACGTCGCCTGACGATTCGGAGGTGGCCTACACCGAGGGCGCTCACTACGGCCAACTCATCGAAGAACCAGACGACGTCGAGCGCTTCGCACTGTCTTACGATCGGCTGCGGGCAGCATCGCTGCCTCCGCTCATGTCGCTCGACATGATCCGATCCGTGATGGAGGGCTACCACCGTGGAGCGAGTGTCCCGTCCCGATCTGAACGGCGCCGCCTGGCGCAAGAGCAGCTACAGCAACCAGGAGGGTGGCGACTGCGTGGAGGTGGCCGACGGCATTCCCGGCGTCGTCCCCGTCCGTGACAGCAAGAACCCCCAGGGCCCGGCGCTCGTCTTCCCGGCGGCGTCATGGGCGGCGTTCATTGGTGAGTTGACGTGAACCCCGCCGTCTGGCGCAAGAGCAGTTACAGCAACCAGGAGGGTGGCAACTGCGTCGAGGTGGCCAGCGCCTCCTGGCGTAAGAGCAGCCATAGCAATCAGGCCGGTGGCGACTGCGTCGAGGTGGGCGACGGCGTGGCCGCTGTCGTTCCCGTCCGTGACAGCAAGAGCCCTGACGGGCCGGTGCTGGTCTTTCCTGTGGGCGTCTGGGGCTCCTTCGTCGGCGAGTTGAAGTTCCGCGACCGGTTCTGAGGGCGCCGGGTGTCGGTCGGTGTCGGGTTTTGCGGTCTGCCGGGGCCTCGTGCGCGGGGGCCGGTGGGCCGCGAACTCCCCTTAAGAACCGGGGGAAAGAACTCCCGCCCACCCACCCTCCCCGCTGCGGTCACTCGTACGGGTGACCGGCTTGCGAGGGCGGCATGGCGGTCGTTACGTTCGCCGCAACACAACCGCAAAACGACGGCCCCCGCCGGGACGGCAATCCCGATCGAGGGCCTGACCGATCAGGAAGAAGTAGCTTCCCGAATGGCTGAGCCGCAGTCTAACGCGCATGCGCGCGCCGACGCCGGAGCACCGACCTCCGGCGTGATCCACATCCGTACCCGCCTCACCGCCGAGTTCACCGTGATCGCCAACGCCCTCGCGCAGCGGCGCGGCAGCGCGGTCACCATCCGGCGTCGCGGCTTACATCCTGTCCCTCCCCGACGGCGCTCCCGTCAGCATCGCCGCGCTGTGTGCGCACTTCACCGAGGGCGAGATCCTGATCTCGCGGGCGCTGAGGGAGCTGGAAACCGCCGGATACCTGGTGCGGCGGCGGGAGCGCGGGCCCGGCGGGGTGATCCGTACCCGGACCTACTTCTACGACGTACCGGGCGGCGGAACGCCCACCCCGCCTACCCCGCCCGCCCCCGCACGTAGCGCGAAACCGGCACCCGCGCCCGAGCCGGAAGCGGCCTCTGAAGCCGTCCCCGCCGAGACGCCTTCGCTCGCCGACGCCGACGAGCGGGCCGTCACCATCCTGGCCTCGTTGCGCATCGCCGATCCGCGGCTCATCCTGTCCCGTCGCGAGGTCGCCGAACTCGCGCCCGCCGTCGGGCAGTGGCTCGCCGCCGGGGTGGGGCCCGCGCAGATCACCGTCGCACTGACCTCCGGGCTCCCCGACCGCCTGCGGACCCGCCCCGCCCGCATCCTCGCGTGGCGCCTGAGCGAACCGCCCCTCCCCGCGCCGACGCCGGTCGCCGCGCCCAAACCACTCCCCGCCCTCCCCTGGCGGAACTGCGACGGCTGCGAACGCGCCCTCCGCCCCGCCGCGCCCGGCAAGCTCTGCCTCGAATGCCGAACCGCGGCCTCCGCTTCCGCCTCCGGCGAGGAGCTGAACGCGGCATGTTGAGCCCGGGGACCCAGCGCCGTTCGTTCAGCTGGTCGACTGGCTCCAGGAAGAACATGGGACCGTCACGTCACCCGGCGGTCGGTCAGTCCGCGTCGGAACTCACTGGGGTTGGCGCCTCGGACCCGTTTGAACGCCGCGCTGAAGCCGAAGGGGTCGGAGTAGCCCACGGTGCGGGCGATGTCCGCGACGGTGGCGGATTCCCGCTCGGTCAGGAGGTCTGCCGCGAGTGTCATGCGCCAGCGGGTGAGGTAGGTCAGCGGCGGTTCGCCGACCTGGTCGGCGAACCGCTTGGCCAGCGTCGAACGCGACACCCCGGTGCGCTCGGCCAGCGAGGCGACCGTCCATGGCGCCGCCGGTTCGGCGTGCAGCAGGCGCAGCGCGTGACCGGCCACCGGGTCCCGCTGAGCGGCCCACCAGGCCGGGGGTTCGCCGCCGGGCCGGTCGAACCACTCGCGCAGCGTGCAGACGAGCATCCAGTCCAGCAGCCGGTCGAGTACGACCTGCTGGCCCGGCGTGTCGACGGCGACCTCGGCGGCGAGGTGGTCCAGCACGGGGTCGGCCGTGCCCCCGGCGTCCACGCGCAGTACGACGGGGAGCGCGTCCAGCAGTCGGCGGCTGATCTCGCCGCGCACCGGATACGCGCCGACGATGAGGGTCGTCGCACCGTGGCCGTCACCGGCGTCCCCGCCGTGGTCGTTCCAGCCGCGCCGGTGCCGGGTGCCGCCCTCCTCGGGCGTCGCGCAGTGCTCGCCGCACGCGACCGGTTCGGCCCGGGTGCCGATCTCGTCGACGAAGGTGAACGTCGCGGGGCCGCGCACGACGATCGTCTCGCGGGCGCGAAGCGGCTCGGGCGGCCGCTGCTCCGGCACGATCCAGCCCGCCCCGTTGAGGACGGTGCCCAGGGTCAGCGGCGCGCCGTCCACGAAGTGAAGTGCCCAGGGCGGGGACAGGGTTGAGCTGCTGAACAACGATCCGTGGGCCCGCACCCCGCGGATCAGGTCACTGAACGCATCCACCTCACCGAGGTTAGACGCATACACAGGCGATCCGGATTCTCACCCATGGGATCGTCCGAGTCAGCCGGGTTCAATCGACGTCATGAGCAACGACACCACTCTCGTCCTCGGCGCGACCGGCAAGACCGGCCGACGGGTCGCCGCCCGGCTGCGGCTCCGCGGCACGCCGGTGCGCACCGCCTCCCGGTCGAGCCCGACCCGGTTCGACTGGTCCGATCCCGGCGGCTGGGACGCGGCCCTCCGGGGTATCGCCGCCGTCTACGTGGTGCCCCCGGGCGTGCCGGGCCCGGTGCACGAGTTCGTGGCCCGGGCCGAGGCCGCCGGAGTGCGGCGGCTGGTCCTGCTCTCCGGGCGCGGCGCCGACACCTGGGGCGACTCCGCCTTCGGACTGGACATGCGCTCGGCCGAGGACGCCGTGCGCGGCTCGGCGCTGGAGTGGACCGTCCTGCGGCCGTCGAACTTCGCCCAGAACTTCCACGAGGACGTCTTCCACGCCCCTCTGCTCGCCGGAGAGCTGGCGCTCCCGGCCGGTGCGGTCCCCGAACCGTTCATCGACGCCGAGGACGTCGCCGACGCCGCGACCGCCGTGCTGAGCGAGACCGGTCGGCACGCCGGACGGATCTACGAGCTGAGCGGACCGCGTGCGCTCACCTTCGGTGAGGCCGTCGAGCTGATCTCCCGGGCGTCCGGACGGCCGCTCACCTACCGCCAGGTCTCCCCCGCCGCGTACGCCGCGACGCTGGTCGAGGAGGGCTTGAGCGAGGACGACGCCCACCACGTCGCCGAGATGTTCGTCCTGATGGAACGCGGGCTGTTCTCCGCGACGACGGACGACCTCGCCACCCTGCTGGGACGGGCGCCCCGGACCTTCGAGGACTACGCCGTACGGGCCGCGGCGGCGGGAGCCTGGGGACGATGACCGCCCACCTGAAAGGACTGTGATGAGCACCGACACCAGTTCGCTGACCACCGACGACCTCGAATTTCTCCGACGCCCCCTGCACGGGTTCCTGTCCGTGGCCGGGGGGCCGCTCCCGCCACAGCCCCGGCCGGTGTGGTTCGAGGCCACCGCCGAAGGCACGATCCAGCTGTTCACGGACCCGGACTCGCTCAAGGTGCGGCGCCTGCGCCGCGATCCCCGCGCCTCGATCGTCGTCGCCGCCCCGGTGGGCGAACGCGAGCGCTGGCTGTCCGTCACCGGCCGCACCACGGTGGAACCCGACGGAGCGCACGACCTGTGCACCCGCCTGGCCGCCCACTACTGGGACCTCGACGACCCGACCCGCGCCGACGACCTCGCGGGGATGCTGGCCGCAGACCTGGTCCGTCTCGTCATCCACCCGGAGACCGTGCGCCGCTACACGCACTGACCTCCGCCTATTCCGGGCGCAGAGGTCGCCGGTGGGCGGCTCGTCGGGCCGCCCACCGGCATATCAGGGATGTGCCCTATCGGCCCCTCAGTCCTTGATCTCCGAGCCGACGCGCAGAATTCCCACCCGGCCGCCGTCCGTGCCCGGGCACTTTCGCTTCGACGTCTTGGCGTTGCCGACCCAGGGGCCGTAGAACGTGACCTCCACGCCGCGAGTGTCCACGCACACTATCTTCACCCGATGCGCGGCGACCTGGCCGAGGCCGGAGCAATAGGCGTAGCCGGTGGTGCCGTTCTTGGACCATGTGTTGCAGTCCGCGGAGCGAACTCCGATATCGCCGTCTTCCGCGAGAGCGGAGGGTGTGATGAGGCTGGCGCCCATCACCATTCCCGCGACGGCGAGGAATGCCTTCTTACGATTCATGCGTGTTCCCCGTAGTTCTCCGTGTTGCCGATGACTCGTGCTCGCGGCGGGCAGGCTTGCCGGGCCTGCCCCCGGCGTCACATGAGTTCGACCTGGTAGCCCGCCTTGTAGACGCCGACCCGGCCGCCCTGGGTGCCGGGGCACTTACGGCTCGACCAGTCGCCGCTCGCGCCCTTCTTCCAGGGGCCGTAGAAGACCGCTTTGATACCGCGGGAGTCGATGCAGGTGACCTTCGCCCGATATTGGTCGAACCGGGCCAGGTTGGAGCACTTGGCGTATCCCGTGGTTTGCGTGTGCTGAGAGGTGCAGACGTAACCAGCCCGGGTGGAATTTCCCGCGGAGTCGGCCGCGGAAGCGGCCGGCGCCATCAGGACGCTCGCGGTGGCGACGGCGGCGGCCACAGCGGCCACCGTCGATCCGGCTTTGAAGCTCATTGATTCCCCGTGTTTCCCCGTGTGTCAGGGGAGGCGCGCAGGACTTACCACAAAAAGGCATTCCTCTCGCGTCCCCCGTGTGCGTCGCATGCCGAGTCGGCATTGCGGCCATGACCTTAAGCATGCGCTACTGCCGACGACAAGGGGCGGTGCGCAAAAGGCTGTTGGGAATTCGACGGGCCAGGCGCGAGAGGGGGCATCACGGTCGCGCAGTGGGCAATGGGCGGAAATGTGACCGCCCCCTTCCCGGGAAGCGGGAGTTGATGGCGCGGAGTCGACCTTGACCAACATCGTTCACTGCTGGTCGGCTTGGAAGGTTGAGGTGTCGGACTCGGGGGTTGCCGTCGTGGTCAGGTCGGTTCTGGGTGTGCTGTGGTCGGTCGACAGCGGTGGAACGGGTACGGCAGGTCCCGGCGCCGTCAGGGCGGCGCGTCCATGAGGCTGCGGCGGGGTATCGCCATCGCCGGGGTGGCCGGTGCCGTCGCCATGACGACGATGCTCATCGGACTGGTCACGAACGCCGTCTCCGATCAGTCGCGATGGCCCGGCTGGCTGGGGTGGCTCCAGGAGCATGCGTGGTTCTCGTTCATCCTGCTGGGCGTGGTGATGGTCGTGGGCACGGCGTTGCTGGCGACGCTGTCCGAGACTCGGGCACCCGTACCGGTCGTAGAGCCGACGGTCCGGCCGGACGAAGGGACGGGACTTCCGGGCGCGGCTCTGGTGCTGCGGTCGCTGCCGCGCGACACCGCGGCGTTCACCGATCGGGCTGCCGAGCTGGAGTCGCTGGTGCGCTCGGTGCGGGACTGGCAGGAGAGCGGTGAAGCGCTGCCGGTGCATGTCGTCGACGGCATGCCGGGGGTCGGGAAGACGACCTTCGCGGTACATGCCGGGCATGTGCTCTCGGAACGGTTTCCGGACGGACAGCTCTTCGTGAACCTGAACGGGCACACGCCGGGCCGGAGTCCGGTGCAGGCGACCGAGGCGCTGGCGTCGCTGCTGGCGGCGGCCGGGGTGCCGACGCAGCAGATTCCGGTGGGGGACGACGTGGGTGCGGTTACGGAGGCTCGGGCCGCCATGTGGAGAGGGCGGCTGGCCGACAAGAGGGCACTGCTCATCCTCGACAACGCGGCGAGCTACCGGCAGTTGGAGCCGCTGCTGCCTGGAGGGAGAGGCTGTCTGGTGCTGGTGACCAGCAGGAAGCGGCTGGCCGCGAACGAGGAAGTGGTACTGCCGGTCGAGGCACTGCCGCCGGGTCATGCGGTCGATCTGTTCATCCGGCTCAGCAGGCGGCCTGCGGACTCCCTCGACCGGGCTGTGGTCGAGGCGCTGGTGCGGATGTGCGGATATCTTCCGTTGGGGGTGTCGCTGCTCGCGGCGCGGCTCCGGAATCATCCGTCCTGGACCGCCGAAAGCCTTCGGGGGCGGCTGGTGGCGGCGCGTGACCGGCTGGGGGAACTGCGTGCCGGGGAGCGTGCGGTGACCGCGACGTTCGACCTGTCCTACCGGGATCTTCCACCTGAGCGGCAGCGCTTCTTCCAAAGCCTTGGCCGCTACCCCGGCGCCGATCTCGACGCGTATGCCGGTGCCGCGCTCGGCTCGGTTCCGTCAGCGGTGGCGCAACGTCACCTCGACGCGCTCTATGACGACCACCTGGTTGACGAGCAGCCGGGCGGCCGCTATCAGCTGCACGACCTGTTACGCGACTATGCGCGCGGTCTCGCCGCCGGGGAGAGAGGCAATATGGACGACGTTCAGACCACCACGCGTGTCTGCTCCTACTATCTGGCCGCTCTCGCTGATGCGAACAGGCACATCGTGCGCGCCGGGGCGGCCGCACCGCCTCCTCCGGAGAGCGGGACAGAGGTGGAGCGACCGCCCATGGAGTCGCGCGCCGCCGCTCTGGAGTGGCTGGAGAACGAGCGGCCCAACATCCTGGCCGCCATCCGGCGGGCGAACGGCCTCGACCTGCACAGGCTCGTGATCCGCCTGGCCGCGGCCATGGCTCCCTTCCTGCGACAGGCCGGGCCCTGGGACCAGGCCGTCGGGCTGCACCGGTCCGCCGCCGAGGCTGCCCGGCGGACCGGGGACCAGGTGTCACTGGGCCACGCACTCGCCGAGCTGGGTGTCGTACGGCGCTTCATGGCCGCGTACCCCGAGGCGGTCGAGGCCCTGAACGAGGCCGTAACGGAATTCGAGGCTGCCGGTGACCGGCAGGGCAAGGCCGATGCGCTGAACCAGGCGGGCATCGTCTGGTATCTGACTGCCGACACCGAGGCAGCGGCCCGGGCCCAGGCCCAGGCCCTTGCCCTCTACCGCGAGGTGGGAGACCGGTTCGGGCAGGCCAACGCGCTCGCGGATCTCGGCATGGTGCGTCGGCAGACGAGTCAGTTCGTCGCCTCCGTGGAAGCGCAGACGGAAGCCCTGTCCATCTACCGCGAACTGCACGACCACTACGGCGAAGCGAATTCGCTGCGTGATCTGGGCGTCGTGCACTGCCTGATGGGCGAGTACGAGCTGGCCGCCCGGCGGCACCGCGAGGCGTTCGCGCTCTACCGTGACCTCGACGACCGGGTCCACCAGGCATACGCCCTCAACGAGCTGGGCCTGGTACGGCGGCTCACCGGCGATCTCGACGGGGCGCGCGAGGACCACTCCCAGGCGTTGGACCACTACACCGAACTCGGCGACCTGTTCGGTCGCGCCAACAGCATCCGCCACCTCGGGGTCCTGGCCCGCGTATCCGGCAGCCTCGCGGAGGCGGCCCGGCTGCTGGGGGAGGCACTGAGCACGTACCGCGATCTCGGGAGCCGTGGGGGCGAGGCCGCCGCACTCGGCGAACTGGGCACGGTCCGCGGGCTTGTCCGGGAGCGGGACGGGGCGGCCGAGGCGTTCCAACGCAGCGTGGAGATCCTGCGCGACCTGGGCGACCGGTGCGGCGAAGCGGAAGTCCTCAACCACTGGGGAACACTGCTGCGTACCGGGGAGCGGCCGACGGCAGGCCGGGGACGGTTTGAGCAGGCGCTGAGCCTGGCCCGGCGCATCGGCGCTCCCCTGGAGGAGGCACGGGCGCTGGAAGGCATCGGCCGCTGCGACGTGGACCTCAACGGGCCCGCGCGCGGCGAGCCGTCGCTGCGGGACGCTCTCGCTGTATACCGGCGGTTGGGCCTGAGCGCCGAGGCCGATGAGGTCGAGCGCCTCTTGGCGTCCCAGTCCGGGTGAGTCGGGCACATGGTTCGGTCCATGACCGGATTCCGTATGCCACCGCGGGTGGCCGACTGCTACGTTGAGCCGATCTGCCGCTTCAACCGCCGTCGCACCACCGTGCCGACTTCCAGCACGGCCCACCACGAGGAGCGTTGAATGCCGTCGCCCACGCCTGTCCCCGCGCGCCACGTCACGGCGTCCGCCGCCCCGCAGTCCGCACAGGACAGCCCGGTCCTCGATCGCGTCGCCGACCGCGTACGCCAGCGTCTGGAGGCTGAGCAAGCCGCGACGAACAGCGTCGGCGACGGAGCCCACGCGGCATCGCTCATCTGGCCCTGGCCGCTGTGAGCACGCCCGCTCGATGACACGACCCGAAGACGCCGCCCCGCTGCGCAGCTTCATCCTCAAGGTCGCCAACCGCTGCAACATCGACTGCGACTACTGCTACGTCTTCAACTCCAAGGACCAGACGTCGCGGCACCTGCCCGCCCGGATGAGTCTGGACGTGGCCCGGGCCGCCGCCCGCCGCATCGGCGAGCATGCCGCCGCGCACGGCTTGCGGGAGGTCCACGTCGTCCTGCACGGCGGTGAACCGCTGCTCGCCGGTCCCCGGCACATGGGTGATCTGCTGGGCGCCCTGCGGGACGGTATCCCGGCGGAGACGGACGTCCGGTTCGAGCTCCAGACCAACGGAACGCTGCTCAGCGGGGCGTGGCTGGACCTCTTCGAACAGTACGAGGTCGTCGTGGGCGTCAGCCTCGACGGGCCGCCGACCGCCAACGACCGGCACCGGCTGACCCACACCGGGCGATCGAGTGCCCGCTCAGCCGTACGCGGCATCGAACTCCTCCACTCCCGGCCGCACTTGTTCGCCGGACTGCTCGCCGTGGTCGATCTGGCCAACGACCCGGTCGAGGTGCACGACTATCTTGCGTCGTTCGAGCCCCCGGTGATCGATTTCAACCTTCCGCACGGAACACACGATGATCCGCCGCACCGCGACGACCCGGGCCTTCCCGAGTACGGGCGGTGGATGAGCCGCGTGTGGGACGCCTGGCTCGCCCGCCCCCAGTACCGGCACAGCGTCCGGATGCTGGAGGACATCGTGGCCCTCAGCTCCGGCGTCCGCGGCTCGGTCGAAACACTGGGCCTCGCCCCACCGGCCGGTGTCGTGATCGAGTCCAACGGCACGGTCGAAGGCGTGGACACCCTTCGTTCCGTCGAGGAAGGCGCCTCCTGGCTGGGCATCGACCTCCTCGGCCAGTCCTTCGACCAGACCATGCGCCACCCGAAGCTCCGCCACCGGCACGGCGGCAAGGCAGCGCTGGCCGAGCAGTGCCAGGGCTGCGCGCTGGTGGACGTCTGCGGCGGGGGCTACCTCCCGCATCGCTTCAGCGCCGCCCGCGGCTACCGGAATCCTTCCGTGTACTGCGCGGACCTGGAGTACCTCATCCGGCATGTCCAGGACTCGCTGCGCGAGCACGGCTGGAGCACCCGCGCGGCAGGCCGCACCGCCGGGCCGGGAGTCGGCGTTGAAGCGAGTGAGTGAAGCAACTGAGCAACTGAGGAACTGAGCAACGACAGGAGATGCCGATGACCGTGACGATCCGCCCCGCCGAAAAGCGGGACGTCCTCGCCCTGGCCGAGCTGATCGAGGAGATCGAGCGGTTCTACGGTTCGACCGAGGTCCAACCGCTCGACGAACGCCGGGCCCAGGTGGAGGACGCGCTGTTCGGCTCGCCGCCGATGGCCTTCGCACTGGTCGTCGAGGACGAGACGGGCGACCTCGCCGGGCTCGCGGCCTACTCGTTCCTCTGGCCGTCCGCGGGCTCCACCCACTCGCTCTTCCTCAAGGAGCTGTACGTCCGCGACACCCTGCGCCGCCGGGGCGTCGGGGCCCAGCTCATGGACCAGCTCCGCGCCCTCGCCGCCGCGCGTCCCGGGTGCAGCCGCGTCGAGTGGATGACGGACCGCGACAATGCGGGGGCGCGTTCCTTCTACAAGTCGCTGGGGTTCGCCGAGTTCGACGGGAAGATCGTCTACCGGGTCGATACCAGCACCGTGTGAGTAACGGGGTGCTCGCCACTTGGGCGCCTTCGGTGGCCGCTGACCTCGGGCCCATCCCCGTTGGGGATGGGCCCGGTTCGGCGGTGCGCCGCGGGTTAGGAGCGGCCTGCCTTGGAGGGGCCGAAGAACTCGATCTCGGCTATGGCCACCTGCTTCTTGCCGTCGGCTCCGTAGGCCGACTGGATGGTGAAGCGGACCGCGGTGACGTTCTGGGCGCGGAACGGGCGGCGCTGGAAGCCCGCGCCCTGGTCGAGGTTGAGTTCGCGGGTGGTGGTCTTGCCGTCGTCCGTGGTGATGCGGGCCTCGATGCGGTGCGGGAGGGCGGACTTGGTGAGGGTGTCGCCGTGGCCGGACTCGCCGGGGGTGATGCCGATGTCCAGCAGGCGTACCGGGTCCCGGAAGCGGGCCTCCAGCCAATCCCCCTGGGCGGACCCGGTGATGCCCGGTCCCCACCAGGAGTTGCTGACCACGTCGAACGCCTTGTCCGGGCCGTGCTCGGGGAACGAGCGGGACGCCTTGTAGGAGTCCGGGTTGAGTGGGGCGCGCTTGGCGAAGTGGTCGCGTACGGCGCTGACGGCTCGCGGGGTCTGGAACAAGGCCCAGGCCACGAGTGCGAGTACGGCCGCCAGGGCCACCCAGCGCAGGATGCGGCCGATCTGGTGGCGCAGGCGGGGGCGGTCGCCCGCCCAGGGCTGTTCGCGGTTGCGGTAGTCGAGCAGCCGTCGCCACCAGGGGAGGCGGGCCGGGTTCTCCGGGCCCTGGGCCATGGGCATGGCGCAGCGGGCGCAGAAGTGGCGGTCGGGGCGGTTGGCGACGTGGCACCAGGGGCACGCGACGCCGCCGTGGTTCTCCGGCGCGACCGGGGCCCGGACCTCCGGGCGGGCGGGCGCCGGGCGACCCGGGAGGACCGGGGAGATGGAAGGGGGGCGTTCGGGTTCGCCCTGTGGGTCGGCCACGGGGACGAGCAGGGCGCGGGCCCGGTCCGCGTCGCTTTGGGGTGGAGTTGGGGGCGGGGTGGCGTTCGCGTTCTGGTTCTGGTGCTGGTTCCAGTTCCCGCCCGTGGCCGGGTTGGTCGCGGGGGTGTTGGTCCCGGGCGCTGTCGCGCGGGGGACGGGGCGGGTCGGGTCGGCGTCGCCGACCGGGTCGCCGGTGGGGGGCCAGTTGGCGGCTCCCGGCGTGCCGGTGCCGCGCCTGTTGTCACCGCGCGCTCCGCCGCCGTCCGGCCAGTCGTCGGCGGTCGGTGCGGCGCCGAACCCGGCGGGCGCGCCAGTCCGGCCGGTGCGGGGCTGGTCGCCTCGGTCGGCCCCGCCGGTGCCCGGCCAGTCCTCGGCGGCCGCCGGGGCGGGCGGGGCGGCGGCGGTTCCGCCGTCGGGGCGTGGTGCCGGTGCGGGGTTCCGGCGTGGGTCCGGCGCGGGGCCGCTCGCCGGGGCGGGCGGCCACGGCTCGGGGTCGGCTCGTTGCGCCGGGGCCGTCCCCGGGGCCGTGCGGGGTGCGGGGGCACCGTCCGGGTGCGCGTGGGGATCGTGGTCACCCTGCCCGTGGGCGGCGCCGGACGCACCGGGCGCCGTCTCACCGTCCGCCCACGGGTCCCTGCTGGAGGCGCCGGGGCGGGGGGTCGGGGCGGGGTCGGGCAGGACCGCGTTGCAGCCGTCGCAGAAGGACTGGCCCGGCTCGTTGCGTGTGCCGCACTCGTCGCAGGTCAGGGTCGGCTCTTCGGTGCCGCGGCCGCGGCTGCCGGGGGCCTGACTGGGGCTCATCTCTGGGTGGTCCTTTCGGCTGCGGTCACCTGGACCGTGTACGGGACGTGGGCGGGGCGGGCCGCGGCCACGAGTTCGTCGAGGCGGTGTTCGTCGGCCGGGGTCGGAGACGGGAGCCGCAGGGTGACGTGGAGCCCGGGGCGCGGCGCGCCGGGGAAGGGGCCGCGGGGGCGGGCACTCCACGTCGCGCCGCCGCTTTCGGTGATCTCGGGTTCGACGCCGAAGGCGAGCCGTACCGTCTCGGCCAGGCCGAAGCGGGTGCCGCGGACGCGGTGCAGATACGCGGCGGCGGCGACCGCGGCGCGCAGCCGGGCCTCGCCCTCGGGGCGGTCGTCCTCGATGCCGTCGGTCTCGGCGCCGATCCACCAGCCGAGCCAGCGGGTGAAGTCGGCGGGGGCCAGGGCGGGGCTGAAGTAACTCTCCTGGCAGTCCAGGACGTTGAGGATGGGGGCCAGCACCTCGTCAAGACCGCCGATGAAGCGCTGCGCGAGGTCGTCGTCGGCGAAGACGGCGGGCAGCATCATGCCGAGCGGGGAGGAGGAGGCCAGGCCGTCGATCGATCCCCTCATACTCTGACTCCGATCATGCGGACGAAATCCGTCATGCCGTGTCCCCGATCACGCGGACGCGGTGGTCGTAGGAGAAGACCAGGGACGGCGGGTCGAGGTCGATGCGGTCGGTGCGGTCGCCGCGCTTGCCGGTCAGCGGGTCGGCGGCGTGCAGCCGTACCTCGTCGACGAGTTCCACCCCGGGGACCCGCTGGAGCACCGCGAAGATCTCGCCCGACTGGACGGGACGGCCGAAGGGCCAGCCCGTGCCGTCGGCGCCGCCGGTGAGCGGGTCGAGGTGGCGGTAGAGGGCGTCGTGGGCGTCGCGCCGTACGCGGTCGGCGTCGGTGCCGCGGAAGGCGTGCACGGTGGCGACGACGGTGACGCCCTGGTAGTACGGCGGGCCGACGGCCAGCCGGGTGCCGATGAGCCGCCGTTCGTCCAGGTAGCGGGTGATGCGCTGGAGGAGCGCGTCGGCGGGGACGAGCTGTTCGAAGCGGAGCCGCCCGCCGGGGTCGGGGACGGCGTGGGGGACGACGAGGACGCGTACCGCGTACGAGCCGTACTCCTCCACCTCGCCTTCCAGGCAGGTGATGCGGGCGGTCTCGGGGGCGGCGCGGCGGGCGAGTTCCTCGTAGTCCCGCAGGGTGACGGCGCGGTCCTGGGCGCGCAGCGTGATGGGGGCGCGGGCCTTGGCCTCCTCGACGGTCTCGCCGTCGACCCCGCCCTGCGCGGCCTCCCGGTTGACGACCTCGGCGACGTACGGGACGGAGTCGCGGAGGGTGCGGATGGCGCCGCGCGCCACGTTGCCGGTGCGCCCGCCGCCGGTGCGGTAGCGGCGGGCGCGGATTACGGCGCCCTTGGGCGGGACGGCACCGTACTGGCGCAGGGTGCCGTCGGGTTCGCGGACGGCCGGGCCGAAGGTGATCTCGCCGGTCGCCGCGTCGAGGGTGAGGTGCCGGTCGTGCGGGCCGGAGGCGGCGAAGTGCGGGACGACGTCCCAGTCGGTCCAGCCGTCCCGCTCGGCGTAGTCGGCCACCTGGAGGTGGAGCGGGGGCACGTCGCCGACGACGGGCGCGTGGGCGAGCCGCAGCCGCTGGCCGGGAAGGCCGGTGGACTCGCCCAGCGCCTCGTCGTACACGCTCTCGGCGTGGACGGCGGGCACGGTGCCGCCCATGGTGAACGCCTCGGCGGAGCGCACGGTGGGCGAGGTGGTGTAGAAGGGCTGGTCGGACGCGGGTTCGGTGACCCGGCAGCGCAGCCAGCCCGCCTCCTTCCGGCCGGTGCGGGAGAGGATGTGCCCGCCGGGAATGTGCAGGACGACGTCGCCGGGGCGGTTGAGGCCGCCGGTGGTGTCCTGGTCGACCTCGCACTCCACCCAGCCCTCGGCGGTCCACGCCTCCCAGACCAGCGGCGGCTGCCGCGGGTCGACGCCGACGCCGTCGACGCGGCTGTCGAGGCGCAGCGCGACGGCGCAGTGCGGGACGGCGGCGCTGAGCCCGAGCAGCATGCAGTCGCCGGGCGCCGGGGATTCGGCGAAGCACATCAGGTCCGTGCCCTCGACGAGGTCCGTGGTGCGGTCGGTGACCTGGTCGCCGCTGTGCTGGACGGCGAGGTGGCGCAGTTCGCTGGGGACGACGGTGAGTTCACGCTCGGTGGCGAAGACGACCGCGTCCTCGCTGTCGGCGCGCAGGGTGGCGGTCTCGGTGCCGACGGGCACCCGGACCGGGTCGTCCTGCGGCGCGGAGAGCCAGAACGTGACGTCGGTGCGCGCGGCGGACGGCGGGAAGAGGGTGATGCCGACGAGGTCGAGGAAGGCCAGGTGGTTCTTCTCGGGAATCCGGTTGAGCCGGTACACGATCTGGTCGGCCATGTGGGCGACGGTTTCCACGAGCGTGACACCGGGGTCGGACACGTTGTGGTCGGTCCACTCCGGGGCGCGCCGCTGGATGTAGCGCTTGGCGTCGTCGACGAAGTGCTGGAAGCGCCGGTCGTCGAGGTTCGGGGAGGGCAGTGCCATCAGCGATCGCTTTCGGTGGCCGGTCCGCCGCCGTCGCCGGGGCCGGGGCCGTCATCGGGGCCGGGACCGGAGGAGGACGGATCGGAGTCGTCGTGGGAGGGGATGACGTAGAACGGGAAGACGAGGTTGCGCGGGTTGTTGGTGCCGCGGATGACGTAGCGGACGTCGATGTAGAGCACCCCCTGCTCGTCGCCCGCGGTCACCTCCACCTCGCGCACCTCGATACGGGGCTCCCAGCGGTCCAGGGTGGTGAACACCTCGTGCTGGATGCGGCCCGCGGTGGCCTCGTTGACCGGTGCGAAGACCAGGTCGTGGATGGCGCAGCCGAATTCGGGGCGCATGGGCCGCTCGCCCGGGGCGGTCGCGAGCACGAGCCGGATGGCCTCCTCGATCTCCCGCTCCCCGCTGACCAGGGCGATGCCCCCGGTGGGGCTGATGCGCAGCGGGAAGGACCAGCCGGAGCCGACGAACTGCCCGGCCATCAGACCACCACCGGGATGTGACCGTTGATCGTGGCGAGGCCGGTCAGGGCGACCGACGTGCCCCCGATGGTGACGACACCGGGGGTCATCATCGTGAACGTCGCGGGCAGGACGTTGACCGCCCCGGCCGTCACGCTCAGGGTCCCGGTCTGGATCGAGCCGGTGCCGCCCTTGATGTTGAACGCGGCGCCCGCGGTGGCGGAGAGGGCGCCGCCCGCCGTCATGCTCAGCGCTCCCCCGGCGTTCAGGTTCATGCTGCCGCCCGCCCGCAGGCTCAGGTTGCCACCGGCCTGGACGGACACCGCGCCGGTTCCCCTGATGACGACGGTTCCCTTGCTGTCCACGGTGATCTCGGACTTGGTGCGGTCCAGGTTGATGGTGAGCCGGTCGTTGCCCGTGCTCAGCCGCACCCCGCGCTTGCCGAGCTTCTGGCTGAGCAGGTCCAGCCGGTTGTTCTCCCGGTCGGCGACGGTGTGCCGGGTCGCCTTGCCCTTGAGGGCGTCGTGCAGGGGGACATCGCCGGGCTTCGGCTTGTCCTTGCCGTTGTAGAGGCCGCCGATGACGTACGGATGGTCCAGCGCGCCGCGGTCGAAGGCCACCAGCACCTCGTCGTTGACGTCCAGCGGGAAGACGCTGCCGCCGCCCACCCCGGCCCACTGGACGGTGCGGGTCCAGTCGCTCACGTAATCCGGGTCCAGCCAGGGGAACTTCAGCTTCACCCGGCCCTGCTTGAGCGGGTCCTTCACGTTGGTGACGATCGCGTTGGCCACGGACGGCATGCGGGAGGTGGCCGCCGCGCCGCCGGAGGCGAGCCCGTACAGGGACCGCCACTGGCGGCCGCTGACGGTCACCCAGGTCGTGTACGGCTTGCTCATCTCGAAGACATGGCGGACGCCGGTCATCGTGTACTTGCCGTCGAAGGGCTTGCCGACGTCCCGCAGCGTCACCGGGATGTCGGCGCGCAGCTTGGGGTTGCCGTGGACGGTCACCTCCAGCTCGGCGAAGGCCGACGTCACGTCCTCCGCCAGCGCCTGCGCGGCCCGGCCGACCTCGCCCTGCTGGTCGTAGGGGAACGAGGTGTCGGTCAGCTTGGTCGCCCTGAACTTCGCCGTCCCCGCACCCGGCTTGGTGCCGTTGGCGAGGGCCGGGTTGTTCTTGGTGGGCGCCTGCGCCGTCATGGCCTTCTTGCTCTGCACGTTCCAGCCGCGCGCCTGCGCCTGCGGCACCTGGTCGGCCGAGGTGACGGAGGCCCGGCAGCGCAGGACGTCCACGCCGCCCTGGAGCACGAACGGGCTCTTGTCGCCGTCCATGGTCGGCGGGGGCGCCCCGGAGGCGCTCTTGCGGCTGACGAACTGGAACTTGCCGTCCGCGTCCAGGAACATCACCTTCTTGTTGTCCTCGGCGAGCCGGGCGAGGAAGTCCCAGTCGGTGATGTTGTCCTGGGTGATGAAGTCGTAGGTGGTCCTGGTCGGTTCGATCCGGCCCGCGGGGACCGCGCTCTTCCCGATCAGCCGCTTGGCGATGTCGGAGGCCCGCATGGAGGTGTATCCGGCCACCCGGCGCTGGCGCAGCATGCGGTGGCCGAGGTCGTAGCCGCGCACGACGGTGAACGCGCCGGTGGCGTCGTAATCCGTCTCCAGCCCGGTGACCTCACCGGTGAACAGCGGGTCCTGCGCCCCCTTGCCGTCGGCGACCGGCGCCAGGACCGCCTTGGAGCCGATGTCGATGCCCGCCAGCCCCAGCACCGTCCGCTTCGGGTCGCGGAAGGTGAGCTGGAACGCGCCCGGCACCCCCGCCCCGAAGTCCACCCAGGCCTCGGCCAGCAGCGGCGCGACGTCGGTGGGGTGCAGCGGGGTGTCGTCCAGTTCGACGTGGATGATGCTGGAGTACGAGATCGGCGGCATCAGGCGGTCACCTCCTCGACGGCGGGCAGGATGAGCTCGGTGCCGGGCGCGAGGCGGGCCGGGTCGTCGATGCCGTTGGTCTCGGCGATCACCCGCCAGACGGTGGCGTCCCCGTACTCCCGCCAGGCCAGCGACTGCAGCGAATCGCCCGCCACCAGGCGGTGGACGCGGCGCGCGGTGAGCGCGCCGGACGTCGGGTTCTGCCCCTTCGTCTTGCTCGGTATCTCATGCAGCTGCACCTGGCAGGTGGCCCGGATCGGTATGCCCGTGGTGCCGAACAGGGAGTACGTGACGTCCACGGACTCCACGTAGGCCGTGAAGCGGGCGGTGGAGAACGACCCCCACTGGAAGATCACCCAGGGGGTGGACGGCTGCTTGGCGGCGAGGCTGGACGCCGTCACCTCGCAGCAGAAGAAGAGCGCCTCGACGTTCTTCAGCACATCGTTGCTGTCCGGGTCGTCCGAGCGGTCGAGGAAGACGTCGATGTTCATCGTCCGCGGCTCGGGCCCCATGAACTCCGGCTGCGAGCCGTCGCGGACGGCCGGGCTCGGGCTGTACTTCCAGTCCGTGCGGCGGCTCATGGTCAGCTGGGCGGGGTTGAAGTCGAAGTCGAAGTTCTTGATCAGCCCGCCGGGTGTGGTGCTGTGCCCGACCGGCGGCTCGTGGATCGCGAGCGAGGCGCGCACCAGGCTCTTGCCCGCGCCGCCCCGGCCGCCGCCCCTGCCGCCGCCGGGATTGCCGCCCCGGCCGCCGCCGCCCCTGCCGCCTGTGCCGCCTTTGGCCGCCATTTACGCCGCCCCCGCATCCGTGAACCCGTGGTGGGTGATCTCCAGGACCTCCGTGGCGACCGCCGGGCTGTCCGGGCTGAGCGACGGCCCCTGCCACCGCACCGGCAGCACGTCGAGCAGCCCCCACTGGGCCACCACCGAACCGTCCGCGCGCAGGGCGGCGATCTGCCCGGTGGGACGGGTCACGCCCGTCGTGATCGACGAGACCCAGGCCGCCACCTTCGCCGTGTCGGGCGTGAGGGGGCGGGTCAGCGTGATGCTGGAGAAGGTGACGCGGGTCGGCAGCTGCCAGACGAAGCCGTTGTTGCCGCCCTCCTGGTGGTGCTCGATCTCCACCTCGGACGACAGACCCTCGCAGCCGTTGAAGAACCCCAGGCTCTCGCCGTCGATGGTGAGGGTGAAGAAGATCGTCGATCCCGGGTCGAGATCACTGGGCATCGGGGGCGGCCTTTCGGTGTGGGTCAGGTGCTGGTCGTCGGTGGCTGGTCAGCGGCGTGGATCACGCAGCTTGCCGATACGTTCGCGGTCGAGGCGGAACTCCGTTCTCAGCAGTCGGGTCAGCGGGCCGATCAGCCGGTGCACCAGCTCGTCGAACTGCCCGTCCGTCAGCGCCCGCGCGTCGAACTCGGCGGTCCGGCTGCGGCGGTAGGTGTGCGCGAAGCGGTGGGCGCTCGTGCGCTTCCCGGACGGGGCGGGCCTCCGGATGACCGGGGCCCGCTGGATGGTCGGGGCGGGGGCCGCCGGTGGCGGTGGCGGAGCCGTTGCGGGGGCGGCGGCGCTCCGTTGCACCGGGCGTACGCCGTGGGCGGGCATCCCCGTCCACGGGCCCGGCGCGGACGGCAGCGGGGCTCCGGGGTACGGGGGTTGCATGGGCTGCGCTGGGCCGGGCGCGGGGACGCTGACCTGCCGCTGCACCGGCAGGGGCGCCGCCGCGGACGGCACGGACGGGAGCGGCGGCTGCGCCGCGCCCCGCCGTTGCGGCGCCCCGGTCCCCCGCAGCCCGACCACGGGCGTACGGCCCTCGGCCGGCCACGGCGAGGAGGCGGCGCGCCGCACGGGCCGGTCGGCGCCGCCGGGTTGCCCGTCGCCGAACCCCCGCCCCGGCGCGGACGGCCGCGCACCGCCAGGCGACGCGGCCGCGTGCCGCGCCGGACCAGCCGATGTCATGGGCTGAGGTCGCGCTGCCGCACGGCCGATCAGCCCGGCCGAGGGCGCGCCTCCGGCATCCGCCGGGGCGGTCCCACCGGTCGCGCGCTCCACCGGCGGGGCCGCCGCCGAACGCTGGGCCACCGGCCCGGTCGTCGCGCCGCCGCCCGTACCGATGCGGCGCAGCGGCACCGCCGTCGGCACACCGCCGCGCTGGACGGCGGCGACACCGGGCGGGGTCGTCGTGGGCACGGCGGAGGTCAGGGCGCGCGTCGACGCCAGGGGAAGCGAGGCAGGGACCGCCGCCCGCTGCACGGCCGGCGCGGTCTCCAGACGTACGGGCGGGCGCGACGTGGCCTGCTGGGGCCGTACGACCGGCAGGGCCGAGCCGGAGGGCGCGACCGCGCGCTGTACGGGGCTCTGCGGTGACGGCGTCGCATCCGTGACCGGCGGTGCCGACGGGGCGGGCGGCGAGGCCAGGGGCGCACCCAGGCCCGGACGCCGCCGGGGCACGGCGGTGGGCGGCGCACCGGCGGCGTCCGGGACTGGGCGCGCCTGCCCGGTCGTCGGCGCGCCGAGCCCCGTACCTCCGGGGCCGGGACCACCGGACGCAGGCCGCTGCGCGGGAGCGGCGGGCGCCGGAGCAACCTGTGCGGCCCGCCGCTGGACGGGACGCACCCCGGGCGCACCGGTCGTCGGTGCACCCAGCCCCGTACCTCCGGGGCCGGGGCCGCCGGACGCAGGCCGCTGAGCGGAAGTGGCGGGCGGCTGCGGTGCCCTGGGAGCCACGGGTGCAGCGGGCGCCGGAGCGGAGCCGGACGTTGCCGGGGCAGGAGCCGGAGCAGCCTGAGCGGCCCGCCGCTGGACGGGACGCGCAGCGGGCGGCGCCGCCGCAGGCGCGCCCGTCGTCGGCACACCCGGACCCGCATCTCCAGGGCCAGGACCGCCGGACACCGGCCGCTGCGCGGAAGTGGCGGGCGGCTGCGGTGCCTTGGAGGCCGTGTGCGGGGCGGGCGCTGGGGCAGCGGCCCGCCGCTGGACGGGACGCCCAGCGGGCGGCGCCGCCGCAGGCGTGCCCAGACTCGTACCACTAGGGCCAAGGCCGCCGGACGCGGCAGGCGCCTGAGCACTCGCGCGCGACCCACTGCCCTGCGCCGTCTCCGCCGCCGAAGCGGACGAAGCAGCGGCTCGCCGCTGGACGGGACGCGCGACGGGCGCGGCGGGCGCGGCGGGCGCGGCGGGCGCCTGAGCATCTCTGCCCAGCGCCGCCGCCGGAGCAGCCGGAGCCGGGCCCGGCGCAGGGGCGGACGCCGCCGCTGAAGCCGAAGCCGAAGCCGATGAAGCACCGGCCCGCCGCTGGACGGGACGCGCAGCAGGCGGCGTCGACGCAGGCGTGCCCGGCGTCGGCGCGCCCAGAGCTGTACCTCCAAGGCCAGGGCCGCCGGACTCGCGCCGTTGGACCGGGGGCCCGGCGGGCGCCTGAGCCGACGCTGCTGAACCGGGCACCGAAGCAGCCGAATCCGGGCCTGCCGCAGGGGCAGACGCCGCCGAAACCGAAGTCGGCGGAGCGGCAGCGGCTCGCCGCTGGACGGGATGTGCAGAGGGCAGCGCTGTCGCAGGCGTGCCGCTCGTTGCCGGGGCAGGGCTACCGGACTCGCGCCGCTGAACCTCAGGCGCGAGGGGCGCCTGAGCATCCCTGCCCGGCCCACTGACCCGCGTCGTCTCCGGCGCCGGATCAGACGTCGGGGCAGACGCAGGCGTGCGGGTCGTGGGTGCGCCCAGCCCCGAACCTCCGGGGGCAGCGCGCCGCTGGACCGCAGACCCGGCAGGCGGCTGAGCGGACCCCGCTGAAGCAGAGGCAGAAGGAAGCGAACCCGGAGCCGACGCCGCCGAAGTCGGCGGAGCGGCAGCGGCCCGCTGCTGGACGGGACGCGCAGCGGGCGTGCCGCTCGTCGCCGGGCCAGGGCCGCCGGATTCACGCCGCTGAACCGGGGGCCCGGTGGGCGCGGTGGGCGCCTGAGCATCCCTGCCCAGCGCAGCCGCCGACGCCGGGCCCGCCGCAAGGGCGGACGCCGCCGCTGAAGCCGAAGCCGACGCAGCGGCCCGCCGCTGTACGGGACGCACAGCAGGCGGCGGCGCCGCAGGCGTGCCCGGCGTCGGCGCGCCCAGAGCTGTACCTCCAAGGCCAGGGCCGCCGGACTCGCGCCGCTGGACCGGGGGCCCGGCGGGTGCCTGAGCCGACGCTGCTGAACCGGGCGCCGAAGCAGCCGAATCCGGGCCTACCGCCGAAGTCGGCGGAGCGGCAGCGGCCCGCCGCTGGACGGAACGCGCAGCAGGCGCACCGGTCGTCGGCGCGCCCAGACCCGCACCTCCAGGGCCAGACCCGCCCGACTCGCGCCGCTGGACCGCAGGCCCGACAGGCGCCGGGGCCGACGGCGCCGAAGCGGAACCGGGCGCCGAAGCCGAAGACGGCGGAGCAGCAGCCTGCCGTTGGATGGGACGCGCAGCGGACGGCGTCGCCGCCGCAGGCGCGCCGCTCGTCGCCGGGCCAGGAACCCCCGATTCGCGCCGCTGGACCGGGCGCCCGACAGGCTGCTGAGCCGACACTGCTGAAGCGGGGGCAGAAGCAGCCGAACCCGGAGCCGAGGCCGCCGAAGCGGAACCGGAAGCAGCCGAGCCCGGAGCGGGAGCCGAAACGGGCGCCGCACCCGGAGCGGGCTGAGCCGACGCCGAAGCCCCCTGGCCCGGAACGGCAGCCGAAGCGGCCTGGGGAGCAGATACCCCCAAAGCAGGAGCCGGACCCGCCGTCCCTGAAGCTGGAGCCGCAGCCGGTCCCGGGGCGGGAGCCGAACTGGACGCCGCAACCTGAGCGGGCGCCGAGGCGGCTCCCGCCGAAGCCGACGCCGTCGGGGCGGGGGCCGAGGCAGCCCTCGGTGCAGCCGTCGGCGTCGCAACGGGTGGCGTCGGGCGGGCCGTTGGGAGGGCGCGGCGCTGGACCGCCGGGGCCTTGGTCAGCGTCGTGGGGCGGGTGGCGCTCGGGGGGACCGGGCGTACCCGGGGGCCCGACGACCCGCTGGACAGCGGGACGGCGGCCTCCGCCGACGGCTCCGGACGGGCCATCGGCAGGGTCAGCGACGGCCCGCCGAGGTCCGGGGACGGGGTGCCCGACGCCCTGAGGGCGCCCCGGATCAAGCCGCCCGGCGCGCCGTCGAGCACAGCGTGCGACAGCGTCCCGGCGAAGGACGGGTTCTGCCACGTGGTCAGCGAACCGCCGAACCCGGGATCGGCGACACCGCGCGGTGGCCGGGCGACGGCCGTGGGCTGGATCGGGGGCAGGCCGGCCCACGCGGCCGCCGCCCGGCGGTCTGTACGGCCGTCCGCGGGGGCGTCCGCCCGGGGCGGACCGCCCGGCATCCCCTCCGCGGATGCCGGACGGGCGTCCTCCCCAGGCGCCCGCCCGGCCGTCTCACCGGGCGCCCCGGCGGGCGTCGCACCAGGCACGCCGCCGGGCGTCGTCGCGCCGGACCGTTTCGTTCCGCGGAGTCTGTCGAGCAGTCCCATCTACCCCTCCGTGGCGCGGGTGACGAGAGAGGCGATTTCCTGCGCGTAGCGCCGCCGGTCGCCGTGTTCGAGGTCCAGGATGTTCTCCAGGCTCCAGTGGAAGTGGTAGGCGATGTACGCGATCTCCTCGTGGAGACGGTCGGTCGCGTACGTCACGATTCCCCCAGGCGGCTCCCGCCGAGCTCCACTTCGAAGGGCTGCTCACAGTGCGGGCAGGTGACCCCGGCCCGGGTGTGGCCCTCGGCGTTGACCTGCCGGTAGAAGTCCTGGAGGAAGGCGAGGTCGGAGGCGAACATGTTCTCCACCACGCCGTCGTGCACCGAGGTCAGCCCGCCGAGCCGGGTGATGACCCGGCCGAGCAGCACGACCGACAGGTAGGCCGGGTTCTCCTGCACCCGCACATCGCGCAGCGGGATGAGTTCGTCCCGCGCGGTCGCCAGCCGCATGATGCCGGTGCGGTGCACGGTGCCGGACTCGTCGACGTACCCGCGCGGCAGCTCGAACTCGAACTCGGTGCGCAGCCGCTGCGGTTCGGCGGAGGCGGAAGCAGAAGGGGCCGGGGCCGCTTCCGCGACGGCCGCCTCAGGAGGGGCTTCCGCGACCGGCGCGCGGACGGCCGTGCGGCGCATTACTCGATGTCCAGTTCTTCGAAGGTGATGGTGACGGTCTCGGTGAGCGCCGAGGCCTCACCGGCCTTGACGGTGCTGGCGTCGATCTTGCTGCACCAGGCGTTGCGCAGGTTGTACCGCTTGACCGGGTTCAGCTCGTAGTCCATCACCATGATCGTGGCGTTCTTGCGGGCCGTCGTCATCTGGCCCTTGATGGACTGCTGAATCCACTGCGTGAACGCCGGGGACGGGGTCATGCCGCGCACGACCGTGCACTGCCCCGCCTTCTGCACGCCCGGCATCTTGCTGACCTTGGGCTTGCCCTGCGCGGAGACCTGCTGGTACTCGATGACGTCCTGCTCGAAGCTCAGGCCGCTGACCTCCTGGAGGTACTCGACCATGACGCCGTCGATCTGGATGCCGAAGTTATGTGAGGTGAAGGAATCACCGGGCTGGATACTCATGAACCGCTGTCTGTCCTTCTGCTACTGATGAACGGAAGTGATAGTGGCGACACCGCGGCGCGCGGGCCCGCGGCCCGCGGGCCGCGTCACCGCTACTCCTCCAGCTCGCCGCTTCCGCTGGAGAACTGGGCCAGCCGGAAGATCACGAACTCGGCGGGCTTGACCGGCGCGATCCCGATCTCGCACACGACCCGGCCCAGGTCCACCGACTCCGCCGGGTTGGTCTCCTCGTCACACTTGACGTAGAAGGCCTGCTCCGGGCTGGAGCCGAACAGGGCGCCGGCGCGCCACTCGTTGACCAGGAACGCGGACACGTTGCGCCGGATGCGGGCCCACAGCTGCTGGTCGTTGGGCTCGAAGACCACCCACTGGGTGCCGATCAGGATCGACTCCTCCAGGTAGTTGAAGTACCGGCGGATGTTGATGTAGCGCCAGGCCGGGTCGGAGGAGAGGGTGCGGGCGCCCCAGATGCGGATGCCGCGGCCGGGGAAGGCGCGGATGCAGTTGACGCCGACCGGGTTGAGCAGGTCCTGCTCACCGCGGGTGACCTGGTTCTCCAGGTCGACGACGCCGCGGACGACCTCGTTGGCGGGGGCCTTGTGCACACCGCGCTCGAAGTCGTTGCGCGCCCAGATACCGGCGACGTGACCGCTCGGCGGAACCATGCGCCCCTGCCCGGAGGCCGGGTCGAAGATCTTGATCCAGGGGTAGTAGACGGCCGCGTACTTGGAGTCGTAGCCCGCGGTGTCCTGGCGCCAGACCCGGATGTCCCGGGCGTTGAGGCCGGGCGGCGGGTCGATGACGGCGACGCGGTCGCCCATCAGCTCGCAGTGCGCGATCAGCCCGAGCTGGACGGCCTTGACCGCCTCCAGGTCGATCGCGCCGCGCTGGTAGGCGGCCATCAGGTCGGGGACGGCGACCATGGAGATCTCGTCGACCGCCTCCAGGCCGCCGAAGCCGGTGCGGTCCGCGGAGTCGCCGAGGTACTCGGCGGGGCCGGGGTGCGCGGCGGACGTCTCGGCCGGGGCACCGGCGGGGACGGGAGCGGAGGGGGCGGGGCGGACCAGGGCGACGGTCTGGTTCTCCGGCCGGGCGAGCTGCGCGGCGGGGGCCGTCTCCTGGACGGTGATGAGCTTCGAGCGCTCCTTGACCTGCGTGACGACGTAGGAGCGGTTGCCCTTCTTCGCGGTCACGTCGAAGGACTCGGCGACCCTGCCGTCGTCCTTGACGATCAGCTTGAACCGCTCGGCCGGGCCCTCCCCCTCCGGGTCGGCCACCTCGACGCTGAGCGAGCCGCCGGGCGTCAGGGCCCGGACGGAGAACGTGCCCAGCTCGGCGGGCGCGCCCGCGGGCAGTTCGGCCGGAGCGGTGGCGGAACCCGCCACGGCGGCCGGGGCACCGGCGGCCGTTGCGTCCTCGCCGTTCGTCCCGCCGACCCGTACGACGTACGCGGCGGAGCCGCCGTTGTTGAAGAACCCGTAGACGGAGTGCGCGAGGTAGTACCCGTCGGTGAACTCGCCGAAGGCGGCGACGTACTGGGACCAGTTGGTCACCAGCGTCGGAGTGTTCAGCGGCCCGGTGGGAGCAAGTCCGACGAAGGCGGCCACCGAGGTGCCCACCCCCTCGATCGGACGGGAGCCGCTGGCGACCTCCTCGACGTAGACGCCCGGCGACAAATACGACGGCATGCGCTGTGCTCCTCGGGGGTAAGGGTGAGGAAGTACGTAGGACCTTCACACCCTTGACCGGGCGGCGACAGCCCGGATAGGTCCCTCGGGGCCTGCTAGGGGGCACAGCGCGTGCCCGAAGGTATGGGCGGCGGCAGGCGAACGGACCGCCGCCCGGGCCTTGTCGGGCCCGGACGGCTCCCGGGGCACGCCGTACGGCCCGGGTCGGTTCAGTTGGCCGGAGGGTAGAAGTTCTGCCGCCTCCCCACGAGCTGCTGGTACAGCGCCTGCCGCTCGTCGGAGCCGTCCGTGGTCTTGTTCAGCTCGGCGTACCAGCCCTGCTTGATGTCGTCCAGGAACGCGCGCCAGTCCCCGCCGCCCTGCGCCTTCCCCAGCTCCTTCAGATCCACATAGCGTTCGTCGAACTTGTCCCGCTTGTGGCCGTGCAGAACCGACTCGGGGTTGGCCGTCGCCTCGGTGGACCGGAAGTCGTGCTTGTAGCCGACCGTGCTGGGCTTGCCGGGGCCGGTCGTCTCGATGCCGACCTGAAGGGCACCGTCCTTCTCCCTGGTCGGCGCGGTGAAGACCAGGAGCATGTGGCCGTGCGACCCGGTCGGCAGCACCACATCGCCGTTCCAGTCCTTCGAACCGAAGCCGCCACCGGGGATGTCCAGACCCGCCAGGACCGGACCGCCCGGCAGGATCTTGTTCCCGACGGCGACGAGGGTCCCGCCCGTCTCCTTGAACTTGCCCCGCTTGTCGCCCTTGTTCTTCCCGATGTCATTGCCGTGCGTGGCGTAGTCCCGCGGTTCGACGTGCGCCGCGAGCCCGCCCCCCTCGGTGACGCCCAGGAAATCCGTCAGGGACGAGGTCGGCTCCCCTTCGCTCACGGCCGGGATGCGGATGTTGACCCGGCCGCCGTGCGCGAGGGCCCGGACGACGTCGCCCTCGCGGAAGTCGAGGTGCTTCTTCTGCTTCTTGTCGTAGATCTTCAGCCCGTGCTGGAGAACGAGAAGGACGTTGGTGAAGACATCGCGGGCCTTGTCGGCCTTCTCCTGGTGCTGGGTGACGTGCGACTTGTCCGCGTCGGCGTGCATGTTCTGGGGCGGAATCGCGGCCGGGTGCAGCGTGCGGACGGCGGTGTCGCGTATCTGCTGGTCGCGCTCGTCCTTCAGGGGCTGCTTCTGGTCCTCCGTGAGATTGCGGCCCTTGGTGTTGAAGAAGCGGGCGAGCGTGTAGTCCGGGGTGTCCGGGATGGGCGCGCCCTTCAGATGGTTGTTGTAGGCCAGGGTCGCGGTGAGGACGCGCTTGCCCGCGGGGAGCTTCAGCCAGTCCTTGTAGTCGCCCTTCCTGGTGTACGCCTGGGCTTCGGAGGTGGTGCCGATGCCCACGTCCTTCAGCCAGTCGGGGTTGACCGTCGTCAGCTCCTCGATGTCCGCCAAGTCCTGCGCGCCGAACACCTCACCGGCGAGCACCCGCCGGTCCAGGGTGCGCCTCAGGCGCGTCTTGCCCTGCGGCATCCACTGCTCCGGATACCACGTGCCCGGCGCCCAAGGGCTCACGACCGGCTTCTTCTCGATGGTGTGACCCTCGATCGACCGGCTCAGCCGCTTGATCACCTCCTTGCCCTTGGGCTCCTTGGCCTCCTGGGCATCCTGGGCGGGCTCGGCGGGCTGCTCGGCGACGGCCCCGCTCGCGCTCGACTCCCCCACCCGCTGGACGACCGCTCGCTGGACGGCCGCCTGCTGGACGGCCGCCCGCTGAACCGGCGTCTCATGGCCGCACCCCGCGCCGTGGACGTGCCGCTCCCGCTCGATCATCCGGCTCGCCACGGCGTTGCCCACCGAGCCCTGGAGGGCGAGGGCCCGCCCCGGCGTCATGGCGCCGCCGGGCCCGGCGTGCGCGTCCGGCAGCGCCGTGGCACGGGCCGGTGCGGGGCGGGCGAGGGTCCTCGACGGGGCGGAGGACTGGTCGTGATCCGGCTTTCGTTGCGCGCGCATCGGCGCCGCCACCTCTCTCCTTGATCCGGTACGTCCGCTCCCTCTCTCGTACGCGAGGCGTACGCGTGGCGGTAGAGGCGCTTGGGCAGCCTTCCCGGACCACGGGGGCATTCCGGGCCGCCCGGTGACCGGTGGCAGCCCGGCAGGGCAACCCCCACGTGCCTTGAGGCAACGGAAGCTGCCCCGACGCCTGGGACAGCGGACGGGCACCCGCCATAGCGTCGTGAGGTGAGCCTTTGGACCTCTCTGGAACCCGCCTCGACCACCGTGGACCCCGGCGGCTCGGCCACCGTGCGGCTGCGGTTGCGCAACACGGGCGACGTCGTCGACGAGTACCGCTTCGTACCGGTCGGCACCCTTTCCCCGTGGACGACGGTGGAGCCGCAGACGCTCCGGCTGTATCCGGGGACGACCGGCACGGTGGAACTGACGTTCGCCCCGCCGCGCACGCCGGACGCGACGGCCGGGCCGAACGCGTACGGGGTGCAGATCATCCCGACCGAACACCCGGAGGCCACCACCGTCCCCGAGGGCAACGTCACCGTCACCCCGTTCAGCGAGGTACGGGCCGAACTCGTACCGCAGACGGTGAAGGGCCGGTTCCGGGGGCGCCCCAAGCTCGCCGTGGACAACCTCGGCAACGTCAAGCTCACCGCGTCCATCAGCGGCAGCGACACCGGCGACCAGATCTCGTACGACATCCACCCGGCGAACGTCCAGATCGAGCCCGGCCGGGCCGCGTTCATCAAGACCACCCTGAAGCCGCGGCAGATCATCTGGGCCGGGTCGAAGGAGTCCCGGCCGTTCACGCTCTCCGTGCAGCGCTCCGCCGCCGAACCGCTCCCGGTACAGGGCACCTATGAGCAGCCGGGGCTGATGCCGCGCTGGGTGGGCGTGTTCTTCAGCCTGCTGGTCGCGCTGACCATCGCGTTCGTCATGATCTGGTTCGCGTACAAGCCGCCGGTGGGCACCCGCGCCCAGGACCGGACCCAGGAGGCCGCAGCCTCCTCGGTGCCGACCCCGGAGCCCTCGGCCCCGAGTTCCGCGCCCGCGTCGAAACCGGCCGACGATCCGACGCAGCAGCCCGGCGGGGACGGGGACGGAAACGGGAACGGCGCCGGGGGCGGCGGCGGAGGCGGAGGCGGGAACGAGAAGCCCAAGCCGAAGCCGGAAGACCCGCTCGCCCGCGTTCTGCTGCGGAACGGGACCACGCAGAAGTGCGTCACCCCGAAGGAGAAGGACGGCAAGGCGGGTGGAAGAGCCGCCCAGTTCCCCTGCGACGGCGCCAACGAGGGGCAGTTGTGGAACCTCGAAACGGTCGCCAAGGGCGCCGGTCCGAACAACGCCGACCTCGTCCAGATCCGCAACACCAGGGACGGACTCTGCCTGGACCTGCCCGAGTCGGGCGCGGCCCCCGCCACCTCGCCGGTATCGCAGTGGCCCTGCACCCGCAAGATGGACGACAACCAGCTGTGGTGGCTGGAGAAGCGGCCGAACACCAACGGGCTCCACTGGATCCGCAACTACGCCAGCAGCAACCTCTGCCTGGACGTCGCCGGTTACGCCTCCAAGGGTGAGGACAAGGCGGACGGCACCGGTCTCACCCTCTTCAACTGCTCGGACGACGACGACCAGACGTGGTTCATCGTCAAGCCCGACGCCCAGCCCTAGGAACTCCAGGAAGTCGCGGGCCGCTCACCAGCTGACCTCGTCCAGCACCAGGCGGCCCGCCTTCCGGTACTCCCGCCGCGCCCCGGCCAGCAGATCGGCGCCGGTCACCGGCTCGCCGCGGCCCGCCGCCGCGTACGCCGCGGTCACCACGGCGCTGCGGATGGAGCCGCCCGCCAGCTCGAAGTCGCGGGCGCACCGGCCCGGGTCGATGCCGTCCTCGCACGGCACATGGGCCAGGCTGTGCCGCCACAGGGCGAGCCGCTGCCCGGCGTCGGGGAACGGGAAGTCGACCACCGTGTCCAGCCGCCGGGTGAAGGCGTCGTCGATGTTCGCCCGCAGGTTGGTGGTGAGCAGGGCGATGCCGTCGAACGCCTCCAGCCGCTGGAGGAGATAGGCGCTCTCCAGGTTGGCGTAGCGGTCGTGGGAGTCGTTCACCTCGGAGCGCTTGCCGAAGACCGCGTCCGCCTCGTCGAAGAGCAGGACCGCGTCGGTGCGGTCGGCCTCGGTGAAGATGCGCTCCAGGTTCTTCTCGGTCTCGCCCACGTACTTGTCGACGACCGAGGACAGCTGGACGACGTACAGATCCAGGCCCAGATCGGCGGCGACCACCTCGGCGGACATCGTCTTGCCGGTGCCGGACTCCCCGGCGAACAGCGCCAGGACGCCATGGCCCCGCCCGCCGCCCGCGCTCAGCCGCCAGTCGCCGAGCACCCGCTCGCGGAAGCGGGCGCGCAGGGACAGCTCGCGCAGCTGGCCGAGCGGTTCGCCGGGCAGCACCAGATCGTCCCAGCCGACCTCGGGCCGGATGCGGCGGGCGTGGTTCTCCAGCCCGGACGCGGAGTGCTGACGGGCCGCGAGTCGCAGGTGGTCGGGGGTCAGCGGGGCGCCCTCGAAGGCGGCCAGCGTCCGCGCGGACCGCGCGGACCGGCGGATGCGCTCACCGCCGAACCGGTACGGGGCGACCGTCGCCGCCAGGTCGAACCCGGGGTCGTCCGCCGCGTCGAGGCCGAGCGCGGCCGCCCAGGCGTCCACCCCGCCCGAGGGCAGCCGGTCCACCTCCAGCAGCAGCGGATCGCGCTCGCACCACTGCGGGTCGTAGGGCCGCGCCCCGGTGAACAGCACCGGTACGTCGCGCACCGACAGCGCGCGGATCAGCGGGCCCGGCCGGTCGGGCAGTTCGGAGACGACGATCCCGCAGCCGCGCAGCCGCGCCTCGCGCAGCAGCTCCCGCACCGGGCCCCGCGGGGCGGTGCGATACCGCTCGGCGGCGTGGTCGTCCGGCCCGGCCTCGGCGCCCGGAGCGGGTCCGTCCGCGTGCCCCGCGCGGGCCGGGGCGTAGTGCAGCGCGCCGTATCCGGCGGTCAGCAGCGCGGTGGCCGCGCACGACAGCCCGTCGCCCTCGCGCTGTTCGCGCAGATAGACGGTGAGCGGTGCGGCGCCGAGGTGCTCGGCGAGCCGCCGGGCCAGCGGCCCGCCGTCGCCACCGCCATCGCCGTCGGATGGGGACGGAAGGGGGCGGAGGTGTCCGTCGAGCGCGGGGTCCGGGGTCTCATCGCCCAGCAGATGGGCGATCAGCCGGTCCGGGACGCGCAACGAGCGTCCGAGGAAGGGCCGTTCGGGCTCCTCGACGACCAGCAGACCGAGTTCGGCCAGCGGCGCCGTGGGGTGGAAGCGGGCCCGGGCCCCGGGATGGGCCGCGGGCAGCCCGCACACGTCGAGCACCAGCCCGACGGTGGCCCGCCGACGGCTGACGTCGTCGTTGAGGTACCCGTACAGCGGCTCGAAGCCGCGGTCGAGGTCGGGGGCGAGGGCGATGAGCAGGGCCGCGGTGTCCAGCTCGGTCAGGCCCTGGTGGAGGGCGAGCCGGTGCAGCCGGTCGCCGTCCCCCGGCGGCTCGTCGCCGGAGCCGTCGACGGGCCCCGACGCGGGGCCGTTCTCCGGCTCGTCGGCGGAGCGCAGCAGATGGCGGCGTACGGCGTCGTCGGACAGGTAGAGCCCGCGCAGCGGGTCGGTCGCGGTGGGGTCGCCCGCGCTGCGCCGCTCCACCAGGTCGGCGATCCGCTCCCGCAGCCGGGCGAGCCGGGTGAGCAGCGCGCCCGCCGGTTCCCCGGACGGTTCCCCGGGCAGGGCGTCGGACGGGGTGTCGGGCGGGGCGTGGTGAGAGGGGGTGGCGATGCCGGTCACCGGGTGCGTGCTCCCGTGGTCGTCGCGTTGAGGTGGCGTGGCTGGGTCATCCGCTCGCCGTCCTCGGGTCCGTCGATCTCGCGGGTACGCACCAGCGTGCCCTCGGTGACGGGCGGCCCCGCGTCGTAGTCGGGGTAGGCCGGGAACGGCACGGTGACCACGAGATCGATCGACGGCTTGAGCGTGCCGCCGAGCGCGGACCAGATCTCGGCCAGGGAGCGGGCCTCGGTCTGCACCCCGGCGACCGTGAGCGGCACACTCAGGCCAAGTTCCGCGAGCGGTTCCGGAAGGCTGCGCGGTGGCAGCAGTTCCTGGTGCATCAGGGTGGCCAGCGCGGCGGACAGCAGCCGGTGTTCGTCCTCGGGCCGCTTGGTCCACGCCGTGAGCAGGTACGACAGCCGGAACCAGCGTGGCGGACGGCGGCGGCGCACCACGATCCCCTGCCCGTCGCGGACGACGGCGGCGCCGCGTTCGCGCCGTTTGACGTCCTCCCGGATGTCGTACAGATAGCAGTCCAGGACGGGGGCGTTGCGGCGGGCCGACCATTCCTTGGTCGGGGCGTCGAAGGCGATCTCGATATCACTTCCGGCGAGTGCGCCGCCCTGCAGCAGCGACCGCAGCAGCGCGTCGACTTCATGAATCACGAGATGTACCCCTCGCGCAGAGCATAGGCCACGGCGTGTGCGCGATTGCGCAGATCCAGCCGGGTGGTCAGACCTTGCATGATGTTCTTGACGGTCCGTTCCGAATAGGACAGCTTACTAGCGATTTCCCCAGTGCCCATTCCCTCCGCGACCAGCCGCAGGACGTCGATCTCGCGCGGGGTGAGGCCGGAGGGCTGGACCGCGGGGTGGGCGGAGGTGCCCGGCCGTAAGCTGCCGACCTGGCTGATCAGCCGCCCGAGCAGGTCGGAGGGCAGGTCCCCGTCGCCGTGGAAGGCCGCGGTCACGGCCCGCAGCAGCCGGCCGCCGGTGGCCTCGTGCCGCCAGACGATGGCGCCGACGCCGCATTCGATGACGTCCAGCAGCTCCGCCTCGCGGATCAGGCTCACCACCAGGACGGGGTGCAGCCCCTCGCTGCGGACGATCCTGCGCAGCTGGGAGAGGAGGGCCTGGTCGGGGGATTCGGCGAGCAGCACGGCCACGCCCTCGCCGCCCGCGGCCGCCTCGTCGACGAGGTCGACTTCCGGGTGCTGCCGCAGCTGGCTGATCGTTCCTTCCCGTGAGATCGGATCGGGCGCGTGGACCACGACCGGAATCTTTTTCTCGGGTTTCGCGATCACAGAATGTAGAGTTCCGCGCAATTTTCCTCCCCTGCCGCCGTGATGGTACGTCAGCCCCCGATAACAGCCACACAGGCGGAATCCTTTCTACCACCTCGATATTGGCCGTCCCCGTCCCTGACACGCCCCGAAAAGTGTCCAGAAAAGTGCTCTGAAAAATGCCCGCTTTATTGCTCACTTGATGCTCAACGCCGGGTGGACACCCGGGGCGGCAACCCGGGGACCGCCGCTACCCTCCTCCCTCAGCAAGCGCTTGTGAGCGCAGGAGCAGGTCGGCAAGGGAGCGCCATGACTCACCGTGACAGCCACTCACCCGGGAGCCTGGGTGAGCACTTACGCGCGGCACGACAGCGCGCCTTCGTCGGGCGCGACCGCGAACTGGCCCGTTTCCGCTCGGCGCTGGACGGCGCGGCGGACACCTTCACTGTGCTTTTCCTCACCGGCCCCGGCGGCATCGGCAAGTCGTCGCTGCTGCGGCGGTTCGCCGACGAGGGGCACGCTGCCGGGCTGACAGTGGTCGAGCTGGACGGGCGCGGCGGTGAGTGCAGCCCGGCGGCGTTCGAGGCGGACGCGGCCGGGGTGTTCGCCACCGAGCGGCCGGTGCTGCTGGTCGACACGTTCGAGGAATACCGGTCGCTCGAAGGCTGGTTACGGGACCGCTTCCTCCCCCGGCTGCCGCTGGGGTCGCTGGTGGTCCTCGCCGGACGGCAGCCGCCCTCGGACCGCTGGCGGACCGACCCCGGCTGGGCCGGAATCCTGCGGGTCGTCAGCCTGCCGGAGCTGCCACGCGGCGAGGCGGTCGCCCTGCTCGCGGCGCGCGGCGTGCCGCCGGAGCGGCAGTCCGGTGTCCTCGCCTTCGCGGGCGGCAACCCCCTGGCCCTGTCGCTGGCCGCCGAGGTGGCACGCGGCCACGACGACGGGGACGACGGGATCGACGGGACCGACAGCGGGACGGACAGCGGGATCGGCGGCGGCGCCTGGACACCGGCCCAGGACGTGATCGGCACGCTGGTGTCCCGGCTGGTCGGCGAGGTGCCGTCGGCGATCCACCGGCACGCGCTGGAGATATGCGCCCATGCGCACATGACCACCGAGGAGTTGCTGCGGGCGGCCCTGCCCGGGACACCCGGGGCGCCCGAAGCTCCCGGGGCCGACGCGGCGGAACTGTTCGGCTGGCTGCGCGGACTGCCGTTCATCGAGACGGGCCCGTGCGGGATCTTTCCGCACGATGTGGTGCGCGAGACCCTGGACGCCGATCTACGCTGGCGTGACCCGCGGCGCTACCGGGACATGCACGGCCGCATCCTCGGCCATCTCGTCGCACAGGTGCGGCAGGCCCGCGGCGGTTCCGTTTCCGGTTCCGCTTCGGCCCTGCGCGGTCTGTCGGCCGCCGTGCTCTACCTCCAGCGCGACGGGTTCGGCAGCAACTGGTTCGGCGCCCCCCGGCCGCATGAGGTGTACGAGGACACCCTGCGCCCCGGCGACCGCGCCGCGGTGCTCGAACTGGCCGCCAAGGACGGCCCCGAGGAGGACGTGGCCATCGTCCACCACTGGCTCGACCGGCAGCCCGAGTCCTTCCACGTCTACCGGCGCTCGGTCACGGACGAGGCGGTCGGCTTCATGTCCTGGCTGCGGCTCTCCGAGGCCCGGACGGCGGACCTGGGCGCCGATCCCGTCGTCGCGGCGGCCTGGGCACATGTGCGCCGGACGGACCCGCCGGCGCCCGGGGAACACCTGGGAATCGCCCGGTTCATGGTGCGCGTGGACCCCAACCCCTCCCCCGCCGGGGACCTCATGAGCGCTCGGATCATGGCCGAGATCCTCACCGATGACAGCCTGGCCTGGGCGATCGTGGTGATGCACGACTTCGAGACGTACCGGCGCTCCGAGTACATCGCCCGCTGGGAGGACCCGCCCCTGGTCCGGGTCGGCGACCGGGTCTACGCGCTCTTCGGCCACGACCGGCGGAGGGTGCCGCCCGATGTCTTCCTCCAGCAGACGATGCAGCTGGACCCCGGCCACGGGGACGCGCCCGTGCCCGCCGCCGCACGCGCCGCCCCGGCCCCCGCCCGGGAGGCGCTGCCCCGGGCGGAGTTCGACGCGGCGGTGCGGAGCGCGCTGCGCTCCTGGCACCGGCCCGACGCGCTGGCGACCAGCCCCCTTCTGCGCACCGGGCTGGTGCCCGCCGACGCGGCCGACCCGGTGGAGGCGCTGCGGGACGCCCTGGCCGAGGCGGCCGGGAAACTGCGCGCGGACCGGCTGGGCGAAAAGCTCCACCAGGCGGTCGCGATGACGTTCTTCGAGGGCGCCCCGACCCAGGAGGCCGCGGCGGAACGGCTGGGCGTGCCGTTCAGTACGTACCGCCGTCACCTCACCCGCGGCCTGGCCCGGGTCTGCGAACTGCTCTGGCACCGCTGAGACATGGCCCTCAGCGGGTGAGCTCAGCGGGTGACCCGCACGCTCACCGTCAGGGCGCCCTTGTTGTCGTCCAGGCAGGTGTCGCCGTCGTTGATGCGCAGGTCCAGGGTGCCCGCGCGGGCGGCCCGGAACGTCCACTCGTGCCCGACGCGATGGCTCGGCAGGCTCCTGGGGTTCCCGGAGAAGCGGCCCAGGAGGGCGCCGAAGCGGGCCGTGGAGTCGACCTTGCAGTCCCAGGCGAAGCGCCGTGACGCGTCGTCGGCGGCGCTGTGGCCGGAGGGCCCGGCCCCCGGCAGGGCGGTGGAGTCCACCGTCCAGGTGCCGGTGGAGTAGCGCACCGTCACCCGGTCGCCCTGACGGAGCGGGGTCCGCGTCGCGCGCTGCCAGCCCTCGGCCGACTGGACGTCCACCTTCGTGGTCATGGTGACGGGATCGGCCGGGGCAGTCGGGGCGGCCTCCGGTGCGTCGTCCCCGGCGAACGGGGGCGCGTCCGTCAGGAGCAGGAAGACGCCGGTGACCAGGGCGGACGCGACCCCGGCCGCCACCGGCCACCACCACCGCACCGGGCGGCGCCGGGGCGGCGGGGCGGCCATGCGGTCCACAACGGTCGGCTCCGCGCCGACCGCCGACGGCGGGACGACGAGGGTCGGCTCGGCGCCCGGGGTGCGTATGCCCGTCATCGTCGCGGCGGCGTGGGTCTCCGCACCGCCCGAGGAAGCGCCACCGCCCGAGGACGCGCTCGCGGCGGGCGTCAGGGAGCCGGGGGCCGGGACGGTGGCACCGTCCGCGACGTGCCGCAGGGCGTCGCGCACAGCGGCCGCCGAGGGGCGCTGGTCCGGCGACTTGTGCAGCAGGGCCTCGACGACGGGCCGCAGCGGGCCGACCCGGTCCGGGATGTTCGGGTCCGCGAAGGTGACGGCGTGCAGCGCGGCGGCCTGGGTGGTGCGGTGGAACGGCGCCACCCCGGAGGCGACGGCGGACAGGGTCGCGCCCAGCGCCCACAGGTCGGACGGCGGGCCGATCTCGTCGGCGGTCAGCCGCTCGGGCGCCATGTAGCCGATGGAGCCGAGGAGTTCACCGGCCGTGGTCAGCGAGTCGTCGCCCTCCAGGGCGGCGATGCCGAAGTCGGTGAGGACGGCACTGCCGTCCCCGCGCAGCAGCACATTGGCGGGCTTGATGTCGCGGTGCAGCGCCCCGACGGCGTGCACGGCCTCCAGGGCGCTCAGGAGCTGGAGGCCGAGGGCGGCGGTGTGGTGCGGCGACAGCGGCCCGGCGGCCGCGAGGTGGCGGTCGAGGGAGGGGCCGTCGACCAGCTCCATCGTGATCCACAACCGGTCGTCGTACTCGATCAGATCATGGACGCCGACCACATGGGGGTGGTGCACCCGGGCGACGGTACGGGCCTCCCGCACCGCCCGGCGCAGCCGTCTGTGGTGCTCGTCGCCATCGCTGGTGACATGCAACTCCTTGACGGCGACCTCGCGCTCCAGCACCCGGTCCCGGGCACGCCAGACCGTGCCCATCCCGCCCCGGCCGAGCCGGTCCAGCAGCAGATAGCGTTCAGCGATCAGCCGTCCTTCTTCGGCGGATCTCACTCGGTCTCCCCTGTTCTCTCCCCCCGGCCCCGGCCGAACGCTCGGGGACGATGCGGGCGAGCATAGCCCGGACCGTTGTCGGACCCGTGCTGTTGACTTTCGGGTGTTCAATGGGCGTCATGGCGGACGGGAACGTATCGGGCATCGAGCTGAGCGGGGTCCCCGAGACCCTGCTGTGGAACCTGTACATGCGCGCGTACGAGGCGCGCGGCCCGCGGCCGGTGCTGGCTGACCCCAAGGCCGTCGAGCTGGTCGACCGCGTCGACTACCCCTTCGAGGAGACCTTCGGCCCGCCCAGCCCGCTGCTCGCGCAGGGGCAGGCGCTGCGCGTGCGGACCTTCGACGACGCCGTGCGGGACTTCCTCGCCGCCCACCCGGACGGCACCGTCGTCGCGCTCGCCGAGGGGCTGGAGACCCAGTACTGGCGGGTGGACAACGGGCGGGCCCGCTGGCTGTGCGTCGAGCTGCCGGAGACCGCCGCGGTGCGGCGCTCCCTGCTGCCCGACGGCGAGCGGCGGCGCACCCTCGCCCGGTCGGCGCTCGACCTGTCGTGGCGAGAGGAGGTCGACACCTCCCGCGGGGTGCTGATCACCGCGCAGGGGCTGCTGATGTATCTGCGGCCCACCGAGGTACGGGACCTGATCGCCGGATGCGCGGAAGGGTTCCCGGGCGGGGCGCTGGTCTTCGACGCGGTGCCCCGCTGGTTCAGCGCGCGCACCATGCGCGGCGAGATGCGCACCGCGCGGGGCTACCGGCCACCGCCCATGCCCTGGGGGATGGACGCGGGTGAGCTGGCCCAGGTCCGTACCGCCCATCCGCGCGTCCGCGAGGTGCGGGAGCTGCCGCCGCCGCGCGGCCGGGGGCTGTACCACGGGGCGCTGGTGCCGGTGCTGCGGCGGCTGCCCGGCGTACGGAATCTGCGGCCCACGATGACCGCGATCGCACACTTCGGCTGAGTGACCGACTGATCACCGAGTCAGTTCACAGCGCATCACCCGGATGAGATCTCGGTACGTAACAGCCGATATGAGGGCAAGCCACACCCGCATCCGTTGCGCTTATCTCAACACCTCCGTACGGTGTCGGCCATGCGGCAAAAGTTCGACGTCGCGGCGCGTGTCCGTCAGGTGATCGACGAAGCGGGCTGCAGCCAGCGGGAATTCGCGCGGCGTGTGGTGATGGACCCCTCCAAACTGTCCCGCTCGCTCGGCGGCACCCGCCGTTTCACCGTCGCCGAACTGGCCCGTATCGCCGACGCGGGCCGGGTCGACGCCGGGTGGCTGCTCGGCACCACCGGCCCCGGCGAACCCGCCGCCGACGCCCCTGAACCGGCCGCCCGTCCCTCGCCCCCCGAGGGCGGGCGGCCTCTCCAGATCATGCGGGAGACGGTGCGGCTCATCGCCGAGCACGGCTTCCACTCCGTACGCGTCGCCGACATCGCCGCCGCCTGCGACACCAGCACCGCCGCCATCCACTACCACTTCCCCGGCCGCGCCGAATTACTGGAAGCCGCCGTGCGCTGGTGCATGGACGAGGACACCGTCCGCCGCGCCACCCGCCTCGCCGAGGCCGACGACCCCCTGGAGGAGCTGCGCCAGCTCATCGACCTCCAGGTCCCGGACAGCATCCAGCAGCGCGACCAGTGGCTGGTGTGGATGGACCTGTGGGCCGAGGCCGCCCGCTCGACCGCCATCGGGCGGCTGCACGCCGAGTTCTACCGGGAGTGGCGGCGGACGATCGCCGAGGTGATCCGCCGCGGCATCGCCCAGGGCGTCTTCCGCGACGTCGACCCGGAGTTCGGCGCGCTGCGCCTGACCGCGCTGATCGACGGGTTCGCCACCCAGGTGGTGGCCACCGCGCCCGGCGAGGGCGGTACGAGCGCGGAGCTCATGCGCGCCGTCTGCCTCGCCCACGTCGACACGGAGCTGTCCGCACAGCCCCCTCACCGTCCCGACGAAACCCGTTCATCCCCGTTCCCGTAGCTACGGGGCAGTCGCAGAAGACGGAGAAACGCCATGCCCATGAACGACAGCGTCATCATCACCTGCGCCCTCACCGGGGCCGGTGACACCGTGGGCCGCAGCCCCCACGTCCCCGTCACCCCCGAGCAGATAGCCCACTCCGCCGTCGAGGCCGCGGAGGCCGGGGCGGCCGTGGTCCACATCCACGTACGCGACCCCGAGACCGGCGCCCCCTCCCGCGATCCGCGGCTCTACCGCGAGGTCGTGGAGCGGGTGAAGGAGACCGGCACCGACGTCGTCATCAACCTCACCGCGGGCATGGGCGGCGACCTCGTCATCGACCCCGAGGCACCGCTCACCCAGCTCCCCGGCACCGACCTGGTGAGCGGCCTGGACCGGCTCCCGCACGTCGAGGACCTGCTGCCCGACATCTGCACCCTGGACTGCGGCTCGCTCAACTTCGGCGACGGCAGCAACCTCTACGTCTCCACCCCCGACATGCTGCGCACCGGCGCCAAGCGCGTCCAGGACCTGGGCGTCCGCCCCGAGCTGGAGATCTTCGACACCGGGCAGCTGTGGTTCGCCAAACAGCTGCTGGCCGAGGGGCTGCTCGACGACCCGACCGTCTTCCAGCTGTGCATGGGCATCCCGTGGGGCGCCCCCGCCGAGCCGGGCGTCCTCAAGGCCATGGTCGACATCCTGCCCGAGGGCGCGCAGTGGGCCAGCTTCGCGCTGGGACGCATGCAGATGCCGTGGGTCGCCCAGTCCATCCTGCTCGGCGGCAACGTACGCGTCGGCCTGGAGGACAACCTCTACCTCAGCCGGGGCGTCAAGGCCACCAACGGCCAGCTCGTCGAACGCGCCGTCCAGATCACCGAGCTGCTGGGCGCCACCGTCGCCACGCCGGACGAGGCCCGGCAGCGCCTCGGCCTCAAGCCCCGCGCGTAACGCCTCTCCTCCTCCCTCCCCTCGCGACTCCTTAGGACCCCCATGCCCTCACCCCTGTGCGCACCCGACCGTGTCCGCCGCGTCGCCTGTATCGGCGCGGGCGTCATCGGCGGCGGCTGGGTCGCCCACTTCCTCGCCCGCGGCTACGACGTCACCGCCTGGGACCCGGCGCCGGACGCGGAGACCAAGCTGCGCCGCCTCGTCGACGCCGCCTGGCCCGCGCTGGAGCAGCTCGGCCTCGCCGAGGGCGCCTCACCGGACCGTCTCACCCTGACCGCGACCCTCGAAGAGGCCGTCGCCGAGGCGGAGTTCGTCCAGGAGAGCGCCCCCGAGAAGCTGGAGCTGAAGCGGAGCCTGCTGGCCCAGCTGGACGCGGCGGCCCCGGCGGGCGCCGTCATCGCGTCCTCCACCTCCGGCTATCCGATGACCGACATGCAGACCGAGGCCACCGACCCCGGCCGCCTCCTCGTCGGCCACCCGTTCAACCCGCCGTACCTGATCCCCCTGGTCGAGGTCGCCGGCGGCGAGAAAACCGACCCGGCCGCCGTGGAATGGGCCTCCGCCTTCTACAAGGCGGCGGGGAAATCCGTCATCACCATGGACCGCGAGCTGCCCGGCTTCATCGCCAACCGCCTCCAGGAAGCCCTGTGGCGCGAGGCCCTGCACATGGTCGCGAACGGTGAAGCCACGGTGAAGGACATCGACGACTCCATCACCGAAGGACCCGGTCTGCGCTGGGCCTTCATGGGACCGTGCCTCACGTTCGCCCTCGCGGGAGGCGAAGGCGGCATGGGGCATATGCTCGATCACTTCGGACCGTCACTGAAATCGCCATGGACGCGTCTCGAAGCCCCTGAGCTGGACGACTCGTTGCGTACGGCCATGGTCGACGGATGTGACGAGGCGGCGGCCGGGCGGAGTATCGCCCAGCTCGTCGCGGAAAGGGACCAGGGCGTGATCAACGTCCTGCGGGCGACCGGCCGGTTGCCCGAGCAGCGCAACGAGGGAGGCGACAAGTGAGCGACCAGCTCCCCCACTACCACCAGACCGTGCGACCGGAATGGATCGATTACAACGGTCATATGAGCGAGGCGTTCTACGTCCTCGTCTTCGGACACAGCACGGACGAGATGATGGTCGAGACCGGTCTCGATTCCGGATACCGGGTGAAGACCGGCTGCTCCCTCTACACCGTCGAGACGCACATCCGCTATCTCCACGAAGTCCAGGAGGGCGCCGAGCTGGCCATCCGCACCCGGGTGCTGGGCGTGGACGAGAAGAAGGTGCGGTTCTCCCACGAGATGTACGTGGGCGAGCCGGAGGGCGGCGAGCCCGTGGCCACCACCGAACTGCTCGCCCTCCACATCGACCAGAAGGCGGGCGGCACGGCACCGTTCCCCGAGGAGATCCGCGAGCGGCTCACCTCCCTGGTCGAGAAGGCACCCGACTGGGCGGGCCGCTCCATCGGGCCGGTGCCCAAGGCCGCCTAGGCGCGGCGCACGCAGAGACGAGGGGGTCACCGGGCCGCGATGGCCGTCCGGTGACCCCCTCGACGCGTCAGGCCGTGCTCACGGCGTGTCGGAGACGGTGACCGGCTCGTCGTTGTTGAGCTGCTCCACGAGCTGCTTGAGCTTGCCCTGGTCCCACTGGAGGTTGCCGCCGACGCTGCCCGAGGTCGGCATGTTCATCGACTTGCCGCCGCTGCCGGTGCCGGTGACGTCCTTCATCGCGAAGAACATCTTGGCCAGCAGGTACGGGTTCATGTCCTTGTCGACGATCAGGGTGTCCAGCCCGGCCCCCATGGTGGGGTAGAGCGTGAAGGGGTTCAGCAGCGTGCTGGGCGTCGCGGTCTGACTGGCCAGGGCGGACAGGAACTTCTGCTGGTTCTTCGTCCGGTCCAGGTCGCTGGCGGCGAACGCGTGCCGGCTGCGGACGAACGCGAGCGCCTGCTGCCCGTTCATGGTCTGCTGGCCCGCCTCGAAGTCGGCACCCGCCTGCTTGTCCTTGAACCCCTTGTCGAGGGTCATGTCGACGCCGCCGATGGCGTCCACGATGTCCGCGAAGCCGGAGAACCCGATCTCGGCGTAGTGGTCGATGTGCAGACCGGTGTTGGACTCGACGGTGCGGACGAGCAGCTGCGGGCCGTCGATGGCGTACGCGGCGTTGAGCTTGTTGTCGCCCAGGGGCCCCTTGACGTCCCCGGACTCCGATCCGCGGAACTTCGGGATGGTCACGTTCGAGTCGCGCGGCAGGGATATGAGCGTCGGACCGGAGGCGCCGTCGTGCAGGATCATCATCGAGTCCGTGCGCTTGCCGTCGGCGGAGCCCGTGTGCAGGTCCTTCTTCTGCTGGTCCGACATGCCCTCGCGGCTGTCGGACCCGACGATCAGATAGTTGGTGCCGTCCCCCGCCTCGGGACGGTCGATCACCTGGCTGAGGTCGACATCCTTGCGCAGCTTGGAGTCGGCCCAGAAGTACGTGGCGACCGAGGCGACCAGCAGAACGACAACCACGCCGACCAGCACCCGCAGCACCGTCCGGCCCCGCCGCCGCCGGGGCGGCACGTCGGCGTACCCGCCGCCTCCCTGCTGAGGCGGGACGCCGGGATGCCCGTTGTGCGGCGGTCCCTGCGCGGGGTTCTGGAAATCGGGGTTTCTGCTGTCCGTCCATGAATTCATGCCCGGCATTCTGCATTCCCCAAGGGGCGTGAAAGCAAATCGAGTTGACGGTTCCGAAGAACCGCCCCGATCCTTCACCGAAGCAACACATCAAAGAAAGCCGCACGCTTTCGGGCAGCGACGCGTACGCCATTGCCGCATGGCGAGACCCACACCACCGCGACAGTTCTCGCCCGTTCGCTCCGTTCCCTTCGTCACCCGAATCCGGCCGCATCCCCCTCAGCGCCCGCAGACCGGAAAGTGTTACGCGGGCCACCGGCCCCTGAACACCACGACGGGGCACCCCCGACCGACAGGGGGTGCCCCGGAGGCGGGAAGCGCGAGGTCAGAGCCGCCGCACCCAAGAGGCGACGCCATGACCGATACCGAGGTAAATCAGCGCGGGCAGCGCATAGTTGAGGAAGACCCGCGCCCCTTCGGGCTCCATGGTGAAGATGTCCTGCGACCAGCCCGCGAGCCAATCCGCCACCCCGTGCACAAAACCGACAAAGACATTCGCCTCGTTCGCGCCGAGCAGGTACAGCAAGATCCACAGCCCCAGAAAAATCGCGGCGATGTCCGCGAGGCCATGAATGATCAGCGCTGTCCGCTCCGTCCCGAGACGGCGGGATGGATTTACGTGGTGGTTGTACGGACCGTTGTCCACCATACGGTCATGGGGGTTGCTCATGGGCGTCTCTTAGCCGAGCCGACTCCCCCAAAACTACCTTCACATTCACTTCACAGCAATGTCCTCGGCGCGTTATCAATTCCGCGCCGAATCCCCCCTGCTCTGATCATCACCCTTTCCCCGCCATGAGTTTTCGCAACCCGACAACTCGACCCCTGGACATCGGAGTTATCGGGACAGCGGTCAGAATGGACGGGTGAGACCCCCGACAGACCACCCCGACCCGTTGCGCCGGGCGCCGTCGCCCGTGCAGGACCTGCACGACGAGCGGCTTGCCGAGCGAGGCCTGGAGCTGCGGCTGAAGCGGGACGATCTCATCCACCCCACCATCCCCGGCAACAAGTGGCGCAAGCTCACGCCCAACCTGCGGGCCGCCGCCGAACAGGACCACACCCGGCTGCTCACCTTCGGCGGGGCCTACTCCCATCACATCCGGGCTGTCGCCGCGGCCGGGGCCGCCTGGGGGCTGTCCACGGTCGGGATCATCCGGGGCGACGAGCTCGCCGACGCCCCGCGCAACTGGTCCCTCGCCCTCGCCGAGTCGTACGGCATGGAGCTGTCCTTCCTCACCCGGTCCGGCTACCGGGAGACCCTGCGCTCCCTGGACGACCCGGGGACGCTGCGGGAGCTGGAGGCGCGGTGGGGGCGGGCTTACGTCCTGCCCGAGGGCGGCACGAACGCGCTCGCCGCGCAGGGGACGGCGGGTCTCGTCGCCGAGCTGCCCGACCTGGGCGCGCGCGATGTGGTGTGCTGCGCCGTCGGCACGGGCGGCACGCTGGCCGGTATCGCCGCCGCGCTGCCGGAGGGCGCGCGGGCCCTTGGTTTCGCCGCCCTGAAGGGGGCGTCCGGCTACCTGGAGCGTGAGGTGGCGGAGCTGCACCGGCGCGGGTGGGGGCGGGCGTTCACCAACTGGCGTATCGACCACGACTGGCACGGCGGCGGCTATGGGCGGGTCCCGGCCGAGCTGGAGGCGTTCGCGGCGGGATTCGAGGAGCGGCACGGGGTGCGGGTGGAGCGGCGGTACGTGGCGAAGATGCTGCGGGGTGTGTACGGGCTCGCCGAGGCCGGGGCGTTCCCGCACGGCGGGCGGGTGACGGCGGTGGTGACGGGCCCGCCGGACCCGGCGGACGCCGGGTAGGGGCTCTTCCCCCCACCCCGCCCCTTCCCGAAACTGGGGCTGCGCCCCAGACCCCGCCGGGGCTCCGCCCCGGACCCCGTGTCGGACCCCGTGCCGGGCGCCGCGTCGGGCGCCGCGTCGGGCGCCGCGTCGGGCGCCGTGCCGGGCGCCGTGCCGGGCCCCGCGTCGGGCCCCGTGCCGGGCCCCGAACCCCCGAACCCCGGACCCCGGAAAACCGCCGGATGCCCGGATGCCCGGACGCCCGGATGCCCGCCGTTCGCATCCCCGGCGCGGGCGGGCGGGTCACTCCGGGAGGCGTAGGCGGATGACTGCCGTTGCCGCGTGGCGGACCGTACTTTCCTGGCGGACCTCCACCGTCAGGTCCGGGGGGATCGGCTGGTAGGCGATCCACGCGCCGACCGTGTCGATCGCCGTGGGTGGGTCGGGGGGCACAGGCTCGGGGGGCAGTTCCCGCAGGGCCTTGGCCAGCTGGGCCTGGACCGCCGGGGAGAGGGGGCCGGAGACGACCGGGGTGTCGTCGCCCGGGAGGACGAGGGCCAGGGCGCGGGGGCGGAGGCGGGGGCCCACCACGCCTACGACCAGGGCGTCCCGGGTCTCCGAGTGCCGCAGTTTCCGCCAGTGCCGTCCGGGCCGGTACGGCTGGTCGGGGCTCTTGATGACCAGCCCCTCGACGCCGATGGCCGGGAGCGCCTCGTACCAGGTGGCGGCCACTTCGCGGTCCGTGGTCATGGGGACGGCCTGCAGGGGCGGGCCGTGCGGTTCGAGAAGCGTGGTGAGGAGGGCGCGGCGTTCGGCGTACGGGCGTGGGCGCAGGTCCTCCGTGCCGGTCGCGAGGAGGTCGAAGGCGGCGTAGGAGGCGGGGAGTTGGCGGGCGAGGCGCGCGGCGCGGGCCTCGGTCGCGGCGGTGGCGCGCTTCTGGACGGCGGAGAAGTCGGTGCGGCCGCCGGACCACACCACCACCTCGCCGTCCAGGACCGTGCCGACCGGGAGCTGTCGCGCGGCGGCCGCGAGGTCGGGGAAGGCGCGGGTGACGATGCGGCCCGAGCGGGCCTGCAGCTGGACCTCGTCCGCCAGCCGGAAGATCAGCAGCCGGTGGCCGTCGAACTTCGGCTCGTAGGCCAGCTGTCGTCCCGGTGCGGCGGTCGGGAGGGTCTGGATGGGCCGGGCCAGCGCCACCGGCAGGGGCGGCAGCAGGGCGGTCATGGGGTGACGGGCAGCGGATGGGCCCGTGCCGGGTCGAGGAGCGGGGCGAGCAGGTCGCCGTGGCGGGCGAGGCGGGCGGGGAGGTCGTCGATCCGGAAGACCAGCCGCCCGGGGTCGTCGCACGCCTCCACTTCGTCCCAGGTGACGGGCGTGGAGACGGTCGGCTCCGGGCGGGCCCGGGGCGTGTAGGGGGCGGCGGTGGTCTTGGCGGCGGCGTTCTGGCTGAAGTCGACGAACACCTTCCCGGGCCGCAGGGAGCGCGTCATCTTCTGGATCGCCAGCCCCGGGAGCGCGACGGCGGCCTCCGCCGCGAGCCGCCGGGCGTAGTGGGTGACCTGCCGGGACGGGGCCGGTTCCAGCGGGGTCAGCAGATGCAGCCCCTTGGAGCCGCTGGTCTTGGCGTACGCGGCCAGCCCGTCCGCGCGCAGCCGCGTCCGCAGCCAGACGGCGACGGCACAGCAGTCCACGATCGTGGCGGGCGGACCGGGGTCGAGGTCGAAGACCAGCCGGTCGGCGACGCCCGTGCCGTCGTCGATCCGCCACATGGGCGCATGGAACTCGACCACCAGGTTCGCCGCCCACATCAGCGAGGCCAGGTCCTGGACCAGCACCTGGCGCGCGGTTTCCCCCGCATGGCGGCTGACTTCGGCGGTCGTCACCCAGGAGGGGGTGCCGGGCGGCGGGTTCTTGGTGAAGAACATCTGGCCGTCCGGGCCGTCCGGATAGCGCAGGAACGCGAGCGGCCGCCCCCGCAGATGGCCGAGCAGGGCGTCCGCGGCGGACGCCAGGTAGTGCAGCAGCTCGCCCTTGGTGGTGCCGGTGGCCGGATGGATCACCTTGTCGAGGTTCCTGAGCGCGATCCGTCGCCCCTCCACCTCCGCGATCGGGGACATACGATAAGAATCTCACGAAAGGGATCAAGCATGCGATCTATCTGGAATGGGAACATTTCGTTCGGGCTGGTGAGCATCCCGATCAAGATGTATCCGGCGACCGAGGACCACTCGGTGTCCTTCCGGCAGATCCACACCTCCGACGGCGGTTCTCTGGGGGTGTGAGGTGTTCCCTGGCGCCATTCTCCGCATCGATGCAGCTCACAGCCGGTTGCGTGAAAGACGTCCAGTGCAACATCCGTTGCGGGATCAGCGGATCAGATGAACCGGCCCTGGTCTCCTATATCTGACCCACGGTGCCAAGTAACCGTCGGCCCTCTGCCCCTCCCCCCGTTGCTTCCCGCCCGGCCTCTTCGCTAGGCCGAACGAGTACTCGACGGAGGGGCGGGGACGTTCATTCGCCGGGAGTGGTCACCCGAGGACACGGCAGCAGCAGTTCGGGATCGCGAGGACAGACAGCACCGCGAGGGCGTTGAAGCCCTCACAGCTCGAGCTGATCGAGGACTCATACGACCGCCGTGGCCGGCCTACCGCGCGTCGAGCGCCTCCACCTCGGCCGCTCCTGGGACCGCCTCCGCGTCCGTCCCACGGCACCGGAGTCCGAGGGCGACGAGGACGGCCGCCGCCAGTACGATCGTTGTTTCCACCGCAAGGACCGTATGGAGGCCCGTCAGCAGGTCCGACGTGGTGGTGGCGAGGACGCCCAGCAGCGGGATGCCGATGGTGATGCCGACCTGCTGGGTGGAGGTGACCAGACCGGTCGCCAGGCCCTGCTCCGCGTCCGGTACACCGGACGTGACCGTCAGGCCGTAGGCGACGATCACACCGAGGTGGCACACGCACGCCAGAGAGACGGCGGCCGTGGCGAGCCACACCGACCAGACGTGGGTGCCCAGACCCAGCAGCGCCCCGGTCAGCACCCCCTGCCCGGCGAGCGAGCCGACGAGCGTGCGGCGGGCGCCGAAGCGGCCGATGACCTTGGGGGCGTAAGCCCCGGCGACCGCCGACAGCACGCCCGCCACGCCGAAGACCAGCCCCGTCCGGAAGGCGGACAGGCCCAGGGTCTCCTCGAAGTACAGGGTCAGCACGAACACCAGCGTCGACATCATCGAGAAGGTGACCAGACCGCCCACGTTGCCCCACGCCACGGTGCGGCGGCGCAGCATCGGCAGGGAGACCAGCGGCGCCTCGGTGCGGGACTCGACGAGCACGAACACGATGAGCAGCACCAGGCCCGCGACCAAGGTCGCGATGACGTCGACGTGCCCGAAACCGCGGTCGGCGGCCGTCGACAGGGCGTAGATCACCGACAGCAGACCGCCGGTGACGGTGACCGCGCCGGGCACGTCCAGGCGCGGGCGCTCAGGGGTGCGGGACTCCGGCAGCAGACCCGGAGCCAGGGGCAGGACGATCAGCGCGAAGAGGGCGAGCACGCCCATGGTGGAGCGCCAGCCCAGCACGTCGGTCAGGACACCACCGGCCACCATGCCGACGGTGAAGCCGAGCGAGAGCAGCGTGCCCGAGATACCGAGGGCGCGGTCGCGGGCCGGTCCCTCCGCGAACGTCGTGGTGAGCAGGGACATCCCGGTCGGGACGATGGCCGCCGCGCCGATCCCCTGCAGGACCCGCCCGGTGAGGAACGACGCCGGGTCCCAGGCGAAGGTCGCCAGCAGCGAGGCCGCCCCGAACAGGGCGAGTCCGGTCAGGAACAGCCGTCGGCGGCCGTACAGGTCGCCGATGCGGCCGAAGAGGAGCAGGAAGCCGCCGGACGGCAGCGCGAACGCGGTGACCGCCCACTGCAACGCCCACTGGCTCATGCCGAGGTCGGCGCCGAGGACGGGCAGCGCCACGTTCAGCACGGAGAAGTCGAGGGCCACCATGAACTGAGCGGCGCACAGGACGAACAGCACGAGTCTGTCGCGCGTCGACAGCCGTGGGGTGTCGAGCGGTGAGGGTGCGGGATTGGTATCGATCGCCATGGGCAAGAGCCTGTGGCCAGCGGAATAGCCGTGGGGAGCGCCAGGTTCTCCTGGTGGTAGCACCACCAGACACGAGGAGGACCGGATCATGCCCGGGGACGCGCCCAAGACCCGGCGGCGTAGCGAGCTGCGCGAGTTCCTGATGAGCAGGAGGGCCCGGGTCACCCCGGCCGACGCCGGACTCCCGGACGGTGGCGCCCGCCGCCGCACCCCAGGGCTGCGCCGCGAAGAGGTCGCCGTGCTCGCGGGTGTCGGCGCCTCCTGGTACCAGTGGCTGGAACAGGGCCGGAACATTTCGGTCTCCCCGCAGGTCCTCGACTCCGTCGCCCGCGTCCTGCGGCTGAGCAACGCCGAGCGGCGCCATCTCTACGTCCTCGCCGGGATGAACCCGCCCGTGCCCGAGATCGAGCCGGACAGGCAGCGAGACATCTGCGAGGGGCTGCAGCGGCTGATCGACACGTGGATGCCGTACCCGGCGCACATCATGGACCTGTACTACAACACCGTGCTGTTCAACGACGCGGCAGCGACGGTCCTCGGGATGCGGCCCGGCATCACGCAGAACTGCCTCGTCGACTTCTTCACCGACCCGATGTACCGCTCCCGCACAAGAAGTTGGGAGCAGAACGCGCGCACGGTCGTCGCGCAGTTCCGGGCCGCCTGCTTGGCCAGCCCGGACGACGAGGGGTTCCAGGCGGTGGCGGCCGAACTGAAGGCGGCGAGCGCGGAGTTCACCGAGCTGTGGGAGCGGCGGGACATCGAGGAGGCCGGGCAAATCCGCAAAGAGATGGACCACCCGGTGCTGGGGCTGCTGTGCTTCGAGTCCAGCGTGATGAGGCTGCCGGCGCGACCGGATCTGTCGATCGTGCTGCACACGCCGCTGAACGAGGCGGATACCGCGGGCAAGCTGGAATGGCTGGCGTCGCCGGAGGGGCGGCGCGGGGCGATGTACCCCATGGCGGGATAGCGGCGGTGCTACTGAGGTTTTCGGTTCGGTGGATGGCCGCCGCGCCCGGGTGGGGTATCGTCCGCCGCGGCTCCGGCCGATGACGGACCTGAGCCGGAGAGGACGACTCATGGGCTCGAAGACGGAACGTACGCGCGGCAGGCAACGTGATGCGGATGCCACGCGGGCCGCGCTGCTCGGCGCTGCCCGCGACCTGATCGCCCGCCACGGATATGATGCTGTGACCGTTCGGGACATAGGAGAGCATGCCGGCGTCGACGCCTCCCTGATCGCGCGGTATTTCGGCAGCAAGGCTGCCTTGTACCGGGCGGCGGTGGACGAGGACAGTCGGAACGTGAATGTGTCGCCCGAGACGCTCGACCTGGGGGCCTTCACCGTGGAGGCGCTGCACCGAGCCGACCGTAGAGGCGCGCCGGGCCCTGTCGTCCAGGCTCTCCTCTCCCGGAGCGACGTCGCCGAAGCGCGTACCACCGCGGCAGACGAAGCACGCACCCGCCTGATATCTCCGCTCGCCAACCGACTCGCGGCCGAGGGTGCCGACGATCCCGTCGGCCGGGCCGAGGTCCTGATCTCCTGCTTGATCGGCGTCATCGCCCTGCGCACGAGCCCCAGCTTCGAGCGCCTGTCGGCAATGAGACCTGAAGAGATCGGTGCCATCCTCGAGGCCGCCGCGCAAACGCACAACGAGCCCACACAGCGTGCGCCCGGCTCCGCCGCCAAGGAAGAAGCCTAGGATCCGGATAGCGATGTGACATTCAGGCTACGGCCCCTCTGCGGCGTCAGGATGCCGTTGCTTTGCGGCGACCAGTCTTGCCGGTGAGGGCATTAATCAGCTCTTCGCGGCTCATCGAGGATCGGCCAGGGATTCCGGCATCTGATGCGCGTTGGTAGAGCTCCGCCTTGCTCAGCCCCTCAAGGTCGGATGCCTTCGAAGGCTTCTTCGTGGCCTGCTTCGCCTTGCGGCTGGCCCGGCTCTTTTCGGCCGCTTCTTTCAGCTGCGTCGGCTTCCGAGCGGCCTGGGCCTCTTCTGTGCCGGCCTCTCTCTTACCTTTGGCTTTGTCGACGCTGGCTTGCAGGACGTCCATGAGGTCGATGACGTTGGTGGAGCGTGGCGGAGGCTCGCTCTTCTCGATCGTCTCACCAGCGCGTTTCGCCTCGACAAGTTGCATCACGCGCTCCTGATAGGTGTCGTGATACTCCTCGGGCTCCCATTCGGTGCTCAGGGCCTCAACCAGCTGGACCGCTGCCTGCAGCTCCTTATCGGCGACCTGCGCGTCTTCCGGGAGATTCCCGATTTCGCGGCGGGGATCGCGCACCTCGTCAGCCCAGTGCAGAGTGTGAAGCGCCAGAACGTCTCCTTCTGGTTTCACAGCGACCAAATACTCGCGGTTACGCATGACAACGGTGGCGATCCCTGCCTTGTTGGATCGGGCCAGGGCCTCGCGCAGCAGGGAATAGACCTTCGCATACTCCTTGCCCTTCGGTGCCACGTAGTAGGCCTTGTCGAAGAAGATCGGCTTCACCTTTTCCGCGTCGACGAATCCCGTGATTTCCAGCCCCTTGGACCGACCAGGTGCGATCTCGTCCAGCTCACCGGGCTCGACCACCACGTACTCGTCCCCCATGTCGAAGCCCTTGACGATCTCATCCATGGGGACTTCTTCGCCGGTGCGTTCGTTGACCCGCTTGTTGCGCACACGGTCGGAAGTTCCGCGCTGGATCTGGTTGAAGCGGATGGTGTGGCTCTCCGTGGCGGTGAACAGCTGCACCGGCATGGCGACCAGCCCGAATGACAGAGCACCGCTCCAGATCGCCCTCGCCATGGCCCCTTCACCTCCCTGTTCATCCCCATCGCACCCCCACAGGCCGGTGATCGCATCCCGAGGTCCCGCGGCTGACGCCAATAGGGTGGGGCGGCCGGCATCAGTGGCGGATCTGATTCAGCGACCGGGTCAGCTCCCGGTTCGCGGCCCGTGCGGCCTGGAGCTCTTCGGTGCGGTCCTCAAGCTGGCCTTTGAGGTCCACGATGTGCTGTCCGAGGGCTGTGACCTGCCGCTGAAGCTGGTCAATGTCGGCGGAGGCTCCCAGACCGGAGTCGCGCCAGGCTTGTTCACCGAGCTGTTGGGAAAGCCGGTTCTCCAGTTGCCGGACGCGGGCGGTGAGCCGGGCGTTGCGCTCCAGGGCGTTCACCAGGTCAGCTTGCAGGGACGCCCTGCTGACCTGGGGGTGTCCTTCGCCGGACGGCGGCGCCGTTGCCGCGGTGTGGATGAGTTGCAGCAGGTCGCGGTGGCGGTAGAGAAAGGATCGGTCGACTCCGGCGGCTCGGGCGATGCTGGATACGGTGATCTCTCCGCCCTCCTTGACCGCGGCGCTGATGGCTTTCTCGACTCGCTGCCGTCGACGTGCTGAGTCCCTCTGTCGCCCTTCGGCCATGGGGAGATTGTTCTTGCTGGTCACAGTGACCTTTCTGGCCGCAGATCGGGGAGAGGCCGGCGGACCCGAGGCATCCCCAGCAGCACGCTTTCGGTCGTGCGCCGCCATCGCTCCTCGTCGTCCTTGCTCAGCCCTCGGGCGACCGCGTTGCGCCAGCGCTCCCGGTGGGCGTGACAGTAGGGAGATACGCCGTCCCTGTAGCGGGGGCAGGCCGCGACTTCGCAGGGGCCGAACGCGGGCAGCGCGACCACATCGTCGAGGGAGAGGAACTCCTCAAGCGTCACGTCCCGGCGCTTGAGTTGCGCGAGGTGAGAAGAGCACAACGGCCGCCGCCAGGACGAGAACGGCCGCTGGCATCCCGACACCGCGCAGTCCTGGACCCCGACCTGCCACCAATTGCCGCGGTCCATCTCGGCGAACTCCTCCAGTGGAGGCTCCCCGGCCTGTTTCCATCGCGATCGGCAGCCGGAACACAATTGCCTGGTGACACTGGTCTGCACGCAGCCCTTCACTCGGCACAGCGGCGTGCCCAGCAGCGGGTGATCCACGGGGAGACTCCAGATCGACCGCCGCCCACAAGGCCGCGGCACTGTCCTCTTCCGCCTCCTGGCCGAGGGGCTGGGTGCGGACAACGCTGAGCGTCATCGACCTGACTCCTCGCCCAGATCCCTCGGCGAGGGAACGCGGCTGATCGCCTCGCGCAGCCGGGACTGCGCGGGATGCAGGTAAGGACGAGCCGAGTCCGGGTGCTTATGGCCCAGGAGAGACTGGATCTCGTCCAACGAACCGCCGGAGTCCGCGACATTGCTGGCGAAAGCGTGCCGCATCATGTGCGGGGTGATCTTGCGGTCCAGCCCGGCACGACAGGCCAGGGCCTCCACTGTCTCGCCGATCGCATCCGGTGTGATCGGCGATCCCAAGGGCTCACGGAAGAGGTTCACCAGCAGGAAATCACTGCCCGCCCACCCGAGCCGTTCGTGTCGCTCCAGCACGTACTGGTCGAATGCCTGCACCACCAGGAAGTCCACGGGCAGCGCCACCGGGCGCCGCGACTTCGACCAGGCATTATTCGGGTTCTGCCGCCGCACGACGTGCAGATGGGCGCCTTCCAAGCGGCATCCCAGGACGGTCGAGTCCACGAGTAGATGGGCGTCACTGCGACGCAGGCCCGCCGCCTGCCCACGGCGAAGCCCCACCCTGGACAGCAGCAGGATCAGCAACCTGTCGCGCGCCGAGCGGCAGGCCCTGAACATCGCCACGATCTCCGCATCAGTGGCCCGATCCACTGCCCTCTCCGTTTCCGGCAAGCGGTGCTGGGCCTGGAGACGGTAGCGGAGCCTGCCGTCTTCCGACTGAGCCTGAAGTGGGAGGTCCGTACTGTCCCCGAGCTGGTAGAGCTGCTCCAGCACCCAGCCCGGGACTTCCCGCTCCGTCACCGCGTGAGCCAGGAAGCCGCGAACCGCTGTGAGCACGCCATTGATCCGGCGTGCCTCCCGGGCGGGCCTCCCGCCGGGCCCTGGTACGACCGTCGCCTGCCCCTCTGCCCCAGCCGGCTGCCATTTCAGCCAGAGGATGAAGGAGCTCAAATCGCGGGCGGCTGTGCGCCAGTCTCGCCCCGTCGCCGCACACCAGCGCAGAAACAGCCCGATCGCCCCGGCGTACGCCTTTGTCGTCGACTCCGCGCGGTCCTTGCTCAACCTGAGACCCCGTAGGTACCGGTCGGCTTCGTTCACCACCTGCATGTCAGCGTCGACCACTGTCCAGTACGCGGTACCGGACGGCATCCGGACCGGAAAAGCACGCACCCGTTGATCCCCTCACTCCACGGACAGACCGCAACGGTCCGCCGCAGAGCAACACCCCCGGAGAACCATCGCAGCACCTTCAACGACGAAACGCACTGCGACGCCACGCAACACATCTGGAACCCCCGTAGAACGGCGGCCGCATCCGGTACCGCAAGGTCTGCGAGCTGGAGGACCAGCCTGTCGACGCGGACGAGATCGGCAAGGCGTACGAGGATGCCGACGGTGCCCTGATCCCGATCACCGACGAGGACCTGGCCGCCCTCCCCCTGCCGACCACTCGCGCGCTGGAGATCGAGGCGTTCGTGAACGCCTCGGACATCGATCCGCTGCAGATGGGCGACGCCTACTACCTCGGCGCCAACGGCACGGCCGCCGCCAAGCCGTACGCGCTGCTCCGCGAGGCGCTCAAGCGCAGCGAGAAGGTCGCCATCACGAAGTACGCCCACCGCGGGCGCGAGCGGCTCGGGATGCTGCGCGTCGTCGGCGACGCCATCGCCATGCACCGGCTGCTGTGGCCGGACGAGGTACGTGAACCGGCGGGCGTGGCGCCCAAGGAGAAGGTCACGGTGAAGCCCGCCGAACTGGATCTCGCCGACACCCTGATGGCCACGCTCGGTGAGGTGAACCTGAGCGAACTGCACGACGAGTACCACGAGGCCCTGGAGTCCCTGGTGGCGGCGAAGGTCTCCGGCGCGCCCCCGACCGCCGAGCCGGGCGAGCGTCCGACCGGCGCGCAGGTCGTGGACCTGATGGCTGCCCTGAAGGACAGCGTCCGCAGCGCGAAGGAGGCCCGCGGCGAGTCGGCCTCCGCGGCTTCAGGGGAGGCCGACGAGAAGGCCACGGTCACGGAGCTGAGCGGCCGCAAGAAGGCCCCCGCCAAGAAGGCCGCGGCGAAGACGGCCACCGCGAAGAAGACGGCCGGGAAGAAGACGGAGAAGAAGGCGGCGGGCAAGAAGACCGCCGCCGCGAAGAAGACGACGGCCAAGAAGCAGCCCGGCAAGCGCGGCGCCTGAGCCGGGGGCTCCGCCCCCGGAAGCGAACCCCAGGCGCCCCGCCGATCACCCGCCGATCAGCTGAAGGCGCCCGCGTGGTCCGAGACCCACTCGGCGAACGTCCGGGCCGGGCGGCCCGTGATGCGCTCGACCTCCGGGGAGATCGGCTGCGGCCGGTCCACGCACCCCTCGAAGACCCGCAGCAGCGAGTCCGCGACCTCCGGCGTCATGAACCCGCCGACCATCTTCTCGCGCGCCACCTCCGGCGGAACCTCCTCGTACCGCACAGGGCGTCCGATGACCTCGCCGATGATGCGCGCCTGGTCGGCGAAGGTCAGCGACTCCGGGCCGGTCAGCTCGGGCGTCCGGCCGACCAGGTCGTCGGTGAGGAGGGCGCGGGCGGCGACCGCGCCCATGTCGGCCTCGTGGATGGGCGCCATGTGCGCGCGGGCGTGCGCGCCGTACACCACGTCCCCGGCCTTGAGCTGGTCCGCCCAGCCCAGGGCGTTCACGGCGAAGGCGCCCGGGCGGATGTGGGTCCACTCCAGACCCGTCTGCCGGATCTGCTCCTCCAGCTCACGGTGGAGGGCGCCGATCGGGTTGTCCTGCGGGTCGGTGTCGTCGAGGACGGAGGACGAGGAGAGCATCACGATGCGCCGCACCCCGCTCTCCTTGGTCCGCTCCAGCAGCTTCTCCGCGCCCATCTGCCACACCACGGCCGGGTTGAGGAACAGCGCGGTGGCGCCGTCGAGCGGCAGGTCCTCGGTCCGCGCCGCGTGGACGCCGTCGGGGAACCGTGCGGTCCCGGGGTCGCGGGTGAGCGCACGGACCTCCGCCCCCGCCTCGGCCAGCTCCTTCACCACATACGCGCCGACGTTTCCGGTGGCTCCGGTTACCACGATCATGACGAATCTCCCCTGACTGTCCTGTGCGGTCTCCACCAGGTTCATCCAAGCGGATGAAGTTGTCAAACATATAGGTGAACGGGGGCGGTAACCTGGTCCGGTCGAGCATGAGGCGTCACACGAGGAGTTGACGGACGTTGTCGGACATGGAGGGGACGCCGAAGAGGCCCCGCCGCGCCCCCGCGCCCGAGGAACGCAAGCTGTGCCCGGAGCGTTCCCGGCGGCTGCTGATGGAGGCCGCCCGGGACGAGTTCGCGCAGAAGGGGTTCGCGGGCGCCCGGGTGCAGGACATCGCGGACCGGGCGGGCGTCAACAAGCAGCTGATCACGTACCACTTCGGCGGCAAGGAGGGGCTGTACCGGGAGCTGGGCCGTGAGTGGCTCAAGCGCGAGGAGAGCTTCAACGACCCCGCGATCCCCCTCGACGAGCTGGCGATCCGCTACCTCCGGGAGGCCTTCGCCGACCCCCGGGCGACCCGGTTCAACGCCTGGTGCGGCCTCGACGACGCCGCGCCGGAGCAGGGGCCCGAGGACCTGTCCGATCTGCGGCGCCGCCAGGCGGAGGGCGAGATCGCGGAGGACATCGACCCCGCCATGGCGATGCTGCTGTACATCAGCCTGGTGACGGCACCGATCGCGCTTCCGCACGCGGTGCGCAGGCTCTTCGACGCCGACCCGGAGTCGCCGGAGTTCCGCGAGCACTACGCGGAGCAGCTGCGGAGGGTCGTCCGCCACCTGGCGACGTGATCACTCCGCCGAACTGGGGTTTTTGCGCTGGTTGGCGTTGAAGCGCGCCTTCTTCTGACGATTCCCGCACGTGCCCATGTCACACCATTTGCGGGTGCGGCTCTGGCTGGTGTCGAAGAAGGCGGCCTGGCAGGTCGGTGACGCGCACAAGGCCAGTTTTCCGTCTCGTTCGCCCGCGAGGATGCTGATCGCGTCGGCGGCGATCACGCCGAGGGCATCTTCCACGCAGGAAGCCGAGCCGAGCCGCCATCGCCGCGTGCCCTCGGGCGTCAGGAACGCCGCGGCCCGACCCTGAGCGCTGCGGTCATTGATGACCTGGACAGCGGACGCGGGGAGAGCGTCCTGGATCGCGGCCGCTGTCGCGGCGGCGTGAATCGACTCCCTCAGCTCCCGGGCGAGGTCGAGCTGGGCAGTGGTGCAGGAGTCCACGGCGAGGCCGTACACCGCCAGCCAGTCGACGAGTCGCCGCGGCACGGGAATGCGCTCCACGGCGTCGCCACGCCGCTCCGAGAGAGTCCCCGTGAAGCTGGTCGCCAGCACGCTACCGAGGCGGAAGTCAGGAAACGCTGCACGCATGGAACCACCTTAGAGGGTTGCGGCGTGGCTCGGAGAACTGCTAGAACCGGCTTAGATGGTTCCGCAATGGCCAGGAGGTCTCATGCCCCGTCCAACCAGCGACGTGCAAGCGTTTGAAGCCCACGCGACCGACGCCGACCTCGACGATCTGCGCGCGCGATTGGCCGCGGCGCGGCTACCGGAGGCCGAGACGGTCTATCGCGCCGGGCCCGACCCTCGCCGGTGGGAGCAGGGCGTCCCTCTCGCCGACCTCGTCGATGTCGTGAACTACTGGCGCACCGGATACAAGTGGCGGTCGTTCGAAGAGCGCCTCAACGGCATCGGCCAGTTCCGCACGACCATTGATGGTCTGGGAATCCACTTCCTGCACCGCCGATCCGCGCGCGCGGATGCCACTCCTCTGATCTTGACGCACGGCTGGCCGGACAGCATTGCCCGGTTCATCGATGTAGTGGACGAGCTGGCAGATCCGAAAGACGCGGACGCGCCGGCGTTCCATGTCGTGGTCCCGTCGCTACCGGGCTTCGGTTACAGCGACAAGCCGGCCACCACCGGGTGGGGAACCGAAAAGATCGCGGCCGCGTGGGTGGAACTGATGGGAAGGCTCGGCTACGGCAAGTTCGCAGCCCACGGCGGCGACTGGGGAGGCAATATCACCACGGTTCTCGGCGGCAGGTTCCCGGCGCACGTTCTCGGCATCCACACCACGTTCGCGGAGGGACCGCCCGGTTTGACGACGGACGGGCTGACGGCGGTCGAGCGCGAGTGGACCGAGGAGACCCGCGATTTCTGGCGCCACCGCGCGGCGTACGCGAAGCAGCAGGCGACCCGGCCGCAGACCATCGGCTACTCGCTCGTCGACTCACCGGTCGGGCTTCTTGCCTGGATTCTCGACAAGTTCGCCGAGTGGACAGACACCGAAGACAGCCCGTTCGAGACGATTTCCATAGACCGCGTTCTCGACAACGTCACCTTGTATTGGCTGACGCGGACCGGCGCGTCGTCGGCCCGCATTTACTACGAAAGCCACAACTCGCTGGACCCCGAACTTCGGGTCGACGTCCCGTCAGCAATCACTGCGTATCCCCGCGACGTCGAGAAGTGTCCGCGCCCCTGGGCACAGGAGCGGTACCGACAGATCGTCCGATGGGCGTCGCCCGAAAACGGGGGACATTTCCCGTCGCTGGAAGTTCCCGAGTATTTCGTCAAAGACCTGCGAGAGGGCATCGCGGCAGTGCTGGCCGCTCATCGGTGAACGCGGCTCGGCGACCCGGCACTCGCTCACCGCCTGATCCGGCTCAAGGCGCCGCGCGCTGGGCGTCGGCGGAGGGGGCGGTCGCCCGGCCCGCGGCGTAGGCGTCGCCGTCCTTCTCGGCCGCCTGCTCGGAGTCCTGCCTCGGGTTGGTGACGGTGACTCCGGCGCCGTTGCTGTGGCCCGTCTCGGGGATGCCCTTGAGGTTCTTGTCGACGTGGCTGAGCTCGTGGCCGATCAGCTTCTCGTTCGCGGTCGCGGCCGAGAGGAAGATGTGGTTGCCGATGGTCATGGCCTGGGCCCCCATCGCGGCCGTGGCGCGCTGGGCCACCGCGTCACGGTGGAGGCGGGTCGAGGAGAGCCCGTCGTTCTGGTAGAACGCCCCGGCCTTCGCCACGACCGACGACGGCAGCGACTCGCCCGACGAGTTCATGGCGGCGGCCACCAGGGCACTCTGCCCTTCCGGGCTGGCGTCCCGCACCCCCTCGTGGACGTGTCCGTCCTCCTCCTCGGCCCGCGCGACGGTGGCGCCGCCGCCCGAAGAGCGCTGCACCGAGGAGCCCTGAGCCGAGGAGCCGTCAACCGCGGAACGCTGCACCGGAGATTCCTGCGGCTGGTGCCCGCAACCGGCACCGTGCTCATGCCGGTCCTGCGCTCCCGGGTGCCCGGACCGCCGCAGCATCTCGACGACCGCCTGGTTCCCGGCTCGGCTCTGCTGGGCAAGCATCCGCTGCACGGCCGTTCCGGCGAAGGGGGGAGTCGCCCGCGGCCGCTGCGGTGCGCGAGGTGCCCGCCCGTTCCCCCACATGGCGTTCTCGTCACGGGCCTGTCCCATGTGTCTTCCTCCGACGGTCAAAGGCGAACCAATCGCCTCACGCTGGCAGGAGTGGTGGGCGCCTTCCCAGAGGCGCGGGGGCAGACTTGCAGCCCTATGGGGCAGCGGCGCCCACCACGTCCCGCTACTCCGTCACGCCGTCGATCTGGAACGTCTGCACCGACTGCGCGGCGAACGGAACGCTCAGCCGTTTGCCGTCGAGCACGGTGTCCCGGCGCGCAGTATAGAGGTCGCCGCCGCCCGCCGTCTGCGTCGACCAGCGCGGTACGAGCCCGCCCGTACCGCCGCTGACCTGGCCGAACCGCGACAGGTCGAAGGTGAGGGTCTGCGCGGCGCCGGGGTTGACGGCGACGAGCACGAGGCGGCGGGCGGCCGGGTCGTACGCCGCGACCGCGTGGTCCGAGCCGGTGGCCAGGATGCGCATGCCGGGACGGATGTGGCGGGTGAACTGGGCGAGGACGTAGTACTTGGTCTGCACGGCGCCGGGCTGCGCGGTGTTCGGGTCGTAGTGGATGAGCGCCCAGCCCGCACTGGGGTCCATGACCTGCCAGTAACACCACGCGGTGGGGTGCAGCCAGTTGAAGTCCAGGCAGAGGTTGGTGGCGAGGGTGAGGCCTGTGCCGTCCTTGTCGCCGGTCTCGGAGTTCCACAGCTTCTTGCCCGCGGCGCGCACGTCGGCGTACAGCAGGTCGCGGCGGCCGCCGGAGCCCTGGTAGCCGTGCACGTTGACCTGGTCGACGAGGGCGCGGGTGGGTGCGTCGAAGGAGCCCCAGGTGGTGCGGGCCAGGTCGTAGCTGGTCTCGTCCGAGGCCGAGATGCGGGCCGAGGTCAGGCCGCGGCCGTCCAGTTCGGTGCGCAGCTGGCCGAGGACGGCGCGCTGCACCGCCGCGTCGACGTGGCAGCCCTCCTGGGTACCGTCCGCCTTCCACCAGGCGGAGGACGGTTCGTTGAACGGCTCGACGGTGGCGAAGCGCACTCCCCAGTGGTCCTGGGCGTAGCGGGCGGTGGTGGCGAGGTAGACGGCGAACTGCCGGTAGTTCCACGACTGGAGGTTGTTGCCGCCGTCCGCGGCGCCGGAGGGGTTGTGGTTGAGGCACATCCACCACATGGGTGAATTGGAGAACAGCTCGGTGACGGCGCCGCGCTGGACGGCCTTGGTGAGCGCCGCGCGCTGGGTCGCGTCGGACGTCCAGCGCCAGGCGGAGGAGGCCGGGTCCTCGCTGGACCAGTCGTGCCAGTAGCCCTCGATCTGCTTGAAGCGGGGGATGTTGGGCGAGGCGGCCATGGACTGGCCGCCCACGCCGGTCCAGGCGCAGCCGCCGAGGTTGTAGCGGGCGATGTTCAGGCCGAGGCCGGGGAGGGTGGCACCGGCGTACGAGGTGTTCTTGGTGGTGAAGAAGAGGTCGGCGAAGTCGTCCCGCCCGCCGAAGAGGTTGGCCCACCAGGCGAGCGAGGTGCCCCAGCCCTCCCAGCCGCCGTAGTCGGTGCCCGGGTCGACGCCGACGGCTTCGTCGGCGTGGGCCGTACCGGTGGTCAGTGCGGTGCCGAGCAGGGTTGCGCTTGCCGCGGTGAGGAGCGTTCTTCGTCGCACCATGTGTCCCTTTCGCCGCTTGGGGCCCCGTGGTGTGAAGCGTCGGGCGCGCGGGGGGAGTTGTCGAGAGGTGTGACAGCGCTTTCTACCGGCGCCGCCGAGGGCACGTAAATCGGTTGCTCCCGGCCCGCCGGTGCGCTCAGGATGTCCGCGACATTCCCCTCACGGCAGCTCACAGCAGCCCATACGACAGGAGCACGCGATGCGCCGATGCCTCGGAACGACTCAGCGCCCCCACCGGACGACCGTCTTCGAGGACATCACCACGCATGCACCAGACCATCAACATCGGCGTACTCGCCCATGTCGACGCCGGTAAGACCAGCCTCACCGAGCGGCTGCTGTTCGACGCGGGCGTCATCGACCGCCTCGGCAGCGTCGACGCCGGGGACACCCAGACCGATACGGGCGCCATCGAGCGGGAGCGCGGGATCACCGTGCGGTCGGCCGTCGCGTCCTTCCGCGCCGGTGACACCCAGGTCAATCTGATCGACACCCCCGGCCACTCCGACTTCGTCGCCGAGGTGGAGCGGGCGCTCGGCGTGCTGGACGGGGCCGTGCTCGTGCTGTCCGCCGTCGAGGGCGTGCAGGCGCGGACCCGGGTGCTGATGAAGACGCTGCGGCAGCTGCGGCTGCCGGTGCTGCTCTTCGTCAACAAGATCGACCGGGCGGGCGCCCGGCACGCGGAGCTGCTGGCGGACATCCGGCGGCTGCTGACGCCGCACATCGTGCCCCTGACGGACGTACGGGACCTGAGCACCCGGGCCGCGCGCACCCGGCCGCGGCCGCTCGACGACACCGGCGTGCGCACCGAGGTCGCCGAGGCGCTGGCGGAGACCGACGACGCGCTGCTCGCCCGGCTCGTGGACGGCCCGCTCCCCTCCCCCGCCGAGGTGTACGCGGCGCTGGCGGCGGGGACGGCGCGGGGGCGGGCGTACCCGGTGTACTTCGGTTCGGCGCTGAGCGGGGAGGGGGTCGCGGCCCTCGTCGAGGGCGTCGTACGGCTCGTCCCGCCCAGCCGTGCCGAAGACGGCGACGCGGCGCCCCGGGGAGCCGTCTTCGCCGTCGAACGGGCGGCGGGCTCCGCCACGAAGACCGCCTGTCTGCGGCTCTTCTCCGGCGAGCTGGCGGTACGTCAGCACCTCACCCTGCACCGGCCGGGCGCCCGGCACAGCGGGCAGATCACCTCGCTGGACGTCGTGGGCGGGTCCGGGACGCGGGTGCTGACCGCCGGGAACATCGCGTGGATCAAGGGGTTTCCCGAGGTCCGCGTCGGCGACCGGCTCGGCGACTTCACGCCCGGGGACAGCCGGGCGCAGTTCGCCGCGCCCACCCTCCACACCCTCGTCCACGCCCGCGAACCCGGCCCCGCGGCCGCCATCCGGCTGCACACCGCGCTGCTCGCCCTCGCCGACCAGGACCCGCTGATCCACGCCCGCGCGCTGCCCGGCGGCGCCACCTCGGTGCTGCTGTACGGCGAGGTCCAGAAGCAGATCATCGCGGCCACGCTCGCGCGGGACTACGGCATCGAGGCCGACTTCGAGCCGAGCCGCCCGGTCCTGGTGGAGCGGCCGGTGGGGGTCGGCGAGGCGTGCTACGAGATGGCCCGGCGCGGCCATCCGGGGCCGTGGGCGACGGTGGGGCTGCGCGTCGAGCCCGCCGCGACCGGCTCCGGGACCGGCTTCGGCTACGAGACCGAACTGGGCGCCCTGCCACGGGCGTTCCACACCGCGATCGAGCAGACCGTGCACGACACGCTGCGCCGGGGTCCGCGCGGGCGCGCCGTCACGGACTGCCGGGTCACCCTGATCCGTTCGGGCTTCGACGCCCCGGTCAGCACCGCCGCCGACTTCCGGGGCGTCACCCCGGGGGTGCTGTGGCAGGCCCTGGAGCGGGCGGGGTGGCGGGTGTACGAGCCGTATCACGCCTTCGAGCTGGAGATTCCGTCCGATGTCCTGACACCCGTCACCGCCCGGCTCGCCGCGGTCGGGGCGGACCTCGCGGAGAGCGCGGGCGGTGTGTCGGGGTGGCTGCTCACGGGGGAGATCCCGGTGCGGTCGGTGCACGAGTTCGAGCACGCGCTGCCGGGGCTGTCGCGGGGCGAGGGGGTGTGGCTGTCCCGCCCGTCCGGCGACCGGCCGGTGGCGGGCGGGACGGACTGCCCCTAGATTCCCGGCCCGGTGACCCGGGTGTAGCTCACGGCGTTGCTCGTACCGCCGTTCGTCGTGACGGTGACGTTGACCGCCCCGGCCGACCCAGCCGGGGCGGTCGCCGTCACCCAGCCGTCCGACACGACCGTGAACGCGGCGAGCGTGGAACCGAAATGGACCGCGTTCGTCGTGGTCAGGCCGCTGCCGAACAGGGTGACCGTGGTGCCGCCCTCCAGCGGACCCTGGGTCGGGGACGCGCTGGTGAGGACGGGGACGGGGGCGTAGACGTAGGTGACGCCGTTGCTGGTGCCGCCCGGCGTGGTCGCCGTCACCTGCACCGGCCCGGCGGCACCCGGCGGCGCCACCGCGGTGATCTGCGTCGACGACACCACCGTGAACGACGTGGCGTTGACGCCGCCGAAGGTGACGGCGGTCGCGCCGAGCAGGTTCGTACCGGTGAGCGTGACGGCCGTACCGCCGGAGACCGGCCCCTGGGCGGGGACGATGGCACCGAGGGTGGGGATGCCGACGTAGAAGTAGGTGACGCCGTTGCTGGTGCCGGTCGGCCCGACCACCGTGATCTGCACCGGCCCGGCGGCCCCGGGCGGCGCGACGGCCGTGATCTGAGTGGCGGAGCCGACGGTGAACGACACGGCGGGCGCCGCACCGAAGAACACGCCCGTGGCCCCCGTGAAGCCGCTCCCGGTCAGCGTGACCGTAGTGCCGCCGCTCACCGGCCCCTGCCCCGGGGAGACCCCGCTCAGCACCGGGGCCGGGGCGCTCGTATACGTGTACGTGAGGCCGTTGCTCGTCCCGCCCGGCCCGACCACCGTCACCTGCACCGCACCGGCGGCACCCGGCGGCGCCACCGCCGTGATCTGCGACGGCGAGACCACCGTGAACGACGACGCGAGCACGGAACCGAACCGCACCGCCGTCGCCCCGGACAGGCCGCTGCCGGTCAGCGTGACCGTCGTGCCCCCGGCGGTGGGGCCCTGCGTGGGCGAGACCCCGCTCAGCACGGGGACCGGGGTGGACGAGTAGCCGAAGGCCACGCCGTTGCTGGTGCCGCCCGGGGTGGTCACCGTCACCAGGACGTTGCCGGAGCCCGCCGGGGAGGTGGCGGTGATCTGGTTGGCGGACAGGACGGTGAAGGCCGGGGCGAGGGTGGTGCCGAAGCGGACCGCCGTCGTCTGGGTGAAGTTGCTGCCGGTGATGGTCACGACAGTCCCACCTCCGGGGCTTCCGGAGGCGGGACTGACGGAGCTGATCACCGGAGGGGACGCCGCCGTGGCCGCGGGCGCGGCGGTGGCCGTGGAACCTGTCTCCTGGCCTGCGGCATGAGGGATGCTCAACGTGCTGCTCCTTCCGGCGGAACGTCCCAGGGGTGATCAGATGCCGGGCGACGCGAGGTACTGGAACGGCGTCGCGCCGGTCGCGCTGCCCGCCGGGTTGGTGACGGTGATGTCGGCCGGGCCGGGCTGTCCGTCCGCCGTGGCCGGCGAGACCGCGGAGACGGTGGTGGCGTTGACGACGCTGAACGGCGCCGCGATGCCGCCGAAGGTGACGGACTGGGTGGAGTCGAGGTTGGTGCCGGTGATGGTCACCGCGGTACCGCCGGAGGCCGGACCGGAGGTGGGGGTGAAGCTGGTGATGGTGGGCACGTCGATGTAGGTGTACGACAGCCCGTTGTTGGAGCCGCCCGCGGTGGTGACGCTGACCCCGACCGACCCGGCCGCGGCGCCCGCGGGAACGGCGACACTGATGCTGCTGTCCGAGGCGACGGTGGGCGTGGCCGTGTTGGCGCCGAAGTGCACGCTGGTGGCGGTCGACAGCCCGGTGCCGCTGATGGTGATGGTGTTGCCGCCCGCGAGCGGCCCGGAGGACACGCTCAGGCCGGACTTGAAGGGCGCGCCGACGTAGAAGAACGTCAGCGGGTTGCTGGTGCCGCCCGGCGTGGTCACCGTCACCGGGACCGCACCGGTGCCCGACGGCGAGGTGACGGTGACCGAGGTGGGCGTGTTGGCGGTGATGGTGGCGTTCTTGGTGCCGAACTTCACCGCGGACGCGTTGGCGAGGTTCGTACCGGTGATGGTGACCGTGGTACCGCCGCCGGTCGATCCCTGGTTCGGAGAGATGGGCATGGCGTTGTCTCCCTGCTGAAGACCGAGAGGGCTCGGAAGTCCGAGAGGGCCCGGAAGCCCGAGACCGCTCAGGGGACGGAAAGGGAAGGGATGGAGGAGGGACGGGCCGGGCGGGTCGGACCCGCTCGCGCTCGCAGGAGAATGCGATGTGCGCCGGCCGGGTCGTTGGGGACGCCCGCCCAGCCCCCTCGCGCGGTACGCCTGGCGCCCGGGACCGGCGAGGGTGCGGGGGCCGGTCCGCCGGGGATACCGGCGGAGGCCATACCGCACATTTTCAGTAATCCACCGGAATGACTCCGTCCACAAGAAGTGTGACGCCGCATCACTCGAATGGCGGGGCGCGCGGCCGCAGCGGGTCGTCACGGCCCCCGCGCCGGGCCGCGGTGACCGCGCGGGAGTGCACGGCGGTACTGCACGGCCGGGCCCGCTCCGCGGTCGTTCCGCGTCCGCTCACCCGATCCCGTGACCCATCGGACGAAGGGGTCACTTCCGCCCTCCGCGGGCGTATCCTTCTGCCGCATGGGGGCGGAGATGGGCATTCCCGTCAAGGGGTCCTTGGCCGGGGGGTGTTGGCGGGTACGTATCCGCGGCATGACCGGCGAGATCCTGGGCGCCGGAATCCTTCTGGGCGGCGACACCGTGCTGACGTGCGCCCATGTCATCCCGGACGACGGACGCCCGGTGCCCGCCTCACGGGTCCTCGTCGACCTGGTGCAGGTGCCCGACGCCGCCCCCGTGACCGCGCGGGTCGCCGCGGGCTGCTGGGTGCCCCGGCGCTCCGACGGATGCGGTGACATCGCGCTGCTGACGCTGGACCGGCCGCAGCCCGCCGAGCACGCCGCGCCGCTGTACCGGCTGTCGCCCGAGCCGCTGGGCCAGGTCCGCAACCTGGGCTTCCCTCTCCACAACGACGACGGCACCTGGTTCTACGCGAAGATCGCCGGTGCCGTCGGCCCGCGCGCGGAGTGGCTGGAGCTGATCCCGGACTCCCCCGGGGACGTGGTGCGCCTCGGCTGCAGCGGCGCCGGGGTGGAGGACGTGAAGACCGGCCATGTCATCGGGATGATCGTCAACCGCTACGACGACGCCCCCGGCGTCCCCGCCGACGAGCGCCGTCTGCGGTCGAACATGATCCACGTCGAGACGATCCTGCGCCACCTCCCGCTCGTCCACCGCTTCACCGGCGGCGACCGGGTGGTCGACGCCCGGCTCGTCTCCCGGCTCACCTCCGGCGAAGGCGGTGTGCTGGACATCCCGTTCGCGCAGCGGCTCGCCCTGTGGCTGCGCCGCGCGCCCCTGGCCGGGCGGGCCGGAGGCGTAGCCGACGTGGAGACCGTCGTCATCGCGCACGACGACAGCGGCCGCTACGAGGCGCTCAGCCGCGCCGTGACCCTCGCCGACCGCGAGCTGTCCGGGGGCGGCGACGACGAGGCGGTGTCCGCCGCACCGCACGGCACCGTGCCGCCGCTGGGCAGCGTCGACCTGGCCATCGACGTCACCGGCCGCACCGACACCGAGGTGGCCCGCCGGGTCGCCGACCGGATGGATCTGCGCGCCCCCGGCGACACCTCCCCGCTCAGCCGCATCCGGGCCAACGCCGTCCCGCTGACCGTGGTGGCCGTCGGGCTGGACCGGGCGAGCGATCCGGAAGCGCTGATCCGCTTCATGAAGCTCCTCGCCGACCAGGGCGCCCGGCTGATGCTCGTCTTCCGCGATCCGCACGCGCCCGGACTGCGGCTGGCCGAGCGGCTGTTCCGCCCCGCCCCGGAGCGGATCGACGCCTGGCTGGACGAACTGGCCGCCCAGGTCGCCGAGGCCACCGGCCGTGAGCGGGAGGCCACCGCATCCGGCGCCCGCGCCGCGTCCGACCCGGCACAGGCCCCGGCACTGCGCATCAACCTGACCCGGCTGCGCGGCGACCCCGAGCTGCGGTCCCATCACATCGTCGCCAAGCTCGCCGCGTTCGAGCACGCGGTACGGGCGGTACGGGAGCGGGCGGAGGCGGCGCTGCGCACGGCCGACGCCCGGCGCGACGAGGTCGAGGAGCTGAAGGGCCTGCTCAACGCGTACGCGGCGCTGCTCGGGGCGAAGGCCGCCTCGGAGCGCCGGGAGCTGTTCCCGCTCCAGCGCGCCGCCCACCGCGAACTGACCGCGGTGCCGTGCGACGTGGCGGCCGCGCGGCACGCCGTCGACCGCTTCGTCCGCGCCGTGCACACACCGCCGGGCTCCGCCCCGGAGGGGGACGCTCCATGACGGCCACCGCGACGTGCTCCCGCCCCGACTGCCCCGGCACCGGCCAAGCCCGCGTCAACGCCCGCGGCTTCTGCCCGGAATGCGGCCGCAGACCCGCCCCGGCTCCCCCGCCCCCGGCCACTCCGCCCCCGGCAGCGGCCGGGCCCGACACCGCCACCGCCAGTCTCCGGTCCGAGGGGACCACAGCCACCAGGCGGGTGCGGCGGCGGGACGCGGCGCGGAGGTTCTCGCTGGGGGACGCCGGGGACGGGCTGCTGGATCTGCCGCGGGTCGAACTGGCCTCCCTCACCGACCTCGTGCTCGACGATCCGCGTCCCCCCTCCCGCGGCCAGATCTGCGGCCGCCCCGGCTGCGAGGAGACCGTGGGCGCGCCCTACAACGGGGAGCCCGCGCTGTCGTCGGGGGTCTGCCCCCGCTGCCGCCACCCGTTCGACTTCACCCCGCGGCTGCGCCCCGGCGATCTGCTGGGCGACCAGTACAAGGTGATCGGCTGCGTCGCGTACGGCGGCCTCGGCTGGGTCTATCTCGCCGAGGACACCCAGCTCGACCGGCAGCCCGTCGCCATCAAGGGGCTGATCAACAACGAGGACGAGGCGGCGCTGCGGGCGGCGGTCGAGGAGCGCCGCTATCTGACGATGCTCGACCACCCCGGCATCGTCCGCATCATCAACTACGTCACCCAGCCCGAAGAGCCCGGCAGCGACCGGCTCACCGGCTACATCGTGATGGAGTTCGTCGGCGGTATGACGCTCGCCCAGATACGGGACTGCGTCGCGGACGCGGTGCCGCCGTACGACGGGCCGCGGCTGTACGAGTACATCCTGGCGTACGGCTGTCTGGTGCTGCGCGCGGTCGGCTATCTGCACGGCGAGCGGCTGCTGTACTGCGACCTCAAGCCGAGCAACGTGATGCATTACGAGAGCCGGGTCAAGGTGATCGACCTGGGCGCGGTCCGCCGGGTCGGGCAGCGGGGCGGCGATCCGCCCGTCATCACCGAGGGGTTCGCCTCCCCCGAGGCGCTGCGGGGCGGCGCCCTCACCGAGCGCCACGACCTGTACGGCGTCGGCGCGACGCTGCGGTCGCTGTCCGACAAGGCGCGGCGGCCCGCCCAGGCGCCGCCGGGGCTGGGCGCCGAGTCGTACCGGCGGGTGCTGGCCCGCGCCACCGCCCGCGATCCGCGGCGGCGGTTCGGGTCGGCGGGCGAGATGTCCGAGCAGCTGTGGGGCGTGCTGCGGGAGATCCACGCACTGCGGCTGCGGGAGGAGCAGCCCGCGCCGTCCACACTGTTCGCCCCCACCGCCGCCCTGCTGGACGCCGGGCTCGGCCGGATACCGGGGCTCGAACACTGGCTGGACGGCGATCCGCGCCGCGCCCTCGCGCACGGGCTGCCCGTTCCGCGCCAGGTGCCGCCGGGGCTGCCGGTGCCGTTCCCGGACGCGGCGGACCCGGGCGCCGCCCTGCTCAACACCCCGACCGACAGCAGCCCGCGGCGGCTGATCGAGCAGCTGGGCGCCTTCCCGTACCCGTCGGCCGAGATCCGCTTCCGTATCTGCCGCGCCTATCTGGACCTGGGGACGCTGGACCGGGCAGGCGCCGAACTGACGGCCGCCGAGGAGATCATCGGCAGTGACGCCCCGTACGACTGGCGGCCCGCCTGGCACCACGCCCTGCTGCGGCTCGCGGGCGGCGCGGTGGACCGGGCGCGGCAGGCGTTCGACGAGGTGTACAGCGCGCTGCCCGGCGAGTACGCGCCCAAGCTGGCGCTGGGCTACTGCGCCGAGCACCTGGGCGACCACGAGGCCGCCAGGCGGTTCTACGAGGCGGTGTGGGAGCGCAACCGCTCCCAGGGCAGCGCCGCCTTCGGCCTGGCCCGGCTGCGGCTGGCGGCGGGCGACCGGGACGGGGCGGCGGCCGTTCTCGACCGGGTCCCGAAGGTCTCGCGCCACTACGACGCCGCCCGGATCGCGACCGTACGGGTGCTCGCGGGGCGGCTCGGCAAGCACCCGCACGACCGGCCCACCGATGAGGACCTGGTGGAGGTGCTGACCCGGCTGCCGCGGCTGTACCTGGACGACGGACGCGCCGAAGGGCAGGCCCGGGACCGGCTCACCGCGGAGGTGCTGGAGGCCGCGCTCGACCGGATGCCGCGTCCGGCGGCCCGGGGCGAACCGGCGGACCCCGGGCTGCTGTTCGGCGAAGGGGACGACGAGCTCTCGGTGCGGTCGTGGCTGGAAGCGCTGCTGCGCCGACTGGCCCGGCAGGCGGACAGCCCGGAGGCGCTGGAGGCGCTGGTCGACCGCGCCAACGCCGTCCGGCCCATCACCGGGGTCTGACGGGGGTCCGACAGCGGTCCGACAAGGGTCTGACAGGGGGAGCATATGAGCCAGGACCATCCACGGCGGGACGACGAGCCCGAGGGCGACCGCCCCGCCGACACCGAGAGCGACGGCGACACCGGGGGCGACGGCGACACCGGGGGCGACGGCCCCGCCATCACGCTGCGCGTGCACCAGAACAAGTACCTCCCGGCCGCCGCGGGCCGCACCGAGATGCACGCCGTCATCAGCGTCGAGACCCGGGGGCTCGGCCCGGCCGCGGCCCGCACCGCCGCCTCCGAGGTCATCGTCATCGACTGCTCCGGGTCGATGAGCTGGCCCCCGACGAAGATCGCGGCCGCCCGCCGGGCGACCGCGACCGCCGTCGGCGTCCTGCGCGACGGCACCCACTTCGCGATCATCGAGGGCACCGAACAGGCCCAGGTCGTATATCCGTATCCGGGCGGCATGGCCGTCGCGGGCCCCGACACCCGGGCCGCCGCCGCCCGTGTCGCGGCCCGGCTGCCCGCCATCGGCGGTACGGCCATCGGCGCCTGGCTGGACCTCGCCCGGCGGCTCCACCTCAGCCGCCCCGCCGCGATCCGGCACACCCTGCTGCTCACCGACGGCCGCAACGAGCACGACGCCGCCGGGTATCTGGACAAGGTGCTGGACACCTGCGCCCCGCACTTCACCTGCGACGCGCGCGGCATCGGCGACGGCTGGGACGCCACCGAGCTGAAGGAGATCACGCGCCGGCTGCACGGCCGCGCCGACGCGGTGCTGGACGACTCGGCGCTGGCCGCCGAGTTCGAGGAGATGACGCGCGCATCCATGGCCAAGGCCCTTTCCGGGATGCGCATCCGGGTCCGTACCCGGGCGGGCGGCCGGATCGGCTTCGTCAAGCAGGTCCACCCCACCCGCGCCGACCTCACCGGCGAGGGCACCCGGCCCGACGCGCGCACCTGGGAGTGCCGCACCGACGCCTGGGGCGACGAATCCCGCGAGTTCCATCTGTGCGTCCTCGCCGACCCCGAGGGCGATCCGGTGGGCGAGGACGTCGAACTGGCCGCCGTCGACCTCGTACCGGTCGGCGATACGGAACTTCCGCCGCCGCCCGCCCGGTCCGTGCTCGTCCAGTGGAGCGACGACGTACTGCTGTCCTCCCGCGTCGACCCCCGGCTGGCGCACTACGGCGCCGACTCCGACCTCGGCCACGCCATCACCGCGGGCTGCGACGCGTACGAGGCGGGCGACCGCGAGGAGGCCCGGCGGCAGTGGGGGCGGGCCGTCCGGCTCGCGCACGGGCTGGGCAGCGCCAAGATGCTGGCGCGGCTGCGCGGGCTGGTCCACATCATCGACGCGGCCACCGGCGCGGTGCGGATCAGGGAGCCGATCCGGCCGCTGGACCTCAACTCGGCGATGATCGTGACCGAGGAGAGCGTCCGCTTCACCGGCGTCGATGTCCCCGGCGTTCCCGGCGTCCCCACCGCGCCCGCCGGTCCGGACCGGATCTGCCCCAACCCGTCCTGCCGCCGCAGCGCGCCCGCCACCGCCGCGTACTGCCAGAAATGCGACACCCCGCTGCGCCCGGAGGCCGTCTCATGAGAGGTACCCGCGCGTTTCTGGTCCGGCGGCTGACCGCACTGCTCGTCGTCACGGCGGCGGCGGCGACCGCGCTGTTCGCCGCGTACTACGGCGTCAGCCGCAACTCCACGGCGGTCAGCGAGCGGTCGACCCCCGCGATCCTCCAGGTGGCCGCCGCGATCGACGCCCTCCACACCTCCAACTCCAAGGCCGAGGGGAGCCTCACCGGCCCCACCGCGGACGTCGAGGGGCTCGGCGAGGACTACCGCGACGAACTGTCCACGGCCAACCAGAGCCTGGCCCAGGCCGTGAAGAGCACCACCGGCGGCAAGGCGGCCCGGCAGTCGCTGCTCACCATCGCCGGGCTGGTCTCCTCCTACAGCGACATCATCGAGCAGGCCTATGTGAACCGCGGCAACGACGATCTTCGCGACGCCTATCTGAGCTACGCCACCGCCATGCTCACCCGGGACCACGACGGCATCCTGGCCCGGCTGGGCACCGTGCAGGAAGGGCAGCGGCAGGTGCTGCGGGGGCAGACCTCGTTCGGCTGGCTGCTGGCGTGCGCCTGGTGGGTGCTGGTGCCCGCGCTGTTCGGCACCCTCGCGGTGCTGCTGTGGCGCACCCAGCGCTCTCTGCGGCACCGCTTCCGCAGGCTGGTCAACCCCTGGCTGGCCGCGGCGACCGTGCTGCTGATCGCGGTGGTACCGCTGGGCCTCCTCACCGCCCAGACCCAGGACCGGCTGGCCGCGGCGGGGAGCACCCTGCACCGCGCGGACATCGGCTCCAACGGCCGCGAGACCGCCGACGAGGTGGCGGCGAACCTGCGGGGCACCCACTGGCGGGCCGGGGCCGTCGGCTGGATTCCGCTGGGCGGCGCGGTTCTCGCGGCGCTGATCCTCATCGGGCTCCAGCCGCGCATCGACGAGTACCGGTTCCAGCCGCGATGAGCGCCCGGACCCGTTCCTTCCATGTGACCGCGGCCGTCCTCGGGCTGTGGCTGGTGGTGCTGTCCGCGGTCGGCGCGGGCGACACCGGCGGGCAGGGGTCGCGCGGCAGCGTCAGCGTGCTGGCCACCTGGACCGGCGACGAGGGCGCGGCCTTCCGCGAGCTGCTCAAGTCGTTCACCGACGAGTCCGGCATCCGGGTCGACTACCAGGGCACCACCGCGCTGCGCGAGGTGCTGTCCTCGGAGGTGAAGGCGGGTACCCCGCCCGACATCGCCGTCCTGCCCAGCCCGGGCGAACTGGCCACCTACGCGCACGCCCTGGTGCCCCTGGAGAAGGTGCTTCCCCCGGCCACCCTCGCCGCCTACGGCCCGCTGTGGAAGCCCGCGCCACGCGGCGACGGCGCGGTCTACGGCATCGCGGTCAAGGCCGACCTGAAGAGCATCGTCTGGTACGACAAGAGCCGCCACCACCGGCGCGAACTGCCCGCGCTCGCCGCCCGGGACGGCCAGTGGTGCGCCGGGATGGGCGGCGACGCGACCTCCGGCTGGCCGGGCACCGACTGGATCGAGGACATCCTGCTCCAGCAGCAGGGCAAGGCCGTCTACGGGGCGTGGGCGACCGGCCGCCTGAAGTGGACGGACCGCCGGATCGGGCAGGCGTGGCGGACCTGGGGCGCCCTGTTCGGGAAGGGCGCGGCGCGCACCGCGCTGCTCACGGACTTCCGGGACGCGGGCCGGAAGCTGTTCGCCGCGCGGCCCCCGTGCGCGCTGGAGCACCAGGGCTCGTTCATACGCGGCGGCTACCCGCCAAAAGACCGCGCCCGTGCCTCGTTCGCCTTCTCCACCGGGCTGATCCCCGGCGCCGACCGGGGCTCCACCGCCCGGGAGGTGTCCGCGGACTTCGCCGCGATGTTCCACCAGACCCGGCAGTCGCGCCGCCTCCTGGCGTACCTCGCCTCGGCCGGGGCGCAGACGGCCTGGGCGCAGAGCACCCCGCGCGGCCGCACCCGCCCCTTCTTCGCCAACAGCGAGGTCCCGGTCGAGGTGCAGCGCGACGACGGCGTGGCCCGGCCGATCGCCGAGGCGCTGGGGGACTCCGGCTCGCTGTGCCTGGACGCGTCCGACGCCATGCCCATCCGGATGCGGCTGGCCTTCCAGCGCGCCGCCCTGGCCTACCTCAGCGACGTCGGCAAGGGCCCGGACGCGCTGCTGACCAGCCTGGAGAAGGTCCGTACGGATCTGCGCCGGGAGCCCGGACGGACCTGGCTGTCGACCGTCTGCGGGTGACCGGCCGGGGCCCGGCCGGTCGTCACGTCGTCACCTCGTTGCCGGGCCATACGTCGTTAACGGGCCATCTCCTTCGGGCAGGGCGTGCCGCGCGGCAGCTGGTACTTGCCCGCTATCCGGTAGGTGCCGGGGCGCGGGGCGTGCAGCACGGTCCACTCGTCCTCCGGCTGGCCGTCCACGGCGTCCTCGACCTGCGTGGTCAGACAGCCCTGGCGGTTGACCGGAAGCTCCTCGCCCGGGTCGGCCTTCGGCGCGTGGACGCTGCGCCCCTTGGAGTCGACCAGGCCCAGCCACGGCGAGTACGGGATGCGGATCAGGACCGGCCCGCGCTTCTTCACCCTCAGCACCAGCTGATCTGCGCCCGCCCGCTCCACGGTGGCCGGCGGGTCGGCGAGCTGCGTCGGGTCCTCGACCTCGTACAGCCTCCAGTTGGCGTCCGACCACACCTTCTGCAGATACGGCAGCTTGGTGTCCTCCAGCAGCCGGGACTCCTTCTCGGCGCCCTTGTCCGGATTGTCGGCGGGCAGCACCACGAAATGCACCGCCCAGCGCTTGAGCCACTCGTGGTAGGTCGCGGGGGTGAGGGTGTTCTCGCCGTAGAAGATCGGGTTGCGGTCCAGGTCCCGCTGCCGGTTCCAGCCGCGCGCCAGGTTGACGTACGGGGCGAGCGCGGAGGACTCGCGGTGGCTGCGCACCGGCACCACCTCGACCCGGCCCCGGTCGGCATCCACCCGCTTCAGCCGGTCGACCAGCGGCGCCAGCTCACGGGCCCAGGACGCCGAGGGGGTGGTGTGGATGACGTCGTCGGTGGTCTTGGCGATCTGCCACACCGTGACCGTCGCGAGCGCCAGCACCAGCGCGAGCCAGCGCTGTCCGGCCCGCGTGGTGCGCAGCTCGGCGCGGGCGGGCCGGGCGGGGCGCCCGGTCAGCGCGGCGATCACCACCACACCGCCGAAGATCATGCCCAGCCGGGAGATGTTGGTGCCGATCTGGGACGGGATCACCCAGGTGAGCACCACCCCGAGCGAGTACAGCGCCGCGCCGACCCGCACCGTGCGCCACTCGACCGGGGACAGCAGCCACCCGGCGAGCCCGGCGGTCAGCGGCAGCACCACCGAGCCGATGGACATCGGCTGCTCACCAGAGAACGGGAACAGCCACGCGGACAGCGCGACCACCAGCACCGGCGTCACACCGAGCGCGTACGCGGCCGGGCGCCGCTTGGTCAGCCACAGCGCGGCCGCGACGATGCCCACGAACAGGCCCGCCACCGGGCTGGCCATGGTCGCCACCGCCGACAGCAGGGCGGCCAGCAGGAACCGCCCGGTCCGGTGGTGCCAGTGCCGGGACCGCCACCGCACCGGCCACGCGAAGATCACCGCCACCGCGGCGAGGCCGAACATCGCGCCGAGCCCGAACGTCACCCGGCCCGAGATCGCGTTGCAGACCAACGCGAACGCGCCATACAGGGCGGGCCACATCGGCCGCGCCACCGAGCGGCTGCGCACCAGCAGCAGGGCGAGCAGCCCGGCGGAGAGCGTCCCGGCGATCACCATGGTCGACCGCACGCCGAGGACCGCCATCAGATACGGCGAGATGACGCTGTACGACACCGGATGCATGCCGCCGTACCAGGCCAGGTTGTACGCCGAGTCCGGATGCTGAAGCGCGAACTCCGCCCAGGCGTCCTGCGCGGCCAGGTCGCCGCCGCTGTTCGCGAGCAGCGCCACCCACAGCAGGTGCAGCACCGCGGCGGCGGCCAGCGCGGCGGGCACCGGACGGCCCAGGGCGGCCCAGCCGCGCCGGAAAACCCCCGCCCGGCCGACCGCCTCACCTCCGCGGGCCGCCTCAGCGCGCTCGTCCGGCTCGGTGGGCCAGCGCTGCGCGGGCAGGCGTATTCGCGCCGCGGTGCTCTCTTCCGAGTTCCCGTTTTTATCGGCCCGTGTCGGCTCCACGGTGGTCACTGCGGCTCTCCCCGTCTCCCCCGAAATCTGCCCCTGTTCATCTTTTCAACCCTGTACCGGTTCCCCACGGTTCGCCTTGGTCGGGGCGAGTCAGGGTCGGGGGACATCATGCGACGCTAGCACGCAAGGCGGTTCGCCAGGCGGCTACGGGCACCGGCGCGGCTTCTCGCGCCGGCGCCCCCGCCCGGGTCGGAAGACGTCCCGGGGACGCCTCTGGGACGCCCCGGAGACGCCCCCGGGGACACCCGGAGACGCCCCCGGGGACACCCGGAGACGCCCCGGCGACGTCAGAGGACGTCAGGAAACACGGATCAGCTTCGACCCGAAGGACGGTTCGGACAAGTCGTTTTGCAGCGCCACCGGCGCCTTGACCTGACCGGGCCCGGTCCCCACGGTCACCTCGCCGACGACGGTGCCCGCCTTCGCCGAGTGCGGAATGGTTTTGCCGCCGTCACCGATCTTGATGTCGACGTCCAGCCCCGCCCAGCCGACCGCCTTCAGGTCCTTGGTGGCGACGACCGGCGTCGTACCGCCGAGGCCGTCGTCCACCTGGCCGACGACGTCGCCCTTCTTGATGACGGTCGCCGAAGTGAGGGCGTCCTGCGCGGCGGTGATCAGCTTGTAGCTCTCCGTCTGCGCCAACTGGAGGCTGGCGTCCAGCGTGGTGGGCGCGCGCTGCTCCAGCACGACCCCGAGAATCCGCTGCTTCTTGCCCTCGATCGTCCGCACCGCGCCCCACATCAGCGCACCGCCCGCCGGAGTGGACGACCCGGTCTTGATACCGATCACACCGGGCTTCACCAGCAGATTGTTGTTGTTGTAGATCTTGCCGTCGAGACCGGGGATCTCGGTGTTGGGCGTCGCCACGACCTCACGGAACGCGTCCGACTCCATCGCCGCCTTCGCCAGCTTGAGCTGATCGGCCGCGGTCGACTTGGTCGACTCCTTGAGCCCACTGGGGTCGGTGTAGGTGCTGTTCTTCATGCCCAGGCTCTTGGCCGCGTCGTTCATCTTCTTGGTGAACGCGTCCAGCGACCCGGCGTCCCAGCGGGCCAGCAGCCGGGCGATGTTGTTGCTGGAATTGATCAGCAGCAGTTGGAGCAGCTGGTGCTGGGTGAAGCTCTGCCCCTCCTTGACCGACGCCCGCGACTCGTCGGCGGACCCCGACTCCTGGGCCGCCGTCGCGTCGATCTTGATGCGCGGGCCCTCGGCACCGGCCTTCAGCGGATGGCTCTTGAGCACCACATAGGCCGTCATCACCTTGGTGACACTGGCGATCGGCACCGGCTTCTGCGCCCCCGACGTGCCCAGGCTGCCCACGCCCTGGACCTCGGCCGCGGACTGGCCCTCACCGGACCACGGCATGGCCAGCTTCTCGCCCTTGAACGCGTACGACTCGTCGCCGGTCAGCTTCAGCTCGGGCTCCGGCAGCGGCCGCACCGCCTGGGCGACCCCCAGGAGCACCACGAGCAGGATGGCCAGCGGCGTCCAGATCTTGACCCGCCGCACCGCCGTCCGAACCGGCGTCTCCGGCTTGGGCGGCTTGTTCGTCAGCTGCGCCAGCAGATCGAGCGGCGCGGGCTGCTTCCCGTCCGGCGTCTGCGGCGGCAGCGGCTGCTGCCTGGTCCGCTCCGTCTCCGGCAGGTCGGCCGGTTTCGCCGGAGCGGTGTCCGGCTTCGCCGCCTTTTCGGGGGCCTTCGCGGGAGCCTTCGCGGCCGCCTTCGCCGGGGCGGGGGCGTCGGTGGAGCGCAGCGGTACGAACTTGCTGGTGCGCTCGTTCTCGCCCTCGGAGCGCTTGCCGTCCTTGGCGCCCTTGCCGTCCTTGCCGCTCTTGCCGCTCTTGCCGCTCTTGGCCTCATCGCCGGAGAGCGCCTTGATGGCGGTGGTCGGCTGGTCGACGCCCTTCTTCTTCTCCGGGAGCACGCCGAACGCGGCGGTGGGCCGGTCGAGGGGCTTGCCGCCCTTGTCGTCCACCTTGGGCGCGCGGAAGACGGCGGTCTTCTGATCGATGGACGGGCGCCCGGACGGCTTGTCGTCCTCGTCGCCGGACGCGGCCTTGTCGCCCTTGTCGTCGCCGTCGTCGTCGGAGCCCGCCCACGCCGGACGCCGCCCACCGGACGCGTCCGCGTCGGCCTTGGCGCCCTTGGAGTCGGCCGCCGACTTGGGCGTGCGGAACGCCGCGGTCTTCTGATCGACCGACCGCTCCGACGCGGCATCGCCGGAGTCGTCGTCACCCTCGCCGCCGGAGCCCGCCGTCGCCGTACGAGACGCCGCCGAATCCTCGCCGCCGGACGCGTCGGCGTCACTCTTCACGCCGGACGCGACCTGCTCGGCGTCGTCACCCTTGGTGCGGGACGCGCCCGCGCCGAACTCGGCGTCGGAGCCCGCCTTCGCCGTACGAGACTTCCCCGAGCCCTCACCGCCGGACACGGTCTTGTCGTCGCCGCCATCGGCGTCGGCCTCGTCGCCGGAGCCCGTCTTCGCCGAACCTTCGTCGCCGGACACGGCCTGCTCGGCGTCGCCGTCCTTGGTGCGGGACGCGCCCGAGCCGCCCTCGGCGTCCGAGCCCGCCCTCGCGGTACGAGACGTCCCCGAGCCCTGGCCGCCGGACACGGCCTTGTCGTCGCCGTCGCCCTTGGCGCCCGACGTGCCCGAGCCCGCCTTCGCCGAACCCCCGCTGCCGGACACGCCCACGTCACCCTTCACACCGGACGCGACCTTCTCGGCATCGTCGCCCTCGGCGCCGGACGAGCCCGAGACGCCCTCGTCGCCCGAGCCTGCCTTCGCCGTACGAGACTTCCCCGAGCCCTGGCCGCCGGACACGGCCTGCTCGGCGTCATCACCCTTGGCGCCCGAAGCGCCCTCGGCGCCCGAGCCCGCCTTCGCCGGACGGGACTCCGCCGAACCCCGGCTGCCGGACGCCTCGGCGTTACCCGGGTCGCCGGACGCGTCCGCGTCGCCCGAGCCCGGCTTCGCCGAACCCTCGCTGCCGGACGCGCCCGCGTCACCCTTCACACCGGACGCGGCCTGCTCGGCGTCGTCGCCCTCGGCGCCCCCGGCGCCCTCGGCACCGGAGGACGTGTCCGTCGCAGGGGGCGACGTCGTCCCCTGGTCGACCGGCTCATCCGACGGCTTGCCGTCGCCCGCATCCGGTTCGTCGGACGCGACCCAGGCCGCGACGGCCTCCCGCAGCCGGGAGTCGCCGCCTTCCGGCGGGTCCGCTTCGGAATCCCCGGACGCCGTCTCGGGCGCGGCTTCCGCTTCAACCGATTCACTGTCTTCGCTTTCGCGAACATCAGACGCACTGTCGTCGCCCGCAGCTTCCGGACGCTCCGATTCCGGTTCCGCCGACGCCGCACTGGACTCCTCGGGAGCCGACTCGGACGCGTCCTCGGCGACGGCGACCGCCGAGCGCACGCCGTCGGCCTCCCCCTCACGGAAGGCCGTGAGCCGCGGATCGCGTGCTCCCCGAGCCGTCTCCCCCGACGACTTCTGCTGATCCGACTTGCCGGGGGACTCGCCCGCCACCGATGCCTCCTCGATACGTCACACGGGGCGCCGGGCGCCTCCTGGCGCCGCGTCCCGCATTACAAACCATCAACCAGTGTCCTGTGTGCCCGACGTGCGGACGCGCAACGCCACCGCCGGAGAGCGCCTCAGGGTGATCGCTCACCCGCTAGACGAGAAAGACATACCTACCGGTTCCCACTCAAATCCACCAGGCACTCTCGACAGACCAATGTGGCAGGGGTCACCCTGTCATTCATCCACGCGGGGAGGCATGGATGGGCAGGAGCCGCAGAACAATTCCGGAGGAGCTTCTGTTGCTCGCCCTGGACCCGACCACGGGTACCACGGCGCAGCCGCAGTCGCTCGACCTCGGTCTTGCCGGGGCACAGCTAGTAGAGCTGGCTCTGGCTGGACGGATAGCCCCTGACGGGGATCGTATCGCCGTGGTGATGCCACGGCCGACAGGAGATCCAACTCTGGACTCCGCACTGGAACTGCTGCGCCGTCGCGGCAGTCCGGTTCGGGCTGTCCACTGGATCGGCGGGCCCCGCCTGGGGCTGCGCCAGACGTATCTCACGCACCTGGAGCGGTGCGGCATGGTGCATGCCGTGGCGGGCCAGATGTGCGGGGTACTGCCGACGACGCGCTATCAGGCGACGGAGTCGGTGATCAGCCGGGAGATCAGGGCCCGGCTGGACAGTGCGATCCGCACCGGCGTACCGCCGGACCCGCGGACCGCCGCGCTCGCCGCCCTGGCCCATGCGGTCGGGCTCGGCAAGCACTTGTATCCCGGGAACGAGGGGCGCTCCTCGCGCTCCAGGCTCCGGGACCTGATCAGGCACGACCCGATGGGCGGTCTGGTGGCGCACGCCGTGATGGACGTGCAGAACGGTGTCGCGGCGCAGCCACGGCGCGCACCGGCCGGAGGCCGACCGCCGGGAGCACGCGCCGTGGCGGAGCCCGCGGCGGGGGTTCCGGCCCAGCCGTCCCGCCACGGGAGCATGGACCGCGTCGGAGCGCGCTGAGCGCGCCGACCCGTCCTCAGGAGGCCCCCAGGGAGCCTCAGGAGGCCGTACGGCACTCATGAGCGCCGGGTCCCCACCCCGAGGCAACTCGGCGAACTGAAGAGGCACCACAGGGCACCACGGGGCGTCTACAGGGCAACACAGGGCACCAACCAGGCTCGCCAGAGCCCGCAGAACCGATACAGCACCACCGAGCACCATTCCGCTCCACCGACCGCACCGCAGTCCTCACCGACCCGGTCCGGGAGCCGCTGAAGCGCGGGGTGGTGGGACGGCCGTTCCGGACGACCGGCCGTCCCGCCGCCCCGCGCATGTGTGCGATCACCCTTTGTACGGTCTTTGTCGGGCCATTTCCCAGCGCGGCCGGGTCCGGTAGTGGCAGGCTGCTGAACAGCATGTATCAGCAGTACGAAGCCGGAGGTGCACGTCCTGTGACATCGAACGTCGGCCCCACTGTCCGGCGACGCCGGTTGGGCCAGGAACTGCGCAGGCTCCGCCAGGAGAAGGGAATGACGGCGGAGGAGGTGGCGGAGGAGTTGATGGTCTCCCAGTCGAAGATCAGCAGACTGGAGAACGGCCGTCGCAGCATCAGCCAGCGCGATGTGCGCGACCTCTGCCGGACTTACAAGGTCGAGGACAAAGCGCTGGTCGATTCCCTGATGCAAATGGCGAAGGAGTCCCGTCAGCAGGGGTGGTGGAACGCCTTCGGCGACGTCCCCTACAGCGTCTACATCGGCTTCGAGACGGACGCGGCATCGCTGCGGGTCTACGAACCACAGGTGATGCCGGGGCTGTTGCAGACCCCGGAGTACGCCGAGGCGGTCATCAGCGGGGCGCTGCCCGAGGTCGCCCCGGACCAGATCGCCCAGCGGGTGCAGGTGCGGCTGCGGCGGCAGGAACGGATCACCGATCCGCTGGGCCCGCTGCGGCTGTGGGCCGTGGTGGACGAGGCGGCGATGCGGCGCGTGGTCGGCGACCACAAGACCATGAGCGATCAGCTGGAGTATCTGGTCCGCATGAGCCACGAGCCCCATGTGACGGTGCAGGCGCTGCCGTTCGGCATGGGCTCGCACCCGGGCATGAGCGGGCAGTTCACCATCCTGGAGTTCTCGGACGAGTCGGATACGAGCGTCGTCTATCTGGAGGGTGTGACGAGCGACCTCTACCTGGAGAAGCTCACCGATGTGCAGAGCTACAGCATGATGTACGAGCATCTGCGGGCCCAGGCGCTGAACGTGGACCAGAGCCGCCAGTTCATCACCGAGGTGGCGCAGGACCACGCGCGTCGGCACGGGGAGGGCTGACGACGCCGGTCGGGAGCGGGCGCGGAGGGTACACCTCCGCACCCCACCGCGGAAGGGGACGGTGGAATATGCCATCCGGTCGAGTGAATGGCCACCTTTCCTGACGATGTTGACGAGTAACGTCGGCCTCGCCTCCAAACGGGGGTGCATCTCCTCAACAAGACGCATCGGAGCAATTGTGTCCATTCAGCAGGGAAAGACGAGTGCGTGGGTGAAATCCTCGTACTCCGCAGGAAACGGCGCTTGCGTAGAGGTCGCCTCCCCGGTCGTCGATGAGATCGCCGTGCGCGACTCCAAGGACCCGCACGGTCCGACGCTCAGCTTCGCCCCCGCCTCCTGGTCGGCCTTTGTCGCCGACGTCCACGGCGGAGCCTTCGACCTCGGCTGATCCTGCTGTTCGACCGGCCGCGGCAGCGCGGTCCGGCTCCGTAGAACCGCAGTTTCGCATCTCAGCAACCGAGCCCTCTCGACCGGCCGCCGTCCCTGCCGAGAGGGCTCGTCGCATTTCGGTTTCCATTGCCTTCATCGAAGCTCCGCGACGTATTGGTCCGTACCGGGAATCGTCGGAATGAACGGCGCGACGAATTCCACCCGGCCCAGACCCGACCGTTCCACCTCGGTGTCGAGACCCGTCAGAAATTCCTCCCAGCATTCGCGCGGATCGCACTGCAGGAACCACAGCAGGGTCAGCCTGGTGTCGACGCCCTCCACCTGCTTGACGTACGCCATCCGGTCCGACGGCAGCGGGGTCGGGCGGAAGACGGTCACCAGCGCGGCGGGCGAACCGGCCAGGCGCCGGGGCAGATGGCGGGCCGTGAGCCAGTCGAGCAGCTCCCCGCGCCGCTCGGGACTCCCGCACTCGACGACCTCCAGGACCAGCCCGGCGTAGGGGTGGTCGAGGGCATGGTGGTCGCGCGGCCCGGCCGCCCCGTCCCGGTAGACGGTCGCCTCCCGGTCGTGGAAGGCCGTCAGGACGTGGGTGCGCTCCTGGAACACCCGGCCGTCCCGGTTCAGCCGCTTGTTGATGCCGACCGTCCACCGCATGTGCTCCGCGTAGCGGTCCTCGGTGAGCCAGTAGACGGTGAGGTAGCAGCCCGCGGTGACGGGCTGGGCCACCGCCGACTTCTCCGGGTAGCGCAGACGCTGGAGATCGCGGGTGGCGACCCAGCGGCGGCCGGCGTAGATCCAGGGCATGGCCATCGCGCCCGCGATGAAGTGGTCGTCCTCGTACCAGCGGTTGTACGCGTACTCATGGCCGGGATGCGGTTCGACCATGGTGATCAGGGCGTGCCCCGGGCGCACCCCGTAGGGCCCGACGGAGGCCAGTTCGCCGTACTGCTCGGCACGGGTGTCCTCGCTCGCGTCGCTCGTCATACCCATCAGGTGTAGCTGACAAAGCGTCAGCTGGGGAGGGGTGCGGCATGCCCGGTATGCCCTGGAGTCCCAGCCCGGACACCAGCCGCCTGATACAGATCGTCAACTGATCGGTTCTCACGGGACTGGTCGCTGCGCTGGTCCTGCGTAGGGTTTCAAGGAGGCGGCAGTGCGGCATTCGCGCACTCCGTCCGCTGCCGCGCCGAGTGTTCAGGCGCATCCACCAGAGAAGGAAACACACCCATGCGCGCCCTTGTGGTCGATCACGGCGAGGCCGGACCCGTCCGGTTCGCCGATGTCGATGAGCCCGTGCCGTCCGGCGACGAGGCGTTGGTCGAGATACGGCATATCGGTCTCAACTTCGGAGAGCTGAATTACGTGCACCAGTGGCCGGCCGGCGCTGTGCACGGCCACGACGCGGCCGGCGTCGTGGTGCGCGCCGCATCCGACGGCTCGGGGCCACCCGAAGGTACGCGCGTCGCGCTGGGGATGTCCGCCCACGCGTGGGCGGAGCGGGTGGCAGTCAGCCCCGCCTCGCTCGGCACCGTCCCCGAGGGCGTGGATCTGGCCGACGGTGCCGCGCTGGGGATCGCGGGAGTCACCGCGCTGCGGGTGCTGCGCAAGCGTTCCCTGCTGGCGCGCGACGTGCTGGTCACCGGCGCCAGCGGGGGCGTGGGGCACTTCGCCGTCCAGTTGGCGGCGCTGGCGGGCGCCCGGGTGACGGCACTCGTGGGTTCGCCGGACCGGGCCGCCGGGCTCCGCGAACTCGGGGCCGACAAGGTCCTGACCGACCTGGCCGAGACCGAGTGCCGGTTCGACCTCGTCCTGGACACGGTCGGTGGGCCGCTGGTGGCCCAGGCGTGGAGTTTCCTCGCCGAGGGCGGCACCATCCACGTGGTCGGTTACTCCTCGGGGCAGGACACCACGTTTCCGTCAGGAGTCTTGTTCGGTTTCGGCGAACCCCGCTCCATCGCCACCTACGGCGACATGACGCCGACCAGCGGGGAGCTGACGGACCTGCTGGGCCTCATGGCCGCCGGGAGGCTCTCGGCACCGGTCGGACTGCGAGGCGGCTGGCAGGACGTGGACGACGCCGTCCAGGCACTGTTCGCGCGGACGGTGCACGGAAAGATCGTTCTTGACGTGGTCTGACGCCCGACGACGAGAATGGAACGATGGACGTACTCGCGGAGGCCTTGCGTGTATCGGGTGCGCGAGGGGCGCTCGGGGTCGTACTGAAGGCCGGAGGAACCTGGGGCCTGTGGCTGGACTCCTCCCCGGGAGCGGCACTGCACGTGGTGTCCCGTGGCACGATGTGGCTCCACGTCCTGGGCGGGAAACCCCTGGAGGTGCGGGCAGGAGACGCCGTCCTGTTGTCGCCGGGCACCGCCCACGGGATAGCCGGCGGGTCCAGTACGACGATGGGTCCCTGTGACCGGAAGGCGACGAACCAGGCCCTCACCGACGGCAGCGCCCTGCACCTGGGCTCGACGCCGGCGCAGACGGAAGTGCTCGTCCTGCGCTATGAGCAGGACCCGGAGGTGAGCACGCCGGTGCTCACCTCCCTCGTCCGGCCGATGCACGTCACGAGCCGGGAGAACGCACAGCTCAGAAAGACCGTCGAGCTTCTCACGGCGGAGCTCGCGCAGCCGCAGATCGGCACCACCGCCGCCGTCAACAGCATCGTCGACCTTCTGCTCATCCAGTTCGTACGCGTCTGGCTGGCCCGCCACCCGGAGGAGCAGTCCGGCTCATGGCTGGGCGCGATGCGTGATCCGGTCGTGCGCGACGCCCTGGTATGTGTCCACGCCCGACCGGAACACCCCTGGACCACCGAGTCCCTGGCGGCCGCGACGGCGGTCTCCCGGACGACGCTGTCCAGGCACTTCCGGTCCGCGCTCGGACAGACGCCCGGCGCGTACGTGACGCAGTGGCGCATGGACCTGGCGTCCGTCCGGCTCCGCGACACCGACGAGCCGGTCGAGTCGATCTCCGGCGCGGTCGGCTACGCCTCTCCGCACGCTTTCAGCCGGGCCTTCCGACGTGCCCGAGGCATGCCCCCGGGCGAGTACCGTTCTCGACTTCGCCGGTGATCGCAGGCAGGCGATCACCGGCGACACGGCCCTCTGCTCGCGGAGCTGCCACGAAATGACGGGGTCGGGCACGTCCGCCTCGGGTACACCCGCGCCTCGACCGCCCGCCACCGTCATGCGGATGCTCCGCGAGCATGACTAGCAGGCCGCCCCAGCGGCGAGCACGTGATCATCCGGCTACTTTGCGGCTGGTGTCCGAGCTAGGACTCCAGGGCGCCGTCCCGCAGGACGGCCCGAGAGCAGCGGCCGAGGAGTCCATGAGCCCGGCGCGGACATAGCGCGGCGGTATCGCGCGGCATCGTGGCCGCGAGCGTATGGCCTTCTCTCGGCGGGGCGCCTAACCTGACGCGGCGTCAGCCCCCAGGGAGGACCCATGCTGAGCGGCAGAACCGTTATCGTCTCCGGTGTCGGCCCCGGCCTCGGCCACCGCGTCGCCGCCGCGTGCCTGCGCGAGGGCGCCGATGTGGTCCTCGGGGCGCGCACCGGGGAGCGGCTGGCCGGGATCGCGAAGGAGATCGACCCGGGCGGCACCCGCACCGCCCACCGGGCCACCGACATCACGGACGAGGCCCAGTGCGAGGCGCTCGCCGCGCTCGCCCGGGACCGCTTCGGCCGGATCGACGCCGTCGTCAACGTGGCAGCCCTGGACAGCCACTTCGGCGGCCTTGAGGACGCCGACTTCACGTCCTGGCAGCGCGTGGTGGACGTCAACCTGTTCGGGACGCTGCGGATGACCCGGGCCTGCCTCCCCGCCCTCAAGCGGAACGGCGGCGCGGTGGTGCTCATCGGCACCCAGTCGTCGGTCGCCGCCCCCAGCGAGGTGCGGCAGGCCGCGTACGCGGCGTCCAAGGGGGCGCTCACCTCGGCGATGTACTCGCTCGCGCGCGAGCTGGGCCCGCACCGCATCCGGGTCAACACCGTGCAGCCCGGCTGGATGTGGGGGCCGCCGGTGCAGGCGTACGTCCAGTTCGCCGCGCACACCGAAGGCGTACCCGAGGCCGAGATCGAACAGCGGCTCGCGGGCCGGATGGCGCTGCCCGACCTGGCGACGGACGGCGATGTGGCGGAGGCCGCGGTGTTCCTGGCCTCCGACCGGGCCCGGGCGATCACCGGACAGTCGCTGCTGGTGAACGCCGGTGAACTGATGCGTTAGCGCGACTCCTGTCCGGCCTCCGGGCTCCCGCTCCCGTCCGACCCATCGATGCGTGGGTGTGCGTCTGACGAAGTGCCCGCTCAGGATGGATTCGCGAACGCGTGCACGACAACGCCCCGTCAGGTCAAGAAAACGTAAAGTCGTTCTTCTTTCTGACTTGCGTTCATATTCGTGACCTCTCGAACCCTTGACCGGCCACCCGGACAAGCGGTTCAATCCCGGAAGTACCCCGCTCCCGCTCGGGGGAATCGCCCCAGAGAACGTCGCGGCGAAGTGCGCTCCCGTTCACAAGGCGGACCCCTGGGAGGGGACATGAACAGTCTCGACTGGGCTGTGCTCATCTGCTATTTCGGCGTCATGGTCGGCATCGGCGTCTGGTCCCACAAACGTGTGGACAACGTCAGCGACTTCTTCACCGCGGGCGGCAAGATGCCCTGGTGGCTTTCGGGCATCTCGCACCACATGTCCGGCTACAGCGCGGTGATGTTCACCGGTTACGCGGCCATCGCCTACCAATACGGCATCACCTCGTATGTCACCTGGTCCTTCCCCATCGCCATCGGCATCGCGATCGGCTCGAGCCTCTTCGCGCCGCGCCTGAACCGGGTGCGCAGCAAACTGCGCGTCGCCTCGCCCCTCGAATACCTCAAGAACCGCTACAACCTGCCCACTCAGCAGGCGCTGGCCTGGTCCGGGGTGTTACTGAAGATCGTCGACGTGGGCGCCAAGTGGGCGGCCATCGCCACCCTGCTCTCCATCTTCACCGGAGTCTCGCTCAACCAGGGCATCCTGATCACGGGCGCGGTCACCGCCGTCTACTGCACCGTCGGCGGGCTGTGGGCCGACGCGCTCACCGAACTCGGCCAGTTCGTCATCCAGTTCGTGGCCGGTATCGCGATGCTGATCGCCGTGCTCAACGAACTGGGCGGCGTCAGCAGCCTCTGGACCGTCTGGGACGACCTGCCCGACAGCCACACCGAGCCGACCGTCGGCCCGTACACGCTGATCTTCCTGCTCTCCTATCTCTTCATCAAGACCTTCGAGTACAACGGCGGCATGTGGAACCAGGCGCAGCGGTACATGGCCACCGACAGCGCCCACTCCGCCAAGCGCTCGGCCCGGCTGTCGGCCGTCCTGTGGTTCGTCTGGCCGCTGGTGCTGTTCTTCCCGATGTGGGTCGCGCCGCTGATCATCAAGACGGACAAACCCGCCGACTCGTACGCCGAGATGGCCGAACACCTGCTGCCGCACGGTCTGCTGGGGCTGGTCATCGTCGGCTTCTTCTCCCACACCATGGCCATGTGCTCCTCGGACGCCAACGCGATCGCCGCGGTGGTGACGCGCGACATCATGCCCGCGATCTTCAAGTCCGTACGGCAGTGGAGCACCCGCACCGGGCTGCTCGCCGCCCGCTACACCACACTGCTCTTCCTCGCCCTGTCCATGGGCATCGCCACCCAGGTGAACTCGGACTTCTTCGGGGACATCATCACCGTCGTCATCAAATGGGTCGCCGGTCTGATGGGGCCGATCGCGATCCCGCTGATGCTCGGCATGCTGCGGGCCTTCCGCAAGTCCGGGCCGACGGCGGCGCTCACCAGCTGGGGCCTGGGCCTGATCGCCTTCTACCTGGTCAACTACCCGATCAACGACGCGGTCGAGGGCGGCGTCAACCTGGAGTACCAGGTCGCCGTCCCGCTCGCGGTCTCGCTCGTGCTCTTCATCGCCATCGGCTACCTCAAGCCGGAGGACACCCCCGAGCGCGACGCCATCCTCGCCTCGCTCAACACGGACGACGACGGTCCGGGTTCGGCGGGTGCCGCGCGGGCGGTCCCGGCGTCGGACGCGACCGGCCGTAAGACGGCCGCGGGCGCATCGGACTGACGCCCCCGCCCCCGGGGCCCCGGGGGCCCCCCCCCCCGCCCGGGGGGGGGGGGGGGGGCCGCGGGCCGCGGGGGGGGGGGGGGTGGGGGGGTGGGGGGGGGGCGTGTGTTTTGA